>DATBFX010000134.1:0-1684 GCA_036558305.1 Thermomicrobiales bacterium | reverse complement strand
CATCGCCGCGTCGCCGCGTTTGTGCGGCGAGACCTCGTCCGGTCGCTCAATCGTGTTCCGCGCCGCCGGATCGGCGTGTTCGAGCACGATGTGTTCCTCTACCTCGTAACCCGTGAAGCAGCGCAAATCGCCTTCGATTGGCAGACCGTCCGTCTGACCCCGGTTGACCGCAAAGATCGTCAACCGGTCCGTCTCCTCGTCCAGCGTCGCCGTCGCCGCCAGCATCGGCACCGGCCCGTAAGATGCGGTCTCGTACGTCGGTGAGGTGAGCCGAACGTCCAGCGCCACCCCGCGCCCGTAGCGGGAGGCATGGAGAAACGGAAAGTACGTCGTCTGTCGCCAGACACCGCCGCCGGTCGCGGTCTGAATCGGGGCGATCGCGTTGACCAATTGGGCGAGGCAGCCGATCTTGACCCGGTCCGCGTGTTTGAGGAGTCCGATCAGCATGCACCCCACGACCAGCGCGTCCGCGAGGGTGTACGCCTCTTCCGTCAGCGGTGGTGCAACCTCCCATGGCCGCGTCCGCTGGTACACCCGATCGAATTCCCGCGAGTGATACCAGACGTTCCATTCGTCGAAGGAGAGATTCACCCGCTTCGCCGACCGCTTCTTCGCCCGCACGTAGTCGCAGGTCGCGACCACCGTCTCGATGTATTCCTCCATCTCGAGCGACTGCGCCAGGAACGTCCCCAGGTCGCCCTCCAACCAGCGCAGGTAGATGTGAAGGGAGATGTAGTCGACCGCGTCGTAGGTGTGTTCGAGGACGGTCTTTTCCCATTGCGGATAGGTCGCCATCCGCGGGTGCGAACTGCCGCAGGCGACCAACTCGATCGTCGGATCGACCAGCTTCATCACCTTCGCCGCTTCGATCGCCACCCGACCGTATTCGTCCGCCGTCTTCTGCCCCATCTGCCACGGTCCGTCCATCTCGTTGCCGAGACACCAGACCTTGATCCCGTGCGGGTCCCGGGCGCCGTGCGAGATCCGCAGATCGCTCCAGTACGTCCCGTCCGGATGGTTGCAGTACTCGACCAGATTCCGCGCCGCGTCGATGCCCCGCGTCCCGAGATTCGTCGCCATGATCACGTCGGCGCCCGCGCGCTTCGTCCAGGCCGCAAACTCGTTCGTGCCGACCTCGTTCGTCTCCACCGACTTCCAGGCCAGCTCCAGCCGCCGCGGTCGCTCTTTGACCGGCCCAACCCCGTCCTCCCAGTTGTAGCCGGAGACGAAGTTGCCTCCCGGGTAGCGGACGATCGGCACGTCGAGTTCGCGGACGAGCGCCAGCACGTCCTGCCGAAACCCGCACTCGTCCGCCGTCGGATGGTCCGGTTCGTAGATCCCCCCGTAGACCGCCCGTCCCAGGTGCTCGAGAAACGCCCCGTACAGGCGCGGGTCGATCTCGCCAACTCGGAAATCTCGATCCACGACCAGCCTTGCCGTTTGCACGCCCTTGCTTCCCTTCTTAGGGGTCAGGGGGCGGGGGTCAGGGGGCAGCAAAGCCGTACTTGAACTGACCCCTGACCCCTGACCCCTGACCCCTCGCTTACCCCTTGATCCCGGTCAGCGTGATCGAGCGGATGATCATCCTCTGCGCGAGCAGGAAGACAATGATCGCGGGCAAGGCGGAAAGCACATTGCCCGCCATCTGTTTGCCATAGGTGATCGCGAAGTCCTGGCGGAACTG
>DATBFX010000133.1:0-1923 GCA_036558305.1 Thermomicrobiales bacterium | reverse complement strand
CCAGACCACCGAGGGCGTGATCGACTTCCACGACTGGATCGGCGACTCCTGGGCGGTGCTGTTCTCGCACCCGAAGGACTTCACCCCGGTGTGCACGACCGAGCTCGGCTACATGGCCAAGGTCAAGCCGGAGTTCGACAGGCGCAACGTGAAGATCATCGGCCTCTCGGTCGACTCGACCGGCGACCACGAGGCCTGGGCGAAGGACATCGAGGAGACCCAGGGCACGGCGCCCAACTACCCGATCATCGGCGACGACGACTTCGAGATCGCCAAGGCGTATGGAATGCTCGCCGGCGACGTCTCCGGCGACGCCAAGGCGCGCACCCCGGCCGACAACCAGACCGTCCGCAACGTCTTCGTGATCGGCCCTGACAAGAAGGTCAAGCTGATCCTCGTCTACCCGATGACGACCGGCCGCAATTTCGACGAGGTCATCCGCGTGATCGACTCGCTCCAGCTGACCGCGACCCACAAGGTCTCGACGCCGGTGAACTGGCAGCAGGGCGAGGACGTGATCATCGCCGGCTCCGTCTCGAACGACGAGGCGAAGGAGATCTTCGGCGAGTGGGAAGAGCCGAAGCCGTACATCCGGATCGTGCCGCAGCCGCACTGATCACGCACGAGGCCGCGCCGGATCTGTACCGGGTCGGCCGGCGGAAAGCTCGACCGCCCTCCGCCTGCCTACCGTGGACGCAGGCGGAGGGTGAACCCCGAGACCGGACGCGTGGCTGACGCTTGCGTCCGGGCAGACGCTCGACCCGGTGCGGGACGCGGTCTACGCGACGCCGTCGACCCTCTCCGCCGCCGCCCTGAGGAGGCGTCGAGACGCCAAGAGGCCGGCCGAGGTTTCAGCGAACCGGCTTCAGGCCTGTCCGCAGAAGCAGCTCCGCAATCAGCTGCTGTCCCATGGCGCTCGGATAGCAGCAATCGGTGTGGTTGAGCAGCCCTTTCTTGTACGCGTTTGCCCGTCCATTCGCTCCGTTGAAGACCCGATAGACGTCGACGCAGCGGCCTGCGTGCCGCGTCATGCTTGCGCAGATCGCCCGCCGAAGCGCGTTCGATTGGAAGACGCCGATGCTCGTCGCAACCGGCTTGAGGAAGCCGGGGATCGCATCCTCGGCACCCGTCAGCGCATTCGGAAGAGTGATCGCCCGCAACACGGTCTTCTTGCCCCGGCGCAGCTTCGCGACGGTGGCGACGGTCGCCTCCAAGTTGCGCGCGAACGCCCTCAGATCGGCTGCATAGCAGGCCTTGCCACGGCAGCTTCCGGACTGCCAACGATCGTCCCCGGCGTTGAGGTCAGCGCCGCCGATCCCGATGAGGACGACATCCGCTGCGGCGATCGTTCTCCGCATCGCCGAATTCGACCGCGCCGCGGCGAGGAGGCGGCTGCTGGTCGTCCCGTCGACCGCCAGGTTCGTGACACGGGTCTCGATGCCAAGCCTCTGATGGAGCAACCGACCGTAGCGACCGACCCAGCCGGCGCCGGTGGGATCGCCGCTACCGGTCGTGTCGGAGTCGCCCAGGGCGACGATTCGCAGCTGCGCCCCGGCCGACCCGCCACCGTGCGCGGCCTGTGCCGCCGCGGTTCCGGCGATCGCAGCGACGGCCAGAACAACGACGAGGCGAGGGCGCAGCACACAGCCGAGCTTGGCAGAAGCCGGCGAGAGCCACAAGACGGGGGCGCGGGCACCCGGATCGGGTGCCCGCGCTGCCGCGGCTCAGAGCCGGAAGTACGGATCGAGCACGCTGATCCGGGTGATCCGGTCGACGGGCAGTTCGTTCACCGCCGCCGCCTTGCGGATCGCCTCCGGGCTCGGCCCGTCGTAGACGCAGAACGTGCGGTTCCCGTCGTCCGAGACGTAGGAGTGGAGCCAGGTCACGCCCTCGTCCGTGTTCCGCCGGACGACCGCGCCGCAC
>DATBFX010000132.1:0-15480 GCA_036558305.1 Thermomicrobiales bacterium | reverse complement strand
GCTCCGCGAACGGAGCACCGATGCCGATCCTGTTTGGCACCCAGTAACGGGTCACAGTCTGGCCCTTCCTACGGCAGGCCTACCCCGCCGGTCCGTAGACTACGTGACCGAAGGGCACCTGTCAATGGGTTCGCCGCCGTCGTGTGCGCGTCAGAGTTTTCGGAGAGCGGGTGGGTCGAGGTGGCCTGGGCGGCGGGCGCGCAGGCCACGCTTCCAGGGGTGGTCCTTCGTCGGGCGACCGTTGACGACGAGTTGGGGACGGGTCGGCGAGGCGCTCGGGATGGGCGGCGGGGGCGGCGGCACCGACACCTGAGGCGGCGGAGCGGACCGCGCCAAGCGAGCGGCGCGGCGATCGGCGCCGGCCAGCCGCGCCTGGGTCCGCAACTGGCCGGCGATCTGCGGCCAGACCTCGTCCCAGCGATCGCCACACAGCACTGTGCGCAGACCGAGCATGGGGTCAACGTGGTCGGGCGCCCACCGCATCCCCCCGCCGCACAGCCGCGCCTGCACCACGGTCTTGGCCGCGCTCTCGGCGCAGCCGCTGCCGAGCGGATAGCCGGCGGCGGCAAACGCCGCGTAGCGGATCCGCTCCCGCCGCGCCTCCAGGTAGCCCACCGCCTCGTCGCGGGCCTCTCCGGCCGGCAACTCCGCCAATGCCGCCAGCACCTTCGCCGGCGTGCCGTGCCGCAGTTCGTGCGCCCAGGTCGCCAGCCACTCGCTGGTCGCCGCCGTGCCCGCCCCGGTCGCTTCCCGCGCCGCCGCGGCCAGGTAGCCCAAAGCGTGGGCGAAGTCGAGCACCCGCACCGCGTCCGGTCGGTGCAGGTCGACGAAGCCCTGAATCCAGTCCGCCCCGTCCGCCACCGCCACCACCGTCGGCACGGCAAACGTCCCCCGCCGGTGCAGTTCGGCCAGCGCCTGCCGCCCGAAGGTCTCGTGGTCGGTCATCCGGGCAAAATAGGAAAGGGCGGTCGTGTGGATCTCCTCGCCCGTGACCACCACGTCGCCGAGTGTCACCAGCTTGACCTCGCGCCACTCCCCGCCCACCAGGGGGGCGAAGACGCCGTCGACACTGAGTTGCTGCACGTCGCCGGCGGCGGCGGGGCCCGCGGCCGCCCCACCGGGGTCCGCCTCGAGCCGGGCGGTCGCCGCCAACTCCAACTGCACCCAGGCCGCCCCCGCCGCCTCGGTCAGGCGCCGCGCCGTCGCCGCGGCCACGGTCGTCCCGGTGAAGTGGGCCACCAGCCGGCAGGCCTCCCCGAACGGGGCGTTGGTGCCCGCCCGCGCCAGCCCCTCGGCCAACCAGGGAGTCAGCCGCCCCGGCACCAGCGCCAAGACCTCATCCAGGGGGAAAAACCCCGGTGCCGCAGGCCGGGCACCGGGCGTAGCGCCGCCTCAGCGCGATCTCCTGCTCGTGCGTCGTCCGCAACCGCCGCGTCCGCGCTCCCTCCACCACCAGCACCGCCCCACACGACGGACACGTCGGTCGGTCGGTCAGGGCCGGATCACCGCCTGGGCCCGCCGCGGCCGCCGCTTCGAGGAGCTTGGCCCGCGCCGTCGCCAGCCGGACGTCGACCTCCCGCTCGATCTCCGCCAGCGTCGCCCGCGGGTTCGCCGCCCGCCAGGCACCCACCTCGGCCAGGACCTCGGTCGTCAGTTGTGTCCACTCCCCCTCGATCTCCGGCGTCCACATGGCGGGGCTCCTCCGTCACGGCCTTCAACAACACACGCCCCGCTATCCTACCGCCGAAAACTCTGACGCACACACCTTACTGCAGGGTGTGCGTGGGGGCTTGACAAGGCGCACGGTCATGGATATGATCATAGTCAAAACTAACGGCGTTAGTCATATGTAACGATGTTCCATTGATCTAACATGGCGATCGACGGAGGGTGCCATGTCGCCGACGCCGGACACGGCGCAGATCCTCTCCCCCGAGGAGCGGCGCCAACGGAACCGCGAAGAGGTTCGGCAGATGATCCTGGACGCATCACGTGCGGTGATGCGTGAGCAGGGTGTGGCGGCGCTGAGCCTGCGCGAGGTGGCGCGTCGTATCCGAATGCAGGCCCCGTCCCTCTACGCCTACTTCCCGAGCAAGATGGCCCTCTACGACGCACTTTTCGCCATAGGTGTCCGGCTCTATGCCTCCTACCGGCTTGCCTCCGATGATCCGCGCGACGACGTCTGGGGACGACTCCGTGCCCTCTTGGAGACCTATATGCGGTTCGCGCAGGAAAACCCCGACCTCTACCAACTCGCCATCGAGCGCCCGGTGCCTGGGTTCGTCCCGTCCGAAGAGAGTCTGCGCGAAAGCTTCGGTCTTTTGCCCAGGCTCGAAGGGATCCTGGCCGATGCTGTCGCCGCCGGGCAGATCGTGCTGGACGTGCCGATTCCCCAGGCGCGGGATTTGGTCATTGCCGTCGCACATGGCCTCACGTCCCAGCACATGGCCAACGAGCCACAGGCTCCCGTCGGCGTCGGTCGCTACGGCGGGCTGATTCCTGCCGCGCTCGCACTGTTCCGCGCCGCCTGGGCACCGCGGCCGGGCGGCCCAGTCCGCACTAATCCGGGCGAGCCGGGGGAGGGCCAGCAATCGTAGAGACCGGGCACCAGCCACGAAACCGTAACGTTGCGCAGTCCACGAAATGGAGACCGAGATGCCCGCCATCACCCGCCCCAGTCTTCACCACGTTGCCATCACGGTCACCGACCTCAACGTCAGCATCCCCTGGTACGAGCGGGTGTTTGGGGTCGCGTTCCGGATGGAGGTGCCGCATCCGGGCGGCACGGGCAAGATCCTCGCCGACGACGACTTCGGACTGGTCTTCGCGCTGCACCGGCACGACGCCAACGGTGGCGAACGGTTCGCCGAGACGCGGACCGGTCTCGACCACGTCGGTCTGCGGGTTCCTGGGCGAGCCGATCTCGAAGTCTGGCAGACCCACCTGGATGCGCTGGGGGTCGTGCGGGCGCCTGCTGCCGATCGACCCTGCACCCAGTCCCCGATCGAGGACCGCCACTTCGGTTCGATCCTCGTGTTTCGCGACCCAGACAACATCCAGCTCGAGCTGTTCGCGCCACCAAGCGCGTAACCGTTGGCGGTCTCGTCGTTGGCAACGCATACCCGAAGGAGAGTCGCTATGCAGACGGCCGATCTCGCCGCTCTCGAACTGCTCACTGCCTGGTACGAGGATGACCCGGCGATGCGCATCGCCGTCCACTTTCCCTTCTACGCCGCCACCGGCAACGAGAGCTCCGCCGTTGTCTACTTTGAGGTCGAACCGGGACACTTTCTCGGCACGCACACCGACAGCGCCGAAGAGATCCTCCTCATCCTGGCCGGAACCGTCGAGGCCACGCTGGGCGATGAAACGGGCCGGCTGACGGCGGGGCAGGCGGCGCTGATCCCGGCGATGGTGCCACACGGGGTGCGCAACGTTAGCGGTGAAACGGCTCGCTGCGTCGGCTTTTTCGCGGCGGCCACCGTAGAGTCGACGTTCGACAGGCCGATGATGCCGTTCGGGCGGCGGGCGGTCGGCACGCCTCCCGTTGCCAGCGCCGGTTGAGGGGACAGCTCGTTGAAAAACTCCCAGGGGAGCGGGTTCGGGGAGCGGCGGGTCAGTCGGGCGCCGCCTTCGTCCCGACCGCCACGACGATGGCATCGGCCGCCGAGGCCGGCGTGGCGCTCCACTCGCGGAAGAGCCGGACGTCGACGAAACCCGCTCCCTCGTAGAGGTCCCGCACCTGGGCGTGCGTGTACTCGCGGGTCGCGGGCGAGCGCCGGTGCATCTCCTCCGCGATCACCTCGCCGTCGCGGACCACCTCGTAGCGGTCCTCGGTGTGCTCCAACTGCCGGTCCGGCTCGTACCGGGAGCGGCCCCAGCGCCGCACCAGCGCGCCGTCCCCGGGCCGGACCCGCTCGGCCACCATCCGCCACGGCGTCTCCAGCGGGTCGCCCTCCTCCCAGAGCGCCATGAACGACATCGCCACGGCCCCGCCCGGCTCGAGATGGACCAGGAACCGCCGCATCGCCGCCGCGGCCGCGTCGGCGTCGGTCACCAACTGGAACGAACTCGACGGCACGAGGATGGTCCGGTAGCGGCGGGGGAGCTCCAGCGTCTCCATCTGCTGCTGGTAGAGGGTGGGATGCAGGCCGAGCTGCTCGGCCTTCGCGCGGCAGCGGGCGAGCATCTCCGGCGAGTTGTCGACGCCGTCGACGTCGATCCCGGCCCCCAGGTAATCGAGCAGAAGCCGCCCGGTCCCGCAGCCGACGTCGAGCGCGGGCTGGCCGTACTGCGCGATCAGCTCCCGATAGCGGTGGCGGTCGCCCCAGTCGCTCGTGTCGCCGCGCAGCAGATCCCAACTGCTGGCGATGAGTCCCCAGTACTCGTACTCCGGCTCCTCCATCCCCAGCACCCTCCGCCTCGTCCGCCGCACTCCAGTCGCATCATGCCAGGTCGATGAAGCGCGCGCAACCGCGTCTCGCACACGGCCCGGCCCGTTGAATCGGGGCCTGCCGGATGAGAGGATGCCGATCCTTCGGCTGACCCGCCACGCGGAAGGAGCGGCCGGCCGTGATGGGCAGCAAGGAGCGGGCGTTCGGGCCGTTGCCCCCGGTGTCCCTCGACGACCTGATCCCCTCGGAGCACTTCTACCGGCACCTGGAGCGCACGCTCGACCTGGGCTTCGTCCGCGAGTTGGTCAGGGGCGCGTACGCCGACACCGGCCGGCCCTCGATTGACCCTGTCGTCTTCTTCAAGCTGCAACTCGTCCTCTTCTTTGAGGGCCTGCGCTCCGAGCGCCAGTTCATGCGGGTCGTGGCCGACCGCCTCAGCCTGCGCTGGTACCTGGGCTACGATTTGACCGAGCCCTTGCCCGACCATTCGAGCCTCAATCGCCTCCGGGACCGCTACGGCTTGGACGTGTTCCGCCGCTTCTTTGAGGCGATCGTCGAGCAGTGCATCGCGGCGGGGTTGGTCTGGGGCAAGGAGTTGTACGTCGACGCCACCAAGGTCGCGGCGAACGCCTCGCTCGATTCGATCACGCCGCGCTTCGCCGTCGAGGCCCACCTTGGCCACCTCTTCATCGAGACCGAAGCGGGTGGCGATGCGGGTGGTGACGAGGACGGAGGCGAGGACGACGGTGGCATCACAGGCGCGACCGCGCTGGCCCCGACGCCGTTGCCGGTCGCGTTGACGGCGGCGGCGCGGGCCGACCTGGCTGCCGCCGCGGCCGCGCGCCACGACTGGATCGGCGGGGCGGGGCGACCCGATCGGGGCACGGTGCGTGGGCACCACCGGCGCACGGCCGACTATCGCGTGAGCACGACCGACCCGGACGCCTCGCCGGTGTGGCAGACGTCTGGACGTACGCACCTGGGCTTTCATGATCACTATGTTGTCGACGGCGGCGAGGCGCGGATCGTGCTGGCTGCCCTGGTGACGCCGGCGGAGGTCATGGAAAACCAGCCGATGCAGGACTTGCTGTGGCGGGTCTGCTTTCGCTGGAAGCTGCGGCCCCGCCTGGTGACCGGCGACACCACCTACGGCACCCTGGAGAACACCGTCGCCGTCGAGGACGGGGGCATCCGCGCCTACGTCCCCTTGCCCAGTGGGCCGCACCCACCCGGCATCTTCCGGCGCGACGAGTTTGCCGACGATCCGGCCACCGACAGCCACCGGTGCCCGGGGGACCAACTGCTGACCTTTCGCAACGTCAAGGCCGGCGAGCGGGTGCGGGCGTACCAGGCGGAGGTGGCGACGTGCCGGGGTTGCGCCCTCCGCCCGCGGTGTACCACCGGCGCCAGCAGTCGGCGCGTCCACCGGAGTTACGACGAGGCGTACTTGGAGCGGGTGCGGGGCTACCACGCGACGCCGGCCTACCAGAAGGCGATCCGGAAACGGCAGGTCTGGGTGGAGCCGCTCTTCGCCGAGGCGAAGGACTGGCACGGGCTGCGGCGGTTCCGGCTGCGCGGCCTGGAGAAGGTCAACGGCGAGGCCCTCTTGGTGGCGGCGGGGCAGAACCTGAAGCGGCTGCTGAGCCGGGCAGGCTGGGGCCGCCGCCCGTGGCCGAGCGGGGCGGCCGGGGTGGTCCTGCCGGCAGCGCGACCGGCCCCCGTGCCAGTGAGGTGAATGGGGCGTTGCCGTACCCGCGAGTCGGCCCGGCTCCCTGCCTCATTCCTGTCATCCCTTTTTCAACACGCTGAGGAGTTGTCCGCGGGTTATCGGCCCTTCGGCCGATGGGAGGGCACGGGTCCCTCCCCTACGACGGACGGGATGCCCGCGAGCGTAATGGGCACCCCTTCGCCGATTACGACCCTTTGTCGGTCGACATCGGAATTCCGTCGAGTGCCGGGCCGATGGTCACAACAAACACGACCAGTGGTTCGTTTCCTGCCGGGGCGAACGCGACCGTCGTACCGGCGTCGAACATCAGGCCCACTCCGGCCGTCACGGACGCGTTCGCCGCCGCGCGCGTCGCGTTGCCGGAGCCAGTCCCGACCCAAACCCCGCCGCTTTCGACCATCAGGGCGAGACTCCCCGCCTCGACGTACGCGAACTCGGCGTTTGCGACTTTGTGCCGGGCAAGCGCTGCCCCGGACGTGAGAGCGATGCGCCCGATCGCGAGCGTTGCGCTGTCGGCGGGGAAGGCAACCGGCTGGCCACCCGCCAAGGCCTCGTAGGTTGCTCGTGGCGCCGACGCGGCGGCCTGCAATTCTTGTGGGACGACAACCGGGATGCCACCGGCCTTCTCCTCGTCGGTCTCGCGAGGAATCGTCGCGGGTCCCGACCAAAAGGTGAAGGCGACCGCCGGCGTCGCGCCGTCGTTTCGGAGCTCGTAGAGGCTGCCTCTGGCGAGAATCAGCGAGTCGCCCGCTCCGAGCCGGGCGGCACCACCCGGCGGAAGCGAAGATCGCTCACCGCTCGCCCGCGTGACCATCGCGGCCCGGGCCGAGTTGCCGTCGAGGGCGAAGGTGAGTGCGCCAACCTCGACGATCATCCCCGTGGGCCCCCAGACCCAACGCCGGTCGCCGGCGCCAGCCGGAAAGGTCTGACGGCCGGCCTCTGCCATTTTGTTGCTCGGCAAGTCCACCGGCACCGTCGCTACCAGGAGCGGTACGCTCATCCCGAGCCCGACGTCGTCGCTCCAGTGCTCGACGATGCGGTCCGACCGGACGCGGAAGACGTCGATTGTGCCCCAGACGCGGCCGGTGACCGCGGGCAGACCAGCGTGCGGCACATCGTCTGCCCCCTCGACCCGGACGTGGGCGACAACGCGGTCGTCCTCGACGACGGTGTCGAGCACCGTCAGCCAGAGACCGGGCTCCGACGCGTGGAGCGCCTGCACGTAGCGAATCAATCCAGATCGATCGGGTGTGACGCCGGGGCGAACCGTGTCGTCGACGAACCCAGCCGCCACGAACCGGGTCAGGAGCGTCGAATCGCCGGTGCTCAGCGTCTGGTTGATGCCGTCGTAGAAGCGCCGGACGGTCGCGGCGTTGGCGGTGGTGCGAACCGAGGCACCGTCGGCACCGGCGGGGTCGATGACGAACAGGCGAAGCTCGGCAACGACGGCGCCGGTCGCAAGGGCGAGGGCCAACGCAATGGGGACGAATGTGCGTCGCATGGGTGGGCTCCGAGTCGTGGCGATGGCGAAAACAATGAGACGAACGACCGGACCGGTGCCGGGACTGTTCCATCGTGCGGGAGCACCGGGCCAGGCACATCGCGGAGACCACGGATTTCTTAGGGGACCTCAGGAGACGCCGGTCTCCGTAGGGCTACGGAGACCGCAACGCCGCCGACTTGCGTTGTCCTGATCGCGTGGATCAGGCGAGGCCATGGCGGACGGCGTAGGCGGCGACCGCGGTGCGGGAGTCGAGTCCCAGTTTGTTGAGGATGGCGGCGACGTGGGTCTCGACCGTCCGCCGGCCGATCGATAGCGCCTCGGCGATCTCGCGGTCGGAGCGGCCCTCGACCAGCAAGTTCAGGACCTCCCGCTCGCGGCGCGTCAGGAGGTGGCGGGTAGCCGGGGCGGTGGTCGGGATGGGGTCGGTGACGACCGCGAATGCCTCGGCGATCACCTGGTCGATCGACAGGTTCCGCCCTTCCTGCCAGTTTGCCGCGAAGACCGCTTCCCCGAGCGCCGCACGCGCGGCATCGACGGCGCGGGTGTAGGCGGGCTGCTCGAACGGGGGCAGGGCGAAGCCGAGCGCCGCGCGCAGCGGTTCTTGCGCCGCCAGCAGGCGGGCCGCCCGTTCGGCCTGGCCGAGCATTCCGGCAAGCCTTGCCACGCCAAACGCGCACACGATCTGGAGCCACCGGTGAGCGAGATGATTGAGCAGGAGGAGGGCCTCTTCGTAAATGGCGGCGGCGCGTACCAGATCGCCCTGTTCCAGGACTGCCTCGCCGAGGACGCGGAGCGTGCTGGCATATTGGACCTTAATGCCCAGGTCGCCCAAGACCGCGAGGGCCTCCTCCGCGAGCGGGATCGCCCGCTCCGGTTCGCCACCGCGACAGACGGCGGAGGCGAGACCACGGAGACTCCAGGCACCGTACGAGCGATCCCCGAGCAGATCAAAAAGCGCGACGGCTTGCTGCCAGAGTGCAATGGCCGTCGTGTGGTCGCCCAGGTCGGAAGCCAACTCGCCCAGATGGCCCGATGCCCAGGCTTCGTGCCAGCGATCCCCGAGTTGGCGAGACAGCGATAGCGCCTCCGACAGGCAGACCTCCGAGCGTCCGACATCGTTCCGCTGGTGCGCCTGGTGGCCGAGGGTGATGAGCGCCCGGGCCATCCGCCGCCGGTCGTTCGCCTCCCGTGCGAGGGCCAGACAGGCTTCGTAATATCTCCGCGCCTTCTCCTGATCCCCCATCTTCTGGGCGAAGTGACCGGCGCCTTGGTACGCCTCGATCCGCACGGCGGCCGAGACCTCGTCCGTGGCGACGGCAAGCAGGTCATCCAACCGGCGCCGGCCTTCTGTCAGATGGCCGCGTTCGTACCAGTGCGCGTTGAGCGCACTCGCCAGCCGGAGCGCCCGCTCGATGTCTCGCCGCTCTTCGAACCAGTCCAGCGCCGCGTCCAGGTTGGCCTGCTCGGCGTCGAGGCGCGCCATCCACTTCCCTTGGTCGGGTCCCTTTGCCGCCGGTTCGGCCTGCTCCGCCAGGGCAAGAAAGTGGCCGGCGTGCGCGTCGCGGATCGCGCCCTCTTCGCCACTCGCCCGCAACCGCTCCAGCCCGAACTCGCGCACCGTCTCCAGCATCGCGTAGCGGCTCTCCCCGACCGCACTCGTCTCCGTTTGCAGCAGACTCTTGTCTACCAGCGCGCCGAGCCCATCGAAGACGGAGGGGGCAGGGGTCGGGGGACAGGGCTCAGCGGATCGTGCTCCTGCCCCCTGCCCCCTGCCCCCTGCCCCCTCCGTCCCGCAGACGGCTTCGGCCGCGTCCAAGGTGAAGCCGCCGACGAAGACCGCCAACCGTCGGAAGAGGACCTGCTCGTCCTCGGCGAGCAGATCGTGGCTCCAGGCGATCGTGCCGCGCATGGTCTGTTGGTGCGCCGGGACGTCGCGGGCGCCGCCGGTCAGGAGCGGCAGCCGCGGCTCCAACCGTTCCAGCAACTCCGCCGGCGTCAGGAGTTTGATCCGCGCCGCCGCCAATTCGATCGCCAGGGGAAGCCCGTCGAGGCGGCGGCAGACGGCGGCAACGGTCGCCGCGTTCTCGGGCGTAACCGCGAAGTCGTGGCGGGTCGTCTGCGCGCGTACGGCGAACAGGCGGACCGCCTCGGAGGCAATCGCGTCGTCGACCGAGAGCGCCGCGTTTGCCGCGGTCAACCCCAGCGGGGGCACGGCACGCTCGTGCTCCTCGCCGATGCTCAGCCGCATCCGGCTCGTCGCGAGCACGGTCAGTCCCGGGCAGCAGCGGAGCAGGTCGGCCACCACCGGTGCCGCCTCCACAACCTGCTCGAAGTTGTCGAGCAGCAGCAGGAGACGCTTATCGCCGATGAACGCGGCGATCCGCTCGACGAGCCTCCGGTCCCCTCCTTCGCGGACGCCGAGGGCCTGGGCGATCGTGGGGGCAACGAGCGCGGGATCACGGATCTGTGCGAGACTGACGAACCACACACCGTCCGGAAACGCCTCGGCGACCTCCGTTGCGACCGCCAGCGCCAGCCGAGTCCTGCCCACCCCGCCGGGGCCGGTCAGGGTCAGGACCCCCACGTCGGCGCGGAGCAGCAACGCAGCGACGGCGGCAAGGTCACGCTCTCGCCCGATCAGATTTGTGCGCGGGCGGGGAACCATGGGCCCGAATGCGTCCTCCCGGTCGGGGAAGGAGAGCAGCCGGGGCGGGTCGCGGTGCGCCGGGGGCGCGCGCAGGACGTCGACGCGACCCCCCTGTCGATAGCAATCGAGGTCCGCCAGCGCGATCCGGTAAACACCGGCACGCTTGGTCGCGGCGAGTTCGCCGCGGGCGATGGCGCGCCGGATCGTACGCTCACTCACGCCGAGCGCCAGAGCCGCCTCGCGCGCGGTCAGCGGCCAGGTGTCCGGCGCACCGGACACGTCACCGCCGACTGTCCTGTCCGTCGTCGGTTCGGCCAACATTGCGGTAGCATCGACGACCGGTCCGATGGATGCAAACGAATCGCAGAACCGTTCACGAATCTTGTCGAAGACGGGTCTGCCGGAATCGAATACGCCCGGTCTTCTCGACCGGCGAATCGTAGGGTAGGATGCACCGCCGGAGTGGTTGCCGCGTGAGGAGAGGCGTGTGTCAGTGGCTCGTAAAGAGGTTCGGGCGTACCGCGCGTCGCTTCGCATCGGCGTCGACATCGGCGGCACCTTCACCGATCTCCTCCTGGTCGACGGCGATTCCGGCGACTTCTTCCTCGGCAAGGTCCTCACGACGCCGGACGACCCGTCGCGCGCCGTCCAGGACGGTGTCCGACTCCTCCTCGATTCTGCGGCGCGCCGGCCGGAGGAGGTCGGTCAGATCGTCCACGGGACGACGCTCGTCACCAACGCCCTGATCGAACGTAAGGGCGCCCGGACCGCACTCGTGACGACGAAGGGATTTCGCGACGCGGTCGAGATCGGGCGCGAGCATCGCTACGATCTCTACGATCTCTTCCTGGAGTTGCCCAAACCGCTGGTGCCCCGCTCCCTCCGGTTTGAGATCGACGAGCGGGTGCTCTCAGACGGCACCGTATTGACGGCCCTCAATTCCGCCGAAATCGCGCGCGCCGTCGACTTTCTCCACGGTGAGGGGATCGAGGCCGCGGCCGTCTGCCTCCTCCACAGCTACCAGAATCCGGCGCACGAGCGGCGGTTGGTCGCGGAGATCGAAGAGCGCCTTCCCGACCTCGTCGTCTCCGCGTCGGGCGACGTGGTGCCGGAGATCCGGGAGTTCGAGCGCGCGAGCACGACGATCGCCAACGTCTACGTGCGGCCGCTCGTGAGCCGGTACCTTGCTCGACTGGTTCGGGGTTTGCATGATCTCGGGCTCGATTGCCCGCTCTTCGTCATGCTCTCTTCGGGCGGCATCGGCACCGTCGAAACGGCGGCGCGCTATCCGATCCGCCTCGTTGAATCGGGGCCGGCGGCGGGGGCCTTGGCCGCCGCCCACTACGGCCGACTGACCGGTCGGCCCTCGCTCTTTTCGTTCGACATGGGCGGGACCACGGCCAAGTGCTGCCTGATCGATGGCGGCAAACCGTCCGTCAGCGCCGAGTTCGAAGTCAGTCGCGTCTACCGCTTCAAGAAGGGGAGCGGGTTGCCGATCAAGGTGCCGGTCATCGAGATGATCGAGATCGGTGCCGGCGGCGGCAGCATCGCGCGGGTCGATTCCCTCGGGTTGCTCAAAGTTGGGCCCGACAGTGCCGGTGCCGATCCCGGCCCCGCCTGCTACGGTCGCGGCGGCACCGAACCGACGGTGACCGACGCCGATCTGCTGCTCGGCTACCTCGACCCGGAGTTTTTCCTCGGCGGGCAGATGTCGCTCGATCGCGACGCGGCCGAACGCGCGGTCGCGTCGCTCGGCGAGCGCCTCGGGCTGGGGACGATCGAGACGGCCTGGGGAATCCACCAGGTCGTCAACGAGCAGATGGCGAGCGCGGCGCGCATCCACGCCATCGAGCAGGGCAAAGACCCGCGCGCCTATCCCGTTTTCGCCTTCGGCGGGGCGGGACCGGTCCATGCATTCCGGGTCGCCGAGATCCTGCGGGTCCCGGTGTTGGTGGTTCCGCTCGGTGCCGGCGTGACGAGTACCGTCGGGTTCCTGGTGGCTCCGCTGGCGTTCGACTTCGTGCGCAGCTTCTACAGTCGCCTCGACGCGCTCGATTGGAGCGAAGTCAACGCGCGATTTGGGGAAATGGAGCAGGAGGGATTCGCCATCCTCCGCACCGCCGGAGCCCACGAGGCGGACATCGTCGTGACGCGGACGGCCGAGTTGCGGTACGTGGGTCAGGGGCATCAAGTCCTGGTCGCCGTTCCGGAGGGTCGGCTGGATGCGAGCACGACGCCGGTGCTCGCGGCACGGTTCGAGGAGGTCTATCGGGCGCTCTACGGGCGGGTCGCGACCGGCAACCCGGTCGAGGCGATCAACTGGCGATTGGTGGTATCGGCGGCGACGCCCACGGTTCCTCTCGCACGAGTCGGGAAGCGCGCAGCCGTGGCCGCGACGGCCGCGCGGAAAGGGTCCCGCCCGATCTACCTGCCGGAAACGCGTTTGTGGGAAACCGTGCCGGTGTACGACCGCTACGCGCTTGCCACCGGCGATGGGTTCCACGGACCCGCGATCGTCGAAGAACGGGAATCGACGGCCGTAATCGGCCCCAATGCCCGCGTCCAGGTCGACGATCTGCTCAACCTGGTCGTGGCGCTCTCGTTGTAATCGCGCTGTTCGCCGCGCGTCCGCTTGACAGAGATAGGACACTTGTTCTATCGTGCGCAGACGACGTGCCCAGATCCCGCCGCTGCCGGCCAGGCGGGAATCGAGGCGGCAAGCTCGAGATTGTCCGTCGCGGCGCGTCGTTCCGCCCCGCACTTGACGGTGGGCACCCGACCGCGCTCACCCCTCGGGCGTATACGCCACGGACAAAGGAGCGACCCACTCCCATGAAGAGTCTGGATCCCATTCTTGCCGTCAAGGACATGCGCGAGACGTTGCGGTTCTACAACGACGTGCTCGGTTTCGAGACCACGATCACGATGCCGGGTGAGAACGGCGAGCTTGTCCACGCCGCGGTGCGGCGCGGCAACGTCAACCTGATGTTCGGCCCGCAAGGCCAGGATCGACTCGACCACGCCGGCGACGGCGTCGTCCTCTATTTCACGCTGGGCGACGAGGACGACATCGACGACGAATTCGCGCACGCCAAGCGGAGCGGCGCCGCCGTCGTCCAGGAACCGACCGACCAGTTCTGGGGACACCGCGACTGGTCGATCAAGGATCCCGACGGGTACTCCCTGTCGGTCTCCAAGGAAGTCCGCAAAGTCAGCCCGGACGAACTCGCGACGGCCGTCGCCGCGGCGACGGCCGATTGATCGCACGGTCCACCCACATCTCACACGGCGCGGAGGAGGAACGCCCTCCGCGCCAACTCTCGTTTCGCCGGGGCGCGCTTCGGATCGGCGTCGGTCGCGCCAACGATGCGTCAGCGCCCGACTCGCTTGCGGACAATCGCCAGGCACCTTAGGATTTGCACAGGAACCCAACGGCGGGCTTGGCGAGAATCCGGCGTCGATTCGTGAGGGGCAAGCGACGCGCCGGTTCGCAGCGGGATGGGGAGAAGGGCATGCGACGCGGGCGACACCTCGCGCGTTTGGGCACGTTTGCGTCGGTCTTCGCGCTGGCGCTGGTGGTCCTGGCGGCCTGCGGGCGGTCGGATGAGGAAAAGACGCCCGTCGCGACCACCGGGTCCACCGTTCAGGCGCCAAGTCAGACCCCGGCACAAGCGGCGACGACTCCTGCCTCCGCGGCGACGCCCCAAAAAGCCTCGCCGGTCGCATCGCCGGCCGGTAGCCCGACCGGTGCCGCGGTCCAGGTCGTGAAAACCGAAATAGCAGCCTCGCCGACGGCGAAAGCTTCGCCGGCCGTTGCTCAGACCGGAGCGGTCGGTTCCCCGGTCGTCGAAACGTCTCCGACGCACGAGATCGCGTCGCCGGCGGTGGAAGCGACCCCCGGCGTGAGCGTGACGGAAGCGATGACGGGTTCCCCAACCGCGAAGTCGACCGAGACGGTCGCCGCTTCTCCGATCGTCGAAGCGACCGCGACGGCGACGAAGATCGCGCCGACGATCGCGGCCAGCCCCGAAGGTGTCGCATCGCCGCAAGCGACCTCGCCGGTAGCGACCGAGTCGGCGACGACGGCAGCTTCGCCGGTCGTCGTCGCCAGTCAAAGCGCGTCGGCGATTCCGACGACACTGATCGTCGTGCCGCCGGCGACAAAGTCGGCGACCGCGGCGTCCTCTGCAACCACCAAACCGACGGACACGCCGGTTCCGACGGCGACGAAGACAACGGCACCGACTTCGACGAACACGGCAACATCGACGGCAACCGCAACCGCAACCCGAACACCAACAAAGGTACCGACGGCGACGCCAACCGCTACTTCCAGCGCAACCCATACCGCCACTCACACCGCGACCGCCACCCGGACCGCAACCCTCACCGCGACCGCGACTCACACCGCTACGGCAACCCCAACGGCGACGCCGAAGCCGCCGACAGCCACTGCGACGCCGGTTCCGCCGACCGCGACCGCAACGAGCACCGCGACCGCGACAGCGACGTCCACCGCGACTCGAGTCCCGCCGACTGCCACCTCGACCCCGGTTCCTCCGACCGCGACCGCTACCGCGACGAGGACGCCTGTGCCGCCGACCGCGACATCCTCTCCCACCGCGACCCCGGTTCCGCCGACAGCGACGCCGGTTCCGCCCACCGCCACCCGCACGGCGACGCCGGCACCGACCGCGACCTCGACTCCGATCCCGCCAACCGCAACCGCGACCAAGATTCTTCCGTCGGCGACTCCGGTGCCCCCGACGTCCACGCCGGCGCCGCCGACCGCGACCCGCGTGCCCCCGACGTCGACACCGGTACCGCCTGTGCCCTCGGTCGTTCCGCCGACGGCGACGGCAACACCGGCACCGCCAACCTCCACGCCGCTGCCGACGTGCCCGCCGTCTCCGGCGGCCACCCAGACGTCTGCGGCCAGCCCGGGTGCCGGATCACCGGCGGCGTCGCCGGCCGCGAGTTCGTCCGCCAAAGCCTCATCACCGGCAGGTAGCCCGGTTACCGGTTCGGCGACCGCGTCCTCGACCGCGTCGGCTGCGACCGGCTGTGTTTGACCGACCCGCGGGGCGGCGCCCGCGGGTCGCCCCGCGCAGCACCACGCGAGTAGTGCCCATGACCGTAGCCCCGGAACGTCGCCTCGATCCGATCCAACTGGAAGTGATGTGGAACCGACTCATCTCGGTCGTCA
>DATBFX010000131.1:0-35744 GCA_036558305.1 Thermomicrobiales bacterium | reverse complement strand
GCGGGCCCGCCCGCGCGCCGCGGGGACCCGCCCCGCGGCCCGGCGCCCCGCGCGCCGCCGCGCACGCAGGCACCGCCGCGGGGTGGAGCAGCGGCAGCTCGTTGGGCTCATAACCCAAAGGCCGGGGGTTCGAATCCCCCCCCCGCTACCATCTCCGTTACCACGAACGGGCCTCCTGTCTTCGGATAGGGGGCCCGTTGTGTTGCCTCCGTACCGTGTCCCTGCGCACGGTGCTCAAGTGCGATTGACGAAAAGGCGGTGCGACGACTACAGTCCGGAGGCTCGCGCCGGCACCACCGGAGCGAGGCAGCACGAAGGCATGGAGCGCATGCAATAAGTCAGGGTTGTATCAGAGAGGAACGTCTTGTGCCCCGCACATCCCAAGTGACAACTGCTGGTCGACGAAGCCGATCTCCGGTCGACCGAAGGCTCATCGCGGCCGGTCTCCTTGCGGGGGCGGCCGTTGGAGCATGGGCCAGCGGACGTTTGCGGAGCGCCGGGCCGACCGACTCCGCGAAAGGTCTCATCGACTGGGAGCAGGCGCGCGGGATCGCGGTGAATATGAACCGCGGGGCGACACTGACGTCAGTCGAACGATCGCGTCTGGACGATTACTACCGTGATCTCGTTCGCCGTTGTGTGCCCATCGTGAGCGACTATACCGATACCGAACTTCCGGATACCCTTGAGCGCACGTTCGCGTTCGATCGCGTCGATTGGGTCAATGCCAACCTCGATTCGTTCAAGGTCATGTTGGCACCGATCGAGGCGCTCAGTCCCGACACCGGCGGCAGTCGGACCGTCGTCGCGGCGATGTGGGGCGGCCTCAATCGGACCGTCGTCAGCGCGGAACTCGGCTTGCTCCTCGGTTACCTTGCGCGCCGTGTGCTCGGTCAATACGACCTCGCCCTCCTGGGTCGCGAACCGGTCTCGGCCGGCAAGCTCTATTACGTCGAGCCGAACATCCGCGTCGTCGAGAAGACCCTGGGGTTGCCACGGGACGAGTTCCGGATGTGGTTGGCGCTGCACGAAACGACGCATGCGTTCGAGTTCGAGGCCCACCCGTGGGTGCGTCTCTACTTCAACGACTTGCTGGAGAGCTACTTCGAGTTTCTGCGCCAGGATGCCGAACAGCTCAAGCAGGGATTCCGCGGACTGAAGGTCTTCATCGACCGTGCGCGCAGCGGAGAGCGAACCGAAAGTTGGATCGAAGCCGTCATGACGCCGCAACAACGGGAGCTGTTCGCGAAGATGCAGGCGACGATGTGCATCGTCGAAGGCTACTCCAACCACGTGATGAACGCGGTCGGCAAAACGCTCCTTCCGAGCTACGACGGCATCGCCCACAAGTTCGAACAGCGCCAACGCCAGCGGACCGTCGCCGAGCAACTCTTCGCCCGCATCACCGGTCTCGACATCAAGATGGAGCAATACCGGCTCGGTCAACGGTTCATCGATACGATCGTCGAGCAGCGCGGTCACGCCGTCGCCAAACGCGTCTGGGACGGACCGGAGTCGTTGCCGACCCTCGAAGAGGTGAAACGACCCGAGTTGTGGCTTGCTCGCGTCGTCGATCGGACGGCTGCGACGGCGGGTGTTCCCGAGCCGTAGGCGCGCCGGGTCAGTGGCGGAAATGGCGGACGCCGGTGAAGACCATCGCCGCGTCCGCCGCGTCGACCGCGGCGATCACCTCGGCGTCTTTGACCGACCCGCCGGGTTGCACCGCCGCCGTCACGCCGGCTGCCAGGGCAGCCTCCATACCATCGGCGAACGGGAAGAACGCGTCGCTGGCGAGTACCGATCCCGCGGCCCGGTATCCGGCCGTCTTGACGGCGATGCGGACGCTTTCGACGCGATTGGGTTGACCGGCCCCGACGCCGACGACGGCACGATCGTTGACGAGCACGATCGCGTTCGACTTCACGTGGCGAACGGCTTCCCAGGCGAAGCGCAGGTCGGCGTATTCCGTCGGAGACGGTGGACGTCGCGTCACCGTGCGCCAGGACGCGTCGTTGGTCGAATGGGTGTCCGCATCCTGAACCAGGAATCCGCCCCGAATGGGGCGGATATCCAGAGCGCCGGAATCCGAATCGGACCTGGCGTCGGTGGGTATCGCGAGCAGTCTCAATTGCTTTTTGCGGGTCAACCGCGCGAGTGCGTCGTCGTCGAACGCGGGGGCGATGACGACGTGGAACAGCGTCTCGATCAGATGCGCCGCGACTCGCGCATCGACCGGACGGTTGAGGGCGACGATACCGCCGAACGCCGAGACCGGGTCGCCGGCCAGCGCCGCCTCGAAAGCCTCGACCAGATCCGGGCGCGTCGCGAGACCGCAGGGAATCGTGTGCTTGACGATCGCCACGGCCGGATCCTCGATGCCTTGGATCGCACCCCAGGCCGCGTCGGCATCGAGGAGATTGTTGAAGGAGAGTTCCGGTCCGCCCAATTGCCGGGCATCGAGCACGCCGACGTACGGGCGTCCGACGCTCAACCGCCGGTACGCGGCGCCGCGCTGCTGCGGATTTTCGCCGTAGCGAAGGGATCGCGCGTGCCGTCCCGCGAACGCAATTTCCTCCGGCCAGGCGTCGCCGGTCGGCGCGCCGCCCCCGAGGTATGACGAAACGAGCGTGTCGTAGGCGGCGGTGTGGGCAAACGCCTTTGCGGCCAGGGCTCGGCGCCGGTCGTGTGCCGGTCCCCCGTGCTCGATATCGTGGACGATCGCGTCGTAGTCGTCGGGGTCGGTCACCACGATGACGGTCGCAAAGTTCTTCGCGGCGGCCCGAAGCATCGCCGGGCCGCCGATGTCGATCTGCTCGACGGCGTCGATCTCGGCGACGTCGGGATCGCTCACCGTTGCCTCGAAGGGATACAGATTGACCGCGAGCACGTCGAACGGCACGATCCCATGGGTCTCCAGGGAGGCGAGATGGTCGGGCAGATCGCGCCGGGCGAGCAGACCGCCGTGGATCTTCGGGTGCAGGGTCTTGACCCGACCATCGAGGATCTCGGGGAACCCGGTGACCTCGGCAACGGAGAGCGCGGGAAGTCCGGCTTCGCGCAACGCCGTCAGGGTGCCGCCGGTCGAGACGATCTCCCATCCGGTCGCCGTCAACGCCTGAGCGAACTCGACGATCCCACGCTTGTCGTAGACACTTAGCAGCGCCCGCACTGCTCAGCCTTTCCATTCGAGTCGGGTATCGAGCCGGCTCATTTCCAAACTCGTTCCGCGATGATACCAACCGGCCAGCACGGGGGATGTGGATGCTCGTACTGGGTCGGTGTGACGCCGTTGTTCGGCAGGCGAGGCTGTGGTCGATGTCCCAGACATAGCTACCCCAGCGCCATTTTCGGCGGACCGGCGATCGTGAACGGGAAAGCCACTCGCGGTCGCGACGATTTTGCGGACCCAGTCGCCGAACTCAATGGCGCAACAGGACAAAGAAATATGCTCCGACAATCCGGTCGTTCCCATCCGACTGTGGTATGACCCACCGTCTTCCGAGTACCAACCAAATCATCGGAGCACGGGGTTAACGTACACCCTCTGTGCCAGATTGTCAACCCAGAATTGCCAAGAATTTACACGGCGCCTGGTGGGGCCGTTGCTGGGTTTTGGCCGACGCTTGCTCCGGTCTGACGGCGGAGCGGCACGGTGTATACGGCGATTGGCAGTACGCCCTTGGTCCGTGCGAACCTCGAACGCGAGGGCGTTTTCGTCTGGACGGATGGTCGGCGGGGGGCGAACCGCTGACCTCTTTCCACGGTTGCTCCGACCTCATAGAATCCGCGTGCCGAAACCCTTTCGGCGTCGCGTGGGAGCAACGCGTTGAAGCTGACCAAGATCGAAACGATCCACGTGGCGGATTATCCGCACGTCCTGTTCGTCGCCCTGCACACCGACGAGGGACTGGTCGGGTGGGCCGACACGTTCTACATGACCGATGCGGTCCGCGGATTCGTCCATCAGTTCGCGGCGCCGATGCTGCTCGGGCACGATGCCTTCGCGATCGAACTGCACTGGCGGCGGCTGTACGAGGTGATCGCCCACATCGCCGGGAAGGGAGCGGAGATTCGGGGGCTGTCCGCGATCGACGTGGCGCTGTGGGACATCCTCGGTCAGGCCGCCGGGTTGCCGATCTGGCAACTGCTCGGCGGCGCGGCGCGAGACCGGATCAAGACCTACAACACCTGCGGCGGTCCGTCGTACGGGCGGCCAACCCGCGGCGGGTCGGCCTACGGTGCCGATGCCGGAGGCGAGGGGCGATACGAGGACCTGATCGCGTTCATGACCCGCGCCGACGAGTTGGCGATCGATCTCCTCGAAGAGGGGATTACGGGGATGAAGATCTGGCCGTTCGACTACATCGCGCATGCGCCCGGCACGTTCGACGATTGGCGAACCTTTCGCGGTGCCTTCGATCCCGGTCTCCGCGCACTCGGCGGACAACGGATCGATACCGCCGATCTCGACCGCGGTCTGGAACCGTTTCGGAAGATTCGGCAAGCGGTCGGTGACCGGATGGAGATCATGGTCGAGGGCCACGGCTTCTGGTCGCTGCCGGCGGCGCGGAAGATTGCGCAGGCGTTGGAGGAGTTCCGACCCTATTGGTTGGAGGACCTGATGCGGGCGGACGACGTCGGTGCGCTCGCCGAGTTGCGGCAGAGCACGTCGATCCCGTTGCTGGTCAGCGAATACCTGACGACGCGCTACGAGTACAAACCGGTGCTGGAGCAAGCCGCTGCCGACATCGTCATGATCGATCCGACCTGGGCCGGCGGCATCACGGAGAGCAAGAAGATCGCGACAATGGCCGAGACCTGGAAGCGGCCGGTGGCGCTGCACGACTGCACCGGTCCGCTCACGCTCTTCGCCGGTCTCCACCTCGCGATCAATCTGACGAACGCGGTCTATCAGGAGACCGTTCGCGCCTATCTTCGCGTGACCTATCCCAACCTCGCGACCGAGGGCGTCAAGGTCGAGGGCGGTCACGTCCTCGCGCCGACTGCGCCGGGGTTGGGAACGGCGCTGCTGCCGGAGGTGCGGGACAGACCGGATGTGACGATTCAGGTGTCGACGCTGTAGTCGAACAACGCGATGCTCTCGGCAGAGTGCATCCGGTCGTAGACGTAGGCGAAGTAGGCCGACCGGCGAGCCGGATCGTGGCGAACGCGCTCCCAGACGGGGCGGACGCCGGGTTCGCCGTGCCAGTAGGACCAGATCAGTGCCGATCGGTTCTGGCCGGTGATGTAGCGCATCCGGTTGTCGACCCAGCCTTCACCGCCGACCAGACCGTCGCGGAGGAGTTCGTCGCGGACCGCCTCCGGTGCGATTCCCTGGGCGTGCAGGCGCCAGGCGGCGCGGGTACCGAGACCGGCTCGGTGGCGGGTCAGCAGACCGGCCAACCGGTCGTCCAATTCCGTCTGCCAGCCGATGACGTCGAGTCCGACGTCGGCGATCCCCTCGAAGGGGGGCGAGGCCGCGGTATTGGTGACCGAGAGGAGGACGTCGGCGGGTGAGCGGCCCCGGGCGTAGCCGATCTCGCGCCGTTTGAACTGGACGTAGTGGCCGGGGTATCCCTCGTGGACGGCCAGGTGCCGGAGTCCGGGACGGGTCAGGATGGGATCGGTGTTGAGGCGGATCAGGCGCCGCTTGTAGTCGCACATCGCGTTGTAGGGTACGCCGGTGACCGTTTCGACGCGCATGCCGTCGGACTTCTCCGCCGGGATGTCCATGCGTTCCGCGGTGAGATCCCAGGCGTCAGAAAGATAAGCGTTCAGGACGCCTTCGACTTCGTCGACCGGCACCCGTTGCCGCGCCTCCCAGGCCGCGATCTGCGTTCGCAAGTCGCCGGTGTAGCCGAGTTCGATCAGAAGGTCGTGCATCGCCGCGCAGAGGGAGGAGAGCTCGGCATCGGATGCCGGTTCGGGTGGGACGTGAAGGAAGTGCGAGATCTGATCGGGGAATGCCAGTCTCTGCTCGCGCCAGCGCGCGAAGGCGAGAGAACTCACGCACGTCTGCGCGTAGTAGATCCGGCGGTCCGCTTCCGGCAGTTCGGTGGCCCGCTCCCGGAGTTCTTCGAAGCGATTGCGGGCATCGGCGTAAGTCGCGTACGGCTCGGGAGAGTGGCGATCCGAGAGGTTGAGGACGACGAGGCGCTCCATGTCGACGCCCGCGTCGCCCGCGGCTTTGCCCTGTTCCGACGCATAGAGTGAATCCAGGCCGAGGAGCGCGGAGGTGAGGTCTTCCGCGTACCGCATGGTGGCGTCGCTGAGCATTTCGGGTGGGCGCCCTTTCTCAATTGGACGTCGGACTCTCGATCGATTCGCTCCCGGCGTGGTCGGCCCGCAACTGGCCGCAGGCGGCGGCGATGTCGACGCCGCGGGAATAGCGGACGGTGGCGGGGATGCCGGCGGCGCGGAGGGTGGCGGCGAAGCGGTCGATGCCGGATTTGTCGGGGCGCTCGTAGGGGAGGACGTCGACCGGGTTGAGGGGGATGACGTTGACGTGGCAGAGGGTACCGCGGAGCAGATCGGCCAAGGCCCGGGCCGTGTCATCGGAGTCGTTGATGCCCTTCATCAGGGCGTACTCGAAGGAGACGCGGCGACCCGTGCGGGCGATGTAGCGGTGGATGGCGCCCATCAGGTCGGCGATCGGGTAGCGGCGGTTGATGGGGACGAGGCGGCCGCGGAGGTCGTCGTCCGGGGCGTGGAGGGAGACGGCGAGGTTGACCCGGAACGGTTCGGCGGCGAGTTTGTCGATCATGGGGACGATGCCGGAGGTCGAGATGGTGATGCGGCGGGCGCCGAACCCGAGACCGCGCTGGTCGTTGAGGATGGCGACGAGTTTCATCGTGGCGTCGTAGTTGTGGAACGGTTCGCCCATGCCCATCATGACGAGGTTGGTGAGGGAGCGACCGAGGTCGCGGGCGCGGCGGGCGGCGTCGACCGTCTGCTGGACCATTTCGCCGGTGGTGAGGTTGCGGGTCAGCCCGCCGAGGCCGGTGGCGCAGAAGGCGCAACCGACGGCGCAGCCGACCTGGCAGGAGACGCAGACGGTGGCGCGGTCCGGGTAGAGCATGAGGACGGTTTCGACGAATTGTCCGTCGAAGGCGCGGTAGAGGGTTTTGATCGTTTCGCCGCCGTCGGTCGCGATCTCGCGCACGGGTTGCATCGTGCCGATCGGCAACGAGGAGGCGAGTTCGGCGCGAAGCGCGGCCGGGAGGTTGATCATCTCGGCGTAATCGGCGACCAGCCGCTGGTAGGTCCAGGAGAAGAGTTGGCGGGCGCGGTAGGCGGGCTGCCCGAGAGATGACAGTCGTTCCTCGAGTTCGGTCAAGGCAAGGTCGTAGAGGGAAGTCGGGCGATCGCGGCGAAGCGCGACCCGGCGCACGGGGCGGGCAGACGACGGTTCGATGGACGCCAGCGTGGGAGTCAAGGTGGTCAAATCGCTTGCCATAACACGTGTAAGGGTACCACAGAGCTTTGGACGCAGAGGAGTCGAACCGCGTCGTTGTGTAGGGGCGGACCGCCGTGTCCGCCCTGCCTCGAAGGTCGCGCACGTCGAGGGCGGACATCGCCCAGAGGGCACCTGGTCCGCCCCTACGGCTCGTCGCCACACGATGGGGTTCCTTGTCATTATGTGATCGTCGCTTCCGAATCCAACACGGCCCGAGTCAGGAGTCGGTCACCCCGAGAACTCGCCAGACCGCGACGCTCTCAACGACGAGTATGCCAAGGGTCAAGATCGCCGAGGTGACGCACCACTGGCAGATGGCGTCGATGACCCAGATTTCGAGGTAGGTGAGGTAGGCGGCGTAGATGGTGCCGGCGAGGGCGACGGCGAAGGCGAGCGTCGTCGCGGCAGGCCGGACGTCCGGGCGGCGCCACCGGAGCAATCCGAGGGCGGCGAGCGCGAGGTACATGAGGAGACCGAGGAGGGCGACGGGAATGCCGGCGATTTCGGCGTACTTGCTCTGCTGGACGGTCTCGCAGTTGCCGACGCCGCAGAGGAGAAGGGCGTCGTCGTAATGGACCGAGGTCAGGTAGGCGGCGACGCCCGTCCCGGCGACTGCCAGGACGAGCGAGATGGCGGTGAGACGTGGGAGTCGCGCGCCGTCGGGATGGGTGCTAGCCAGCGAGCGCGGCGTCGATCCGGGCTTTGAGGTCGTCGTAGCCATTGTAGGGGCTCACTTCTCCGTTCACGGCGAACGACGGGGTTTGGGTGACGCCGCTCTGCACGGCCTGGGCATAGAGGGATTCGACGTCCGCCTTGTGGGTGCCCTGATCGAGGCAGTTCGAAAAGGTCGCCGTGTCGAGGCCGGCGAGCTTCGCCATCTCGACGAGGCGATTCCGCGAGTACGCGCCCTGGTTCTCGCCGTTGTGGTTGGCGTAGATCGTGTCGTGGTACTCCCAGAATTTGCCCTGGTCGGCGGCGCAGAGGGCGGCTTCGGCGGCGCGGACGGACTCGCCGTCGCCGCTCGCGGAGACCGTCCCGGCCGCGCTCACACTCAACGTGCGGTCGAGGAAGGGGAAGGCGTGAAACTCGAAGCGAATCTTGCCGGTTGCGACGTAGTCCTGGATCAGTTTCGCCTGGTCGCTCTGGGCGAATTGGGCACAGCCGGGGCATTGGAAGTCGCCGTACTCGACGACGGTGATCGGGGCCTTGGGGTCACCGATCGTCGTTCCGTTCGTGGGGATGCCGGTCTCCAACGGCGCGGCGGCGACAACGGCGGGGAGTCCCGAGCCCCCGCCCCGGTTCGCGAGAATCAAAACCAGTGCGGCGACGACGGCGAGGATGACTGCGCCGCCGAAGAACCAGAGCCGGCGCTGTCGCGCCGCGCGGCGCTCCTGGATGCGGCGTTCGGCCCGCCGCGAGGTGCGGGTGGTGACGGGTTTTGCGCGAGAACTCATCAAGAACCTTCCTGGTCAGAGGCGACACCGGTATGCCACGTCGGGGAGCTTCCCCGACGCGGACCCTCACCCTGGTATACGTCGGGGAAGGTGGCATCACTGTGACAGTGAAGGTTGTCGATGTTGCAAAAGCGTGACTGGTGGTCCGCGGACCGGTCACGGTGACGGGGTCGCGGCGGCCAGGGGAGACGCCGAGGGCGAAGCGACCGGCGAGGCCGTCGCGTCGGGGTTCTGCTGGATCCAGCGGAGGTAGTTGATGACGTTCCAGACGTCCTGGTCGTTGAGCTTGTCGCCGAAGGCGGGCATGGCGGTGTTGGGCTTGCCGTTCTTGATCCAGTTGAAGAATTCGCCGTCGTAGTGGGAGCGGGCGTGCGCCGTTTGGAAGTCGGCGGGGGGCGGATACGGGGGGTTCAACCCGGCGGCGGCCGGGCCGTCGCCGCGGCCGGTGGCGCCGTGGCAGACGGCGCAGTTGGCGGCGAAGATCTCTTGGCCGCGCGTGATCGATGCCTGGTCGGCGGTGACGGGGCTTTTGGCGGTGAGGGCGACGGCGGTGCCGCCGGCGGTGGTCCGCCCCTGGAGCAAGAGGACGGCGCCGAGGGCCAGGGCGACGACGCCGAGTCCGGCGCTCTCTTTGCGCAAGGGCGTGCGGCCGGCCGACCAGGCGAGGGCGAGACCGGCCAGTCCGGCGACGAGCAGGAACAGACCGGCGATACCGGCCGCCGGGGTAAAGCGCCAGGCCGGTCTGGGGACCGACGCGACCGAGGCGGTCGTTTTGATCGGGATTTGGGTCGCCGGCGCCCACTGGAACTCGCCGATCTTGCGGACGATGACCTGGATCTGCCAGTTGCCGGCGATGCTCAGTTCGCTGCCGTGTCCCTCGAAGGAGTTGCCGCCGATGCGGGTAAGGGTGACGTCCTTCTGCCCTGCCTGCGCGTTCGGCGGGGTCACCCGCAGCAGAGCTTCCGTTTTATCCGGCAGGGCGTCGCCGCCGACGTCGAGCCGGTAGTGGTTCGGACCGGTCACGGCCGGGCCGATCGTCAACGTACCGGATCGATTCTGTGCGTTGAGGTGGAGGGAGACCTGGCCGGCTTCCTGGACCAGGGTTTCCCGCGCCGGCGGTTGGCTCGTCAGGCGTCCGACGACGAAGAGGACGGCGATGACGAGGACCACCTCACCACCGACCGCGACGGCAAAGCGGCGGCTCCAGACGCGACCGGTCCGCTCGTCGCCACCGCGTTTGAGGTGCGGCGAGACGACGATCAGGTTGAAGGCGGCCAACAAGAGCACCGGCACGATGATCAGCAACTTGGCGATCAGCGAGTGACCGTAGGCGGTCTCGCGTAGACCCTTGAGATTGCCGACTTGCAACCAGGCGTTGTAGAGACCGGTTATCCCCAGCGCTCCCCAGGCGGTCAAGGCAATCGCCGAAAAACGCGGTACGGTCCGGACGAGGACGACGCGGCGGCCGGTGGGGGTGAGATCGCGCAGCGTGGGCAGCAGGGCGCCGACGAGCAGGATGAGACCGCCGGTCCAAACCGAGGCACCGAGGAGATGGACGGCGTCGAAGGCGATGGCGGCGGTGCGGCCGGACGTTTGGGCGGAGGCATGGGAGACCAGACTGAACGGGATCGGCAGGGCGGCGGCAAGGAGGAGCGTGACCGCCGCCAACCAGCGCCGCCGCTTCGGCCACCACCAGGCACAGAGCGAGAGGGCGGCGGCAAACACCAGGATCAAGACGACGCGGAAGACCCAGAGACGCCCATAACGCGTCTCGTTCAAGGTGCTGCGCGTGGCGTCGAGCAGACTCTGGTTGTCGCGGGCGCCGTCGGCCTGGACGACGAGGGCGAGGATGGAACCGGCGATGGCGACGACGATGCCGGCGGTTGCGATCCGGCGGACGCGACGGGTCAGACCGGGACCGGCTTGCCAGGCCGGGGAGATGCCCGGGCGCAACACCAGCAACCAGATCGGCCAGACGGCGACGCAGACGGCGAGACCGATCAGGGGAATCCAGCGCGAGACCGACCGCAGCCATTGGGGTGGGCCGCTACCGCCGATGGTCGCGGGGGGGATGACGTTGACGACGTCGGATTGGGTACCGACGGTAAAAGCGAAGTACCCCTGCGCCTCGTGTCCGTCCGCCGCGGAGAGGGTGCGGTAGACGACGGTGTAGGTGCCGTTTGGCAGGCCGTTGGGTAGACGCAAGGTCATCGAATTGCGGTCCGAATCGACGAACTGGAACGAGGTGCCGGCCACCTGTTTGCCCGATTGGTCGAACAGGTCGGCGCGGGTGTAGTTGTGTTCGAGCGGTTCGGTGAAGCGCATCGTGACGATCGGCGGCCAGGTCGCGAGGATGGCATTGGCCGCCGGATCGCTCGATTCGAGAAACGCGTGGGCGGAGATGGATCGGACGCCGAGGAAGAGGGCAAGGAGGAGGGCAAGGGGGAGGATGAGGGCGGTTCGGCAGCCCTTACCCCCAGCCCCTCTCCCTACCGAGGGCGAGGGGGACTTTTCCGGCGGCACGTTGCCTATCGCGGACTCCCCCTCGCCCTCGGTAGGGAGAGGGGGTCGGGGGGTGAGGGCTGCGGATTCGATCATGATCAATCCAAGGTGACCGGTCGGGGGTTCTTTCGGCCGTGGGAGTTCGGCGGGACCTGAGCCCGCGTTCCGCCACGCGTCACTCGGGCGGCGCGCCGCTTCCCGGTTTCGGGCGGACGAGGCGCCAGAACAAATAGATGCCGATGGCCACGACGATGCCGGCCAACACTGCCAGACCGAATGCCCGCGAGTCGAAGTTCGAATCGTCGGGGGGAACCGGGACGGCGGTTGCCGTGGGACCGACCGTGATGGCGCCGGCTGCGGCGGTCGGCGGCGTGGTTGGTGTCGCGGCGATCGGCGACGCCAGGGGAGACGCCACCGGAGATGCGGAAGGAGTGCCGCCCTCGACGAAGAACGAGAAGAAACCGTCCGCGGCGTCGCCGTCGAGCGCCGACAGCGTGTGCCAGGTGACGAGGTAGTTGCCCGGTCCGAGTCCCGGTTTGAGCGAGACGGTGACGTGGACGCGTTGTGGGTCGAAGAGGTCGACCGCGGTGTCTCCCTGATCGACGACGGAACCGTCCGGCCCCTTGACCGACAGCCGGACGTCCTTGGTGTCGACCTCCTCGCTGAACCAGACCTCGAGTTTGCTCGGTGCGGTGGCGATCTTGCCGTTGATGGGAGGATCGGCCCGCACGGGCTGGGCGTGGGCAAGGGCGCGACCGGACGGCAACGCCAGGAGACCGAACCCGACGACGAGGAGCGCAAACAGCGACCGCGTGACCGACCGAAGCCGCGGTGACGGGGACCGCGTAGGGCACGGTGCTCCTCGATCGCGGTGCGCCTGACCGTTAATCGCCGGCACCGGCCCGCGTCCTTTCCGGCGTCAGGGCCGGGCGGCGAACGGCGACGCCGCGGCGGACGAGAACGAGCCCGGCGGCACCGATCGCGAGACCGGCCGCGAACCCGCCCAGGATCGCGCCGGTACCGGTTCCGGCGGTGTTACCGCCGGCGATCGTCCCGGCGATCGTCCCGCTCTTTTCGCTCGACTGCTTTGGGAACTGGTACGTCGAGGCGTCGACCACGGAGCTGAATCCCTCCGGTGAGGAGGTGAAGTTCTCGTCGATCGCGTCGCCGTTGATCGTGCCGAAGATGTGGAACGTGTAGTCGCCCGCGGCCGTCGGAATCACGTAGGCGTTGTAGGCGCCGGGTGTGCCGAACCGGGGCTCAAGGGTCAAGGGCATTTTCTGGTCGATATAGATGATTTCGACTTGTAAGGTCGACTCCAGACCTTCGACCGGACTTCCGCCTTCGTCTGCATCGCTTCCGGGTGCCGGCGTGGCGCCGGTGTTCGCGCTGACGCGAAGGTCGAGGCCGTTTTTGAATCCGGTAATCGCCGGTTCGTCGAGGAAGCCGACTTCCACCGAGTACTTTCCACCGTCCACGTCACGGTGTTCGTGCGCGGAGGCGACGGCCGGCAGGAACCCGGCGGCGGCAACCGCCGCACTGGCAACACCGATCAGACGCACGATGCGCTGCATGATGCATTCCTCCTGGCCACCCGCACGCCGCGGGCGGCGCGGTCTGTTCGCGTCGGGTCGTCTCGATCACGTCGAGGCCACCCGGAGCCGTGGCGGCGGCGCTTCAGGGGAAGGGGTCAAGCCGTCGCGCAACCGCGTCACGGCGAACAGACCCACCATCGCCGCGAGGACGAAGACCAAGCCATCGACGAGGATGCTGCCGATCGCGTCGCTCCCCTCGTACGACGGCGGCATCTGGGCGATCGTCGGGGTTTCGGCGAACGCGGCACGAGCCGCCGCTTCGGCCTCAGCGGGCGAAAGCGGTTCGGTGACCGTATGGTCGTGGTCGTCGTCACCGTCGTCGTGGTGATGGGCGGCGGTGAGGTGACTGCCGTGGAACCAGAACTGAAAGATCGCGTGCGGGTGCGGGAGCGAGGCGCCGCCCATGTACGACTGGGGAAGCATGAGCAGACAGAATACCGCGAGCAAGAGCAGGGACTTGCTGTGCCGGGTGGTGGACGAACTGTCGCGCGATGCGCAGGACCGGCCGATCATCCTCTCTCGCCGATCGCCGCCGGCACGCCGCGCTCCCGCGGGTCCCGGCGTCCTCGCACAGCATGGTACCACGCGGGCAAACGCAGCCTGCGCGACGTGCCGGGCAGCGATGCCGGACGAAGACGGACAGACGGACAGACGGACAGACGGACAAGAGTTGGAGAACGAAAACTGCAGGGCCGGGATATGGATCCCCGGCCCTGCTGCTATTGACGACTGTCCGTCTGTCCGTCTGTCCGTCTGTCCGTCTGTCCGTCTGTCCGTCTGTCCGTCTGTCCGTCTGTCCGTCTCGGTTAGTAGTGGATCTCGACGCGGGTGCCGATGTCGGCCCATCCGTAGAGCCATTCGGCGAAGTCCATCGGCAGGTTGACGCAGCCGTGGCTCATGGTCTCGCCGAAGTTGTTGTGCCAGTAGGTGCCATGGAGGGCGTGGCCGAGGTCGGTGAAGTACATGACCCAGGGGACAGACGGTACGTCGTAGTACTCGCCGTTGATCACGCCTTCCATGTCGGTCTCATCAAGTTTACTGTTGATGTAGAAGGTGCCGGTGGGGGTGTCGAAGCCTGGGCGACCGGTGCTGACGTAGGTCTCGTTGACGTCGACGTCGCCTTCCCAGGCGATCAGGTATTGGGTGCTGAGGTTGACCTCGATCCAGTGCTCGCCGCCGTTGCCGGTGCGGGGGCCGAGATCGGGTTCCGGCGGCGGAACGAAGAGCGACTCGTCGTAGGTCGGGATGTCGCCCTGATCCTGGGGAGAGGTGTCGAGTTTGTATCGCTTGACCAGTTGCTCGCCGAGCGGAACGAGCCAGGGGTCCTTTTTCTGTTGCCAGGCGAGCTCGCCGCGTTCGAAGATCTGGTACGTGGTGCCGCTAAGGATGAATTCCTCGGTCAGCGGGTTGCCGAGGTAGTCGGCCATCCCGTCCGATTCCCAGAAGGCCTTGAAACCCCACTGGACGCTGTGCTTCGACTCCGGCACGTAGCGCCAGGTGTCGGTGTTGGGTTTGGAGGCGGTTTTCTGGTCGAGCGGAAGCCAGGCGCGCTCCATCTTCGCCAATTCGTTGCTGGAATCGGTGGTGGAGGTGCCCGTTGGGGCGATCGCCGAGGTGCGTAACACGACCTGGGGCCGCAACTCCTGGCCGATGTTGCCGATGTGGACGACGTTGCCGTCGGGGTCATCCGGCCAGTATTCGAAGCGGGCATACTGGTAGTACTGGACGGTGTGGCCGTTCTCCTGCAACTCCGGGGTGATCGGGTTCCCGTAGTTGTCGATGCCGTCGTTGTTGCGCCAGAAGTCGAGGAAGACCCCGTCGATCGTCTGGCCGGTGTCGGGGATGTAGACGGTGGTCGGCGGCGACCAATCGACGTTGCGGCTCGGCTGGACGGCACGGCCGGCACTGCCCTGGGCGACCGCTAACGAGGGCGTCAGGAGCAGCGTGGCGACCGCGACGAGTGCGACCAGTGGGGCGTACGCGTGAATCCGCGGGGACCAGCGAACCCCGGAGCGACCATGCATCGTTTTGCCCTTCCCGTTACGTTCCCCTGCGCCCGTGGCGCCTCGCACACCGGCCTTGGCGGACCACTCCCCGCACCGGGAGAAGCGACGGATGCGGCGGCCGTTCCGCACCCGAAATCCGTCCGCAGATAGAACGACTCACCGCACCGCGCGGTTTCGTCGCGTCCACGACGCAGCACAGGCACCGGGCGACCGTGTCTCGACTGACGGGTCGGCGCGGGTGGCGGGTTCGAGGTTGCCTCTGCGTCAAGTACCAATCCTAGCACGCCGAAGGCATCGGCGGAACCACCCCGACGGGCCAAAATGGAAATTGGAGGGCAGGTTAGGCGACCCAGCGGCTCGGTCGGGGGGATGCGGGTATCGCCGGCGGCAGGGTGCCGTGCCCGGTTGCCAACGCCGGTGGCGATGCACCTATGCGGTGACGAGGAGGGCAGTCAGGTACATCAGGGCGATGCCCGCGCTGATGCCGCCGAAGGTAGTCCAGGTGAGCGCCGGTTCGCGGTGACGGGTCTGGCTGCGGAGAATCAGGCGGCCGACTTCGACGATGACCTGGAGGATGGCGCCGACGCCGACGGCGAGAAAGACGGTGGTCCAGAACGGCGAGTAGGTGAAGGCGCCGAGCCAGGTGCCGAGGATCGCCGGACCGCCGGCAACCGCCGCGAGCGCGATGAAGTGAAGGATTGATGGGCGATTGCGCACGAGTGGAGCGGCGATGCCGACGCCTTCGGTGACGTTGTGGAGGGTGAACCCGGCGACGAGGAAGACGCCGAGGGCGGCCTCGCCGAGGGCGAAGGCGGCGCCGATGGCGAGACCCTCGCCGAGGTTGTGAAGACCGATGCCGGTGGCGATCTGGTAGGAGAGGGCAAGCGGCGAGGATTCGCCGTCGCGTCCGCGGAGGGAACGGCCGACGACGACCAGCAGGGCGGCCGTCAGGATGGCAAGGATGGGCACCAGGAGCGAGGCGTTCCAGGCGGCCGGAACGGTAAGGGCGATCTCCTGGGCTTCCTGGAACATGTCGACGACGAGGAAGAGGAGCAAGCCGATGGTCAAGGCCAGGACGAAATTCATGCCGCGGCGACCGAGCCGACGGAGAAAGGGATACCAGAGGAGACCGAGGGCGACGGGGACGATGCCGACGTAGAGACCGACCAGACCGAAACGGGCGAGGCTGGCGCGGTCGGTGTGTGGGCTCTCGATGGCGACCGGAACTTCGGCGTCGAAGACGACGCCCGATGAGGAGACGATGCCGATGGCGTGGGCCTCGTCCTGGACCCAGGGATAGGGGATCGAAAGGGTGGCCGATTCGAGGCGGTCGAGTGTGCCGACGGGGTCCTGGGTGAACCGCCAGTAGGCGTCGTCGACGACGACCTGGGCGATGGTGATCGGATCGGGTCCGTCGTTGACGACGGAGACCTCGATCAACCCGGGCTCGGGCAACCGGACGCGCTGGACGGAGAGGGTCTCGATCGGCGGCGCGGCGCGGTCGCCGAGCCCGGCGTCGGTGGCGAAGATGAGGGCGAGGACGCCGACCAGCAGTACGAGCGGGACGATGGCGAAGAGGGCCGTGCGCGGCGTGATGCCGGGCCGGTGTTCGACGTCGGCCGGTGCCGCCGGTCTTGGGGTGAGGGTCGTGTCGGTCATCGTGCGGGATTCCTGTCGGGTTCGGCGCTAGCGGACGTCGAACAGACTCATCCAACCGAGCTCGGCGAATTCGGAGACGTGGGCGTGGAACATGTATTGGCCGGGTTCGAGGTCGGGGTCGGTGAAGTCGATCTCCAGAATGCCGCGTTGCCCCTGTGCTTGCATGATGGTGTCGACCGTCCGCAGGGTCGGTTCGAGCTGGGTGCCGGTGTCGTAGTAGTCGAAGAAGTTGGCGTGGAGGTGGAACGAGTTAAGCGGGTCGAACTCGGTCATGTTGATCAGGTAGAGGCGAACCGGACGCGACTTGTCGACCGGGATCGGGTGCTTCAGGTAGTGGTGGGCGACCGAATTGACGGCGTAGACCTCGTTTTCGCCGTCGAAGTTGGTGTCAAAGGCGTTCATCACCATCGCGAATTCCTGCCACGCCGCGGACTCGGGGTAGTCGGGATGGCGGGTCTTCGCCTTGTCGCCGCGCTTGACCGGATCGGGGTTGATGATGAAGGCGCCGTAGAGCCCCTTGTGGATGTGGCGCTTCAGGGGCGAGGCGTGGCAGTGGTAGAGGTGGCAGCCGAACGGTTTGGCGGGCATCTCGTAGACGAAGGTCTCTCCGGGTGCGATCTCGCCGCGGCCGATGCCGCTGACGCCGTCCATCGCCGCGCTGTGGATGCCGTGGAAGTGGAGCGTGTGCGGGTGGGAGCCGTTGTTGACGAAGGTGATCCGCAGCCGGTCGCCCTCGTTGCAGCGGAGGGTCGGACCGGGGACCTGGCCGTTGTAGGTCCAGGCGGGAAAGAAGAGACCCGGCGCGATCTCGATCTCCTTGTCGACGGCGACGATGTCCCACTCGCGAACGATGGTGCCGTCGGCCATCGTGGTGGGTTCGCCGTAGTCGAAGGTGGTCAGGAAGGTCGTGGGGTCGATGCGCATCGCGGCAACGTCGACGTCGCCGACCGTGGCGCTGTTGCCGTGGCCGTCGTGCGGTCCGTCGTCCTGATGCCGGCCGTCGTGGGCGGGCGGAGCCGAGTCTTCCGGGGCGGCGCTGCCGGCCGGGATCAGAAGGGGAATCGCGGACGCGGCACCGACCAGGGCGGTGCCGCCGGCCCCGATGCGTAAGAGTGAGCGGCGATCAACGATGCGAGACATGGCGTCTCCTCCGGGGCATTCATCGCGCCCCGGACCAGGATATTTAGTTGAGCCGGCGTTGTCAATATAGACGAGACTATTTTTCGCAATAGATCAGGTGATGAGACCGCCACAAAGGTCGTCGGGGCGGACCGGGTGCCCCCTGGGCGCTGTCCGCCCCGACGACGGATTGCGCCGTCTCCTCGATCTTGCTAGGTTTAGGATGTGGGATTGGGGACGACGTGGACCGCGGTCGCGAGGGCGCGGCCGATGACGTGCTCGGCGCCGGCGACGTCGATGCGGAGGGGACCGTCAAAGGGGAGGCGTTCGGTGAGGCGGACGACGGCACCGGGGTAGAGGCCGAGGCCGCCGAGGTAGCGGAGTTGCTCGGGGTCGCGATCGGAGACGCGGGAGACGGACGCGGATTCGCCGGGGGCGAGGTCGAGCAGGGATACGGCGGAGACGGCGTCGATCTGGCCTTCGCGGCTGGGGATGGGGTCGCCGTGGGGATCGCGGGTGGGGTGGCCGAGGACCGAGTCCATGCGCGCTTCGAGTTCGTCGCTGACGTGATGCTCGAGGCGCTCGGCCTCGGCGTGGACCTCGTCCCAGGGATAGCCGAGACTCTCGGCCAGGTAGAGTTCGAGCAGCCGGTGGTGGCGGAGGACTTCGAGGGCAATCTTCTCGCCGGCGGGGGTGAGTTCGACGCCGTGGTAGCGGGTGTGGCGGAGCAGGCGGAGTTCGTGGAGGCGTTTGACCATGTTGGTGACGGAGGGGCCGGTGACCCCCAGTTCGTCGGCCAGGCGTTGGGTCGTGACCTGACTCCCCGGACCGTCGGCGTCGCGCAGGCGGTAGACGGCCTTCAGATAGTCCTCCATCGCGTGGGTGACCTGAGGCTGGTCGTCGGTGGCGGGGATCGGTTCGTCGATGCGTTCGGTCGGTGTCACGGCGTCACTTGGCAGCGCGGCGGAGCGGCTCGAACAACGGTGGTCGGTCGCGATCCGGGTGCCCTCAGGGCGATGTCCTCGCTGCCGTCGTGACGATCGGAGAGGAGCGACGTCCGGAATGCCACGGAGGAATCGTCGTCGTCGCGCCGGACGGTTGTCAAGGTCGCGGCAAGGGGAGCCGGAGTCGACCGGCTGGGGTGCGGCCAGCCATAGCCGGTTGTTTCGCCGCGCCGGGGTGCGTAAGCTTCGTGACGGATGTTCTGGACGATCGCTGCAACGGAATGGAGCGCCCCTCGAATGTCAGACAGCGAACAGATCGGCGAGGTCCCTTCGGATGGGACCGCGAAGGAAGGCAACGGGGAAGCGCCGGAACACAAGAAGGTGGCCGTCATCTTCGCCCATCCCGATGATCCGGACTTTTCCTGTGCCGGCACCGTCGCCAGGTGGACGGACGAGGGGCACGAGGTCGTCTACGTCTTGCTGACCAATGGCGACAAGGGCAGCCACGATCCGGAGATGTCGCCGGAGCGGTTGGTCAAGATCCGGGAAAAGGAGCAGCGCGCGGCCGCGGCGGTGGTCGGCGTCAAGGAAGTCATCTTCCTGGGCCGGCCGGACGGTCTGCTGGTGGCGGACCTCGAGTTGCGGCGCGACGTCGTTCGCGTCATCCGCCAGCTCAAACCGACGACGGTGGTGTGCGGCGACCCGACGGTCTACTGGCACGCTCCCTGGTACATCAATCACCCGGACCACCGGGCGGCGGGCGAGGTGGTCCTGGCCGCGCTCTATCCGGCGGTGGGGAACCGCAACTATTTCCCGGAGTTGCTGGCCGAGGGGCTGGAACCGCACAAGGTCAAGGAGCTCTACATCTCGGGATCGCCGAATGCCGACACCTTCGTCGATATCGGGCCGTACCTGGACCGCAAGATCGCCGCCCTCAAGGCCCACGCCAGCCAGATGGGGGACTGGGATCCCTCCGAACCGATTCGCGAATGGGCGTCCAAGGACGGCCAGCGGGCCAACCCGCCGGTCGAGTTCGCGGAGGACTATCTGTACTTCACACCGGAGGGGTAGAGGGCGGCCGTCACGGTTTGGCCAGACCGCGCCGCAGGGCGAGGTGGGCGGCGGCGGTGCGCGATGGGACCTCCAACTTCGCCAGCAAGTTCCGGACGTGGACCATCACGGTGTGATGGCTGATGTAGAGCGTCTCGCCGATCTCCCGGTCCGACATCCCCCTGGCGATCAGGAGAAGCACGTCGAACTCGCGCGGCGTCAGGCCGAAGGCGCCGGCGGGATCTTCCGTTTCGGGTGTGGCGGCGGACGACAATCCCGCGGCGAGCGCGGCCACTTCGGTCTCGATCTGCTCGGGAGTCAGGAGGCGGCCGTCGAGGGTGGCCGCATCGAATCCCTCAGCGCCAAGATCGGAATGGACGCGACGGATGACTCCCTCGACGGCTGACCGTTCGTCGGGGCGAAGGGGCAAGGCACGCCACTCGTGCAGGCGGTCGGCCGCGCCGAGGAGGGCGGCCGCTCGCGACGGAGAGCCGGCATCCGATGCCATCTGGGCCAAGTCCAGGAGGCACCGTGCCAGGTGCCAGGCGTCGTTCTCGGTGCGCCCAAGCGCCATGCTCTCCCTGAGCAGTTCGACCGCGCGCACGCGTTCGCCCTTCGCGCGCGCGATCTTTGCCTGACCGTAGAGGGCATGGCCGACGGTCTGCGACGCGCCGAGCCGGCGCCAGATGGCGACCGCCTCCGCGTTGAACGATGCGGCCCGATCGAGGTCGCCCTGACTTAGGGCGACCTCGCCGAGGAAGTAGAGCGCGCTGGCGGCGCGGTCGTCGTCGCCGACATGGCGGAAAATCGTCAACGCCTCGGTCAAAAGATCGCGCGCCCGTGGGTGCTGGCCCTGCCGCACGGCCACGGCGCCCAGGTTGTAGGTGCAGCGGGCGATCCCCGGCCTGTCCCCCAGGTTCCGAAAGAGGTCGAGGGCTTGCTCGGAAAGCTCCCCCGAACGTGCGAGGTCGCCGCGTTGACTCGCCGTCACCGCCAGTGCTTGCAGCGTGCGGGCGATGCCGAGCGAGTCGCCGGCCGCCCGGCTGAGCGCGAGACTCTGCTCGTAACGTGTCGTTGCCGTGTCGAAGTCGCGCTGCTGCCGAGCCACGTTCGCCGCGAGGTGGAGGAGCCTGGCCCGGTCGGCGGTGCCAAGCGACGTGCCTTCGGTGACGATGCGATCGCACCAATCGCGCGCCTCGGCCAGCGGACCGCGCACGAGCCAGAACTGCACCATCGTCTCGAACGCGTCGATCGAAAGGCAATGCCAGTTCGTCGTCGCGTTCCAGACCAACATCGCACGCAGATTGTCGATTTCCGCCCGTACCCGATCCAAACCCGTTGCCTGCCGCCGTCCGATCATGTCTGGTACCAGTGCGGCGGCCACCGTCGAGTAGTAGGCCGCGTGCCCCGCCCGAACCCGATCCGTTTCTCCGGAAGCGGCGAGGCGATCCGACGCGAATTCTCGGATCGTCTCGAGCATGCCGTACCGGCCGTCCTCGGACTCGTGAACCGCTTCCGACTGCTGTTCGTCCCCGACCAATTGCTGTTCAACGAGCGTGGCAAGGGCGTCCAGGACGTTCGAGGGAACAGGCGTCAGGGAACAGGGAACAGGACGAGAGCCTTCTCCTGCCCCCCGTCCCCTGACCCCTGCCCCCTCCGTCCTGCAGACGGCCTCGACGGCGTCGAGTGTCGCCCCTCCGGCGAAAACCGAGAAGCGGCGAAAGATCTCTTGCGCCTCGGGTGGCAGAAGGTCGTAGCTCCAGGCGATCGTATCCCGCAGTGTTTGCTGGTGTGTCGGTCGGTCTCGGGGGCCGCCGACGAGGAACGGCAACCGGTGTTGCAGGCGCGCGCGCAAAGCCGGGGGGGACAGGACGCGGCACCGCGCCGCCGCCAATTCGATCGCGAGGGGAAGCCCGTCCAAACGCGCGCAAATCTCCGCGAAGACGGCGAGGTCGTCGTCGTGTACCACGAGGTCGGGATTGGCGCGACGGGCGCGATCGAGGAAGAGCGAGACCGCTGCCGCGTGCGCGACGTCGGAGGGTCCCAGAGGACCGACGGGAAACGTGCGCTCGCCGCGAACGCGAAGCGGTGCCCGGCTTGTGACGAGGATCCGTAGCGGTGGACAGGTGGCCAAAAGTTCGGCGACCGACGGGGCGGCGTCCAGGACTTGTTCGAAGTTGTCGAGCACGAGCAGCACCGGGCGCCCGCCGAGAACTTCGATCAAACGCTCGCCGATCCGATCCTCGCCACCGCCACGGACGTTGAGCGCCTGGGCAATCGTGGGCATGACGAGGTGCGGATCGCGAATCTGGGTCAACGGGACGAAGCCGACGTCGACCGCGCGATCCGGCGCGGCCCGCAACGAGGACGCTACCTGCAAGGCGAGCCGCGTCTTGCCGACCCCGCCGGGCCCAGTAAAGGTCACGAGACGCGCGTCCTGCCGGCGCAGCAGTTCCGTCGCCGTTTCCAATTCCCGCTCCCGGCCGATCAGCGGCGTCAACGGACGCGGCAGGGGAGGAAGTGCGGTGGCACTGGTTGACGCCAGGTTGGCCGAAGGGCTCGTCATCGGAGCGTGCCTCTCGTGTCCTCGTGTTCGTGCATCATGGGGCTCCGTCCGAGTTAACGTCAAATCGACGGCGGTGATGTCACCGGTCGTTCAGACGGGCACCGATCCCGGTGCTATACTCGCCGCCTTGTGATCGACGCTCGCACGTCGACGAGAGGCACCGATCGACCCCGTGACCGCGACTCCGCAGACCGAACCCGAACGTCAGGATCGCCAGGCGCTCCCCGAGGTCCGGCTCAACCGGCTCCTGGCCGATTCCCCGCGTCTGAAGATCGCGGCGGCCGAGTCGTGCTCGGGCGGTGAGGTGGCGCACCGGATCACCTCGATCGCCGGCAGCTCTACCTACTTTCTGGGCAGCATCGTCGCCTATGCGAACGAGGCGAAGATCGGGTTGCTCGGCGTCCCGGCGGAGATCATCGAGACGCGCGGTGCCGTCAGCGAGGAATGCGCGCGGGCGATGGCCGAGGGCGCGCGCCGGGTCTTCGGGGCGGACGTGGCGGTATCGACGACCGGGATCGCCGGACCTGGTGGGGCGACCGCGCGCAAACCGGTCGGGCTCGTCTACGTCGCGGTGGCCGGCGTCGGCGGTGTGGACTGCCAGGAGCACCATTTCGCGGGAAATCGCACGGCGGTCGTCGCCGCCGCCGCTGCCGCCGCATTGGAGACACTGCTGGAACGGGTCGAGCGGTCGCTTATCCGTCGAGCAGAAACCGAAGGAGTAACCGTTGCCTGATCTCTACGAAAAGTCCGTTCTGGCGAACGGCGTCCGGGTCGTGACCGGGCCGATGAGCGGCGTTCGCTCGGCGAGTTTGATCTTCTACTACGGTGTCGGCTCTCGCTACGAGCAGGCGAAGATCGCCGGGGCCTCGCATTTTCTGGAGCACATGCTCTTCAAAGGGACGGAGCGCCGGCCCGACCCGATGATGGTGTCGCAGGAACTCGAAGGGGTCGGTGGCATCCTGAACGCGGCGACGGGCCGCGAATCGACCAACTACTGGTGCAAGGTACCGAGCACGCACTTCAAGCTCGCCTACGACGTGCTCGCCGACATCCTCCGCCATTCGCTGATCGACCAGACCGAACTGGACAAGGAGCGATCGGTCATCTTCGAAGAGATCCGGTCGATCGAGGATGCGCCGGAGGACCTCGTCCACGACGTGATCGACGAGGTCGTCTGGGGGGAGGACCCGGTCGGACGGAACATCGCCGGCAGCGAAGAGACCGTCGGCGCGATCACCCGCGAGGCGATGGTCGACTACTGGCGGCGCAACTACCGGCCGGAGCGCCTGGTGGTGGCCGCCGGCGGCGACGTTCGGCATGCGGAGGTGGTGGCGCTGACGGAGCAGTATTTCGGCGATCTACGCCCCGACCTCCCCGGAGACGAATACACACCGGCTACGGTAGAACAGCGAGAGGCGCGGGTTCGGGTCGTCGAGCGGGAGACGGAGCAAGCGCATCTCTGTGTGGCGATGCCGGCGCTTCCGTACAGCACCGAGCGCCGGTATGTGCAAGGGACGATTGAGGCGATCCTCTCCTCCGGGATGAGCTCGCGGCTCTTCCAGGAGATTCGCGAGAAGCGCGGCCTCGTCTATTCGGTCTACGGCTACTTCCGGCCGTACGAGGACGTCGGGCAAGGCGTCGTCTACGCTGGAACCGATCTCGAGCGGGTCGAGGAGACGATCGGTGCCATCGTCGAGGAACTGCGCAAGCTAAGGGACGACGGCGTGCCGGAGGAGGAGCTGCGACGGACGAAGGACCTTCGCCAGGGCCGGTTGCTGATGGGGTTGGAGGACAGCAAGTCGGTCGCCTCCTGGGTCGGCAGCCAGGAACTCACTTACGGGGAGATCCGGACGCCCGAGGAGGTGATGGCCAAAATCGAAGCGGTCACCGCCGCCGAGGTCAAAGCATTGGCCGAGGAGCTTTTCCAGACCGACAGGATGAATCTGGCGTTGATCGGACCGTACGGCGATGACAACTCCTTCGCAGACCTCCTCAAACTCTGACGTCGTCGTAGGCAACAGCACCGCCGGCGGGACGGCGGCCGTGTCGATCGCACCGCTTGATCCGGCGCACGACGAGGCGGCGGCGGTCATCGTCGCGGCGGCGACGGGAGCGGGGACGGTCGAGCGCGGCCGGAAGATCATCGCCGAAGCACGATCCGATGCCGATGCCGCCGTCTTTGGGCTTTTCGCGGGTGAGGAGTTGGCGGCCGTCTACGTGCTGCGCAAAGCCAACCTGATGAACGAGATCGCCTGTCTGGCCGTTGACGAGGCGCATCGCCGGCGGGGACATGGCCGCGCCTGTCTCTACGACGCGCTGCTGCGCTCCGGGCGGCGACCGCTGGTGGTCGAGACCGACGACGGAGCGGTCGGGTTCTACAACGCGTGCGGGTTCAAGCTCGTCGGCAAGCGGACGCGGCCGGACGGTGTGGTGCGCTACCGGTTAGGGTGGCATGCGCCGTTGCCGAAACCTCCGGGTGGTTGATGAAGCCGACGAAGTGAGATCCATCGCAAGCTCAGGATGACGGTTTGAGGACGCCCTTCCTCCCGTCATCCTGAACGCCAGCGAAGGGTCTCTCCCGTGACCTTAGGAGGTCGGAGAGGCGATGATCGCCGCAACCGACGCAAATTTGGGAGACGTCAAGGACATGGGCGGGTTCGGGCGGACCGGGTGGGAAGCGATCGTCGATTTGGCTTTAGCGGAGGACATCGGCACCGGTGACGTGACGACCCTGGCGACGGTGCCCGCGGACGCCATCGCGAAGGCGACGATGGTGGTCAAGGCCGATGGGGTCGTTTCCGGGCTCGGTGTTGCCGGATTCGTCTTTCGGCGAGTCGATCCCGAGATCACCTTTTCGCCGACGATCTCCGACGGGACGCGCGTGACCGCGCAAACGGTCATCGCCGATCTGGCCGGGCCGGCGCGGAGTCTCCTCACGGCGGAGCGGGTCGCGCTCAATCTGATCCAGCGGCTTTCGGGCGTGGCGACGGCGACGGAGCGCTACGTCGAAGCGGTCGCGGGAACGAAGGCGAGGATCATCGATACGCGAAAGACGACGCCGGGTCTGCGTCAGTTGGAGAAGCAGGCGGTGCGGGACGGCGGCGGGCACAACCACCGGGCCGGACTTGCCGACGGGGTGCTGATCAAGGACAACCACCTGGCGGCGGTGGGCGGTGCCGATCGGGTCCGGCGCGCGGTCTGCCAGGCGCGCGCGTTTGCCCCCCACACCCTCCGGATCGAGTTGGAGGTGACGACGCTGGCAGAAGTCGACGAGGCGCTCGCGGTGGGAGCCGACGTCATCCTCCTCGACAACATGGACGCGGCGACGATGCGCCGCGCCGTCGAGATCGTCGCCGGCCGGGCGTTGCTGGAAGCCTCGGGTGGCGTGACGCTCGGCACCGTCCGGGCGATTGCCGAAACCGGGGTCGATTTGATCTCGGTCGGCGCGTTGACGCATTCGGCGCCCGCGTTGGACATCAGCCTCGAGTTCGCGCTGGACTGATCAGTCGTCGGTGTCGGGATTCCCTCGGCCTGCGGCGAGGTACCGCTCGCTCCCCCCGAAGCTCCTAGACGGGAACATGCATCAGGACGTTGGTCACGGGAAGCGTTTACCACTCGAAGGTCATGGTCCGGCGGCTCCTTCCCCCCTACGATCTGACTAGGACGGCAGTCCGGTCGGCGATCGGCGTGGCAATCGTGCAGGGATCAGGAGCGCGACATGGAAACCGTTCAGAGTGACACGTACACGACGCGGAAGCGATTCAGCCGGCGGACGTTTGCGGCGATGACGGCAGGATTCGTGCTGGCGGGGACCGGTATCCGGGCCGCGAGCGCCGGCCGGTCCTGGTGCCGGGTCGATCCGGTCGTGATGATCGACGGGCAGCTAGCGGACGTGTTCGTCGCCAGCGATCTGAAGATGCTGCTGACCTCGACGGGACCGATCAAGATGACGATCTCGATCCCCGAGGGTTCCCAGGGATGGGTGGTGTTGACCGATCTGGGGTTCGCCAAGGGGTACGACATCGACTTCGTCGAGACGTCGTCGCTGCAACGCCATGGCCGGAGGACGCCGGTGACCGTGGACGTCTACGCGCCAGCGAAGGATGGCTCGCTGCCGGTGACGGTCACGTTCGCGCCGCGGACGCTCGGCAGCTCGCTGGGCGACATCCTGTTCGGGATGAGTGCCGACGGTCATGCGAACGAGTGGGTGACGCTCGTGCCCTAGGCCGAGCCAGGCTCGGGACCTCCGGGGTATGGTCCCCGAACCTCTCCTCCGGTACGGTGCGATCGCGCCGGGCCGAGTCCACGGTCGGGCTCGGCCCGGCGCGATTGGCGTGTTCGCGGAGCGGACCGGTGAGACGGCGGGATCGATGCTCGGCTATGACACCCTTTCCCCGACCCTGCGGCGGTACCTGATCGCGGTTTCGCTCCTGGGACCCGTGGTGGCGGCGGCGCTCGCGAGTGGTGCCTGGCACGATTGGTCGCACCGTCAGGTGCTTTTTGGCGTTCTCTTGACCGTCCTCGCCGCACTGGCCGAACGTTCGTCGTTGCAACTGACCCACCATACCCACGTCAGCGTCGACACCGCGGTCTACGTGGCGATGCTGCTGATCGTGCCGTGGTCGGCAGTCGGTGCGCTCGCGCTGCTGGCGATCGGCATCGCGGCAATCTTGCGGAGCTACACGACCCGACGGTTCGACGTCCCCGAAAAGCTCTTCAATCTGGGCCAGGGCGCGCTCTACGTTTCGGCGGGAGCGGTCTGCTACGGGATGCTCGCTCACCGGTGGCCGGCACCGCGGGTCGGCGAGTTGGGGTCGGTAGCGGGTGTGGTGGGGGCCGCGACGGCGATGCACCTGGTCAATACCGGGCTCGTCGCGGTTCCGGCGGCGATGCAGGCGGGAACCTCGCCGATCCGTGCCTGGCGGCAGACGTTCTGGCTCGACCTCCTGCCGCACCTCGTGCTGAGCGTCGTCGGGGCCCTTGCCGCCGCCATCGTTTGGGACCAGCCGCTGGTGTTGCCGTTGGTGCTGCTGCCGGGGGTCCTGATGCAGCGGGCGGTGCGGCAGTCGATCCAGTTGCGAACCGAAACGCGGCGGGCGCTCGCGTCTCTTGTGGAAGTGGTCGAGTTACGCGATCCGTACACGGCCGGGCACTCGCGGCGGGTGGCGGCGACGGCGCGGGCGCTGGCGGAATGGTTGGGGTTGACGGCGGAGGAGGCCGACCTGATCGAGAGCGCCGGGCGGGTGCACGATCTCGGGAAGGTGGCGATCGATCCGCACGTCCTGCTGAAGACGATCAAACTCGACGAGGACGAATGGGCGCAGATGAAACTGCACCCGGTCTACGGCGCCGATGTGGTGGCGCGGTTCGCGGCGTACCGGGAGGGGACGGCGTTGGTGCGCCACCACCACGAACGGTGGGACGGACTCGGCTATCCCGACGGGTTGGCGGGTGAGGCGATCCCGCTGGGCGCACGGATACTGGCGGTGGCGGACACGTTCGACGCGCTGACGAGCGACCGGCCCTACCGGCGGGGGATGGACGTCGAGCGGGCGACCGGGATTTTGAAAGACGGCGCCGGGACGCAATGGGACGAGCGGGTAGTGGCGGCGCTCGTCGGGATGTTGGCGGGGACACCGGAGCGGGTGGCGATGGACAGGGCGAGGGGCGAGGCGGCGCCGGTCGCGCGCGGCCAGGCGGCGGGAGTGCCGGCGGCCTGACAAGGCGAGATGGTGATTGGTGCGGCGTCTGTTAGATGTCGCCGGGCCGGTCTGTCTTGACGGTGCCGTTGCCGGGCGACATCGAGGTTGACCCGGGAGTGGCAGCCGGAAGGGATTGGGGAGCGTCGGTGGGCGGAGAGATGACCGCGGTGTAGGTGCCCGAAGGCAGGGCGACGGGCGGGGCGGCCTCGGGATCGCCGACGCGGTGGCGGAGGGCGCGGAAGTCGTTGCGGAGCGCGGTGAGGTCGGTGTCGATCTGGGTCAGTTTGGCGCGTTGGTCGCGGACGAAGCGGGTGTAGGGGGCGATCGCGTCTTCGATGCGGCGGACGGAGCGGGCGAGCTCGTGCTCGAATTGCTCGGTCATGACGGTGATGAGGCGTTGCTCGAGTTCTTCGGAGCGGCGGCGGAATTCGGCGCGGGATTGGCGACGTTTGCGGGGGAGGATGAAGAGACCGAGACCGGCGACGAGACTGGCGGCGAGGATACCGGTGACGTCGACGGCGACGGTGCTGGCGGCGGCGACGATGAGGGCGCCCAGACCGACGGCACCGGCTTCGGCGACGGCGACCTGGGCGACGGCGCTACGGACGGAGACGGAGAGCTCTTGGGCGTGGCGGTCGGGGTCGTAGCGGTCGACTTCTTCCTGGGCGACTTTGGAGACCGATTCGAGGAGGGCGCGGCGGTCGTAGCGGAACTGGCCGCCGACTTCGCCGATCATCTCCTCCTCGTACTTGGAGAGGCGGCGGCGGTCGATGTACTCGTTGACGGCTTCCCAGGTGCGGAGATCTTGCTCGACCATCCAGTCGATCAGCTCGTTGATGGTGGCGTCGATCTGCTGCTCGGTGTCGCCGACGACGGCGCGTTCGAACTGAAGGCGGATCTTGTCGGAGTTGAGGAGATCGAAGATGCGGCCGAGGCGGATCGTCTCCTCGAAGAATTCGTCGCCGCGGGCGTTCATGTGGGCGATGATGTTCTCGATGCGGGTGAGGTGGTAGGCGAACTGGCGGCGCATGTCCTCCTGGTAGAGGGTGAGCTGGCGCTCGATGTTGGCGATGGTTTTGACGTCCTCGTCGAGGATGGCGAGGCGGTCGGCGGTGGCTTTCAGGTAGCGGTCGGCGATGTGCTCGGCGGTGCCGAGGGGGCTGAGGAGTTTGAGGCGGATGCGCCCTTCTTCGTCGAGGGTTTTGAAGACGTAGGTTTCGAGGTCGTCGAAGCGGCTGAGTTTCCAGAGGCGCTCGCGTTCGGTCGGGTTGCGGTCGCCGAGGGCTTTGGCCTGCTGGGCGAGGAGGGCGGAAATCGGGAAGATCTCGGGGGTGAAGCCGAGCAAGCGGGCGATGTTGTCGCGGACGAAGGCGATGATCTTGGCGACGTCGGCTTCGTCGCGGATGAGGTCGATCTTGTTGATGATGACGACGACCTTTTTGCCCCACTCGCGGATGTCCTCCATGAAACCGCGCTCGCTCTCGGTGAAGGGGCGATCGGCGGAGGTGATGAAGAGGACGAGGTCGGAGCGGGGGACGAAGCGCTGGGTCAGGGCCTCGTGCTCGCGGATGATGGCGTTGGTGCCGGGGGTGTCGACGACGGTGATCTCGTCGAGGAACGGGGCCGGGAAGGTGCGCTCGATGATGCCGCCGGGGAGCATGGTTTCGCCCGTGGTCGCGCCGTAGCGGAGGAGGTTGATGACGGAGGTGGTGGGGGTGACGCCTTCGGGCATGACGGTGGCGCCGACGAGGGCGTTGATGAAGGCGGACTTGCCGGAGTTGAACTCGCCGACGATGACGAGGAGGAAGAGCGAGGTGAGCTGGTCGGCGGCGTCGTCGATCGCCTCGCGGTCTTCGGGGGTGGCGGGGTAGGTTTCGAGGATGGCGGCGAGGCGTTCGAGCAGGGCGAGTTCCTCGGCGAGGAGCGCGTGCTGATCGCGGGTGAGGATGGCGCCGTCGTCGCCCGAAGCGGGGCGATCGCGGCGGCGGAGGCGGAAGAGGTCTCGGACCATCGGCTCGTCTGCTCCTCGGTGCGGTGGTGCGCCCGCCTGGAAGCCGGATGGCGGGGCGCGCTGGGGTCAGGATGATGGAGGATGGGCGCGGGCGCAAGGGGTTTCGCCCCCCTAACCCCCCAATCCTGGGGGGAACACGAGAGCGCGCCGATGAGCGGGGCGGCCGGTGCGGCGCTGGGGACAGCGCTGTGCCTGGGGCATCGCGTCACCGGGGTTGCACCGGTGACGGCCGGCACGGCGGTCGGGATGGTGGCGACCGCCTGCACCAGGGGCAACACGCCCTGCTCGCCGAGGGCCGGGGGCGCCGGGTGGCAGCGCCGCGGTGGGAAAGGCCAGTACTCGGCGGTCCGGGGTAACCGCGGGACCAAAGCGGGGCAGATTCTTTACCTGCCCAGGTCCCCACCGTGCCAGGGGAAGCCGCTTGATGAGATCATATGATCTTACACGGCAGCTGTCAAGAGCGTGTGGACGGCGATTTGGGGCGAATTCTGCGTGGTGGGTTCAGGTTGTCCCTGTACGCGCGAAATGCGGTGGCTTCATTCTGACGTTGATGAGCCGCCCCGACGTGGGACTATTGCCCAAAAGGTACCCACCGCGCTCAACCTACAAAGCTGGCTCAGGAACTTTGCCGGCTCGGTTCGGTCGTGGCGGCTGCTCCCTGGGTTGAAACCCAGGGCTGATGCGACGAAACCCCTCCGGGGTTAGACCGACGGCGGCCAGCATCGCTACCAAATCAAGTCGGCAGGGTTCATCAGCCGGCTGGGACCGATGGGCAGCGGGCAGGCGTTGAAACTCTTCTGGCGGCACTGACAGAGAGACAGATTGACATCGGCGCCGCCGATTGTCGATGATGCACATCAACGGCGACAATGAATCGTGGCGCGCGGTTTCAGGGCCACGCCGGAGTTTCCGTGCGGATGCAGCGGCGAGGTGGGTGAACGGAGTTATGGCGACGGAGCGGACGCGGGACCTCGGGGCGTTTACCTGGTCGATCGCGGAGATTCTGCGGGGGCATTTCAAGCAGTCCGAGTATGGGCGGGTGGTGCTGCCGTTCGTTGTGCTGCGGCGGCTGGATTGTCTGCTGGAACCGACGAAGGCGGCGGTGCTGGCGCAGGCGGGGGAACTGCCGGAGGGGATCGCCGACGAGATGCGGGATTACCTGCTTTACGAGGCGGCGGGTGGGCGGTTGCGGGTCTACAACCGGAGCCGGTTCACGTTCGCGACGCTGAAGGGGCAGGAGGCGACGCAGCTCCACGACAACCTGATGGATTACATCACGGGGTTCTCGCCGGGGGTGCGCGACATCTTTCTCGACCGCTTTCGGTTCGCCGAGATTCTGAAGCGGCTGGCGGACGCGGGGGTGCTGTGGCAGGTGTTCGAGCGGTTCGCGCTGATCGACCTGCATCCGGAGCGGATCTCGAATACGGAGATGGGATACCTGTTCGAGGATTTGATCCGGCGGTTCTCGGAGATCTCGAACGAGACGGCGGGGGAGCACTTCACGCCACGCGAGGTGATCCGGCTGATCGTCGATCTGGTGCTGGCGCACGACCACGACGCGCTGGCCGGGAGCGGGATCATCCGGACCGTCTACGATCCGGCGGCGGGGACGGGCGGGATGCTGGCGCTGGCCGAGGAGGCGATGCGCAAGCTCAACGATGGGGTGCGGGTGGAGCTGTTCGGGCAGGAGTTGAACCCGGAGTCGTTCGGGATTTGCCGGTCCGACATGCTGATCTCTGGGCACAATCCTGACCAGATCGGGTTTGGGAACTCGCTGACCGAGGACCGGCATCAGGATAAGAAGTTTCACTATCTCCTTTCCAATCCGCCGTACGGGGTGGAGTGGAAGGCGTACCAGGAACCGATCCGGAAGGAGCACGAGACGAAGGGGTTCGACGGGCGGTTCGGGCCGGGATTGCCGCGGGTCTCGGACGGGCAACTGCTGTTCCTGCTGCACATGGTGAGCAAGATGCGGGAGGACGGGCAGGGGAGCCGGATCGGAATCGTGATGAACGGGTCGCCGCTGTTCACCGGCGGGGCGGGGAGCGGGGAGAGCGAGATCCGGCGCTGGTTGCTGGAGCGGGATCTGGTGGAGGCGATCGTCGCGCTGCCGACGGAGCTGTTCTACAACACGGGGATCCAGACGTACGTCTGGTTGCTCTGCAACCTCAAGCCCGGCTGGCGGCGGGGCAAGGTGCAACTGATCGATGCGAGCGGGGAGCGCTTCTGGCGGCCGATGCGGAAGAGTCTGGGGAGCAAGCGGCGGGAGATCCCGGACGCAGCACGCGCGGAGATCGTGCGGATCTACCGGGAGACGCGGGACGAGCGCGGGGAGGACGAGGGGGTCGACTGCTCGCGCGTCTTCGAGACCGCCGCCTTCGGCTACCGGGAGATCCGGGTCGAGCGGCCGCTCCGCCTCCGCTTCCAGGCGACGCCCGAGGCACTTGCGCGGCTTGCCGACGACAAGGCGGTTGCCAAGCTGCCGGAGGGCGAGTGCAAGTTGCTGCTCCGAGCGCTGGGGCGGCGTCTGCCCACGGAGCGGTTTCGGTCGCGCGCGGCGTTCGAGGCGGCACTGAACGGGGCGCTCAAGGGGGCCGGGCTGCGGCCGGGGGCGCCGGTGCGGAAGGCGATCCTGGCGGCGCTGGGCGATCGGGATGAGGCCGCCGAGTCGTGCCTGGACGCGAACGGCTGGCCCGAGCCGGACCCCGAGTTGCGTGACACCGAACTGGTGCCGCTGGCCGAGGACTGGTGTGACTACGTGGCACGGGAGGTGACGCCGTTCGTGCCGGACGCCTGGGTGGACCAGAGTGTCCGGGACTCGCGGGACGGGGCGGTCGGCCGGGTGGGGTACGAGATCAACTTCAACCGCTACTTCTATACGTATGTCCCGCCGCGCCCGCTGGAAGAGATCGACGCCGAGTTGCGGCAGCTTGAGGCGGAGATCGCGGGGTTGCTGGCGGAGGTGACAAGATGAGGACGGAAGTCCTCGGGGAGCCCGAAGTGCCCGATGGAGGGAGGCATCGCAATCAACGGAAGCTGCGTTCGAGCGGTGTTGCCTGGATCGGACCCATCCCTGACCATTGGACCGTTCGACGCATCATCCAGGTGGCTCGCCTGGAGTCTGGACACACACCGAGCCGCAACGAGCCAAGGTACTGGGTGCCAGAGGAGTGCACGATCCCTTGGTTTACTCTTGGCGATATCTGGCAGGTACGACAGGCACGCAAAAAATATGTGCGCGAGACGAATGAGAAAATCAGTCCAACTGGGATTGCGAATTCTGCGGCGAGGCTGCTTCCCGCCGGCACAGTGATACTCTCGCGGACGGCGTCGGTAGGCTTCCCTGCGATTTTGGCTGTGCCAATGGCGACGACGCAGGACTTCGCGAACTGGATCTGTGGGCCGCAGATCGTTCCAGAGTATCTGTACTTTGTGTTGCGGGCGATGTGCCCTGAACTCCATCGTCTGATGATCGGCTCGACTCACCAGACGATCTATCTGCCGGACGTCCACGCGTTCCGTATGCCGCTGCCACCCCTGGAAGAACAGGCTGAAATCGTGAGCCTCCTCATGAGTGAAGAGGAGCGAATTGATGCATTGATGGCCAAGAAGGAGCGGGCGGTCGAGCTGCTTAGTGCGGTCGCAGACGAGGTGATCGGGTTTGTGTTACCATAACGTGCATGCGGATTCCTCTCATGGTGCGTTCCCTGACGGACGCCGAGCGGCAAGCGCTGGAGGCCGGCCTGCGCTCGTCCGCGGCCTTCACCGTCCGCCGTGCCCAGGTTTTGTTGGCCAGCGCTCGCGGCGAGCACGTGCCCGCCATCGCCCGCACGCTCGGCTGCGACGAGCAGACGGTGCGCAACGCCCTCCACGCCTTCGCCGCCCACGGGCTGGCGGCGCTGACGCCGGGCTCGTCCCGGCCGCACACCACCCACGCCGTCTTCGATGCCGCCGGCGCGGAGCGGCTGACCGACCTGCTCCACCGCTCCCCGCGCGACTTCGGCCACCCGACCAGCCTCTGGACGCTGGAGTTGGCCGCCCAGACGGCGCATGCCGAGGGGCTAACCCCGACCCGCGTGACCGGCGAGACGGTGCGGGCCACTCTGGCGCGGCACAAGGTCCACTGGCAGCGGGCCAAGCGCTGGATCACCAGTCCCGACCCGGCGTACCAGCGAAAAAAAAGGTTGCGCGACCGCCTGATCCGCCTGACCCGGACCCACCCGACCTGGGCGCTCGGCTTCGCCGACGAGGTCTGGTGGAGCCGGGTGGCCCAGCCGGCCGTCCGCGCCTGGACGGCGACGGGCCAGCCCCTGCGGCTGGTGGAACAGGCGGTCGCGAAGGGCGAGCCGAAGGCCGTGGCCTGTTACGGGCTCCTGGTGCGCTGGTGGGACGACCCGGCGCCGGACGATGACCCGAGCGAAGCGCTCTGGCTGCGCTTCGTCGACGGCCGCCCCATCAGCGGCGTGACGACTCGGTACCTGGCCTGGTCCTGCGCCAAACTGGCGGCGGCGGGGAGGACGGCGCTGCTGCTGGTCTGGGACAACGCCTCCTGGCACGTCAGCCGCGAAGTGGAGCAGTGGATCGCCGCCCACAACGCCGCGGCCAAGGCGGGGGCGGCGACGGTGCGGATCGTGGCCTGCCCCTTGCCGATCAAGAGCCCGTGGCTCAACCCGATCGAGCCCAAGTGGGTGCACGGCAAACGGCGCGTCGTGGAACCGGCGCGATTGTTGACGATGGACGAGCTCGAAGCCCGCGTCTACGACGCCTTGGGAGCCGATCATGCCGATCACCTGGCCATGCCCGAAAAGGCTGCCTGATTTTGCATTAGGGAAAAGAGGAACAGCCAAATCGAATTAGCACTCGATGGGTCCAAACGGGACGGATTGGGTGGCCTTAGTGGATTCAACCGTTCCAGCATGCGAAGAGAACGGATGCGATTTGCGATCAAGCGAATTGAGCAAGGGTGGAGTCCGGACTGCGAGGATCGGCAGGTCGAACCGGGAGAATGGGGGGTGCTCAAACTTGGGTCGATCACGACGGGGAGATTCCGTGAGGATGCTAATAAGGCGCTACCTTCTTCGCTTGAGCCGAGGAGGGAGTACACGGTTAGAGCCGGAGATGTGCTGGTTGCCCGCGCAAGCGGTTCCCCCGCTCTGGTCGGGAAAGCCTGCTACGTCGACCGAGTCACAAGGCACTTGCTCTTATCTGATAAGCACTACCGTATCGAACTGCGTTTGGATCGCTATGACCCTGAATACTTCGTCCTCGCACTGAACTCTTCCGCGAGCCGAACCATAATCGAACAGCAGCTTTCCAGTGCAGAGGGCATGGCACGAAACATCGGACAGAACGTGATCAAAAACATCTGGTGGTCGGTCCCGTCGCTGGAAACGCAGCGCGAGGTGGTGTCCTACTTGAAGCGCGCGTCGGCACCGATTCAAAGTGCAGAAGCGAAGATCCAGCAATCGCTTGCGCGCCTCGATGAACTTCGATCTTCACTGATCACGGCCGCAGTGACGGGGAAGATCGACCCGGCAACGTGGGGACGGCGCGGGATGACCGAGCGGGCGCTGGCGAGTGTTGGCGAGTTGTCGTAGGGGCGGACCTCCGTGTCCGCCCCGTTGCGATTGCCAGGACGTCCGTGACATCACGACGCGTCGCGGCATTCGGGCGGGGGCGG
>DATBFX010000130.1:0-2449 GCA_036558305.1 Thermomicrobiales bacterium | reverse complement strand
GGTCAACACCAACCGTGCTAGACTCCAATCCAAGGAGGTTGGTCATGGTTGCTCAAAACGCCGTCGCTGATGAGGAACACGAGATCGAGGAGCCGCCGCAGCGGATCGTCCTGTCGCCAGAAGACGCGAAGGCGATCCTGGAGGCGATGGCGCGACCGCCCCAGGTCAACGAGAAGACCCTCGAGCAGCTTCGGAAGAACCGGGAGTTCCGCAAGCGCCATCGCGTTGAGAGTGTTTCGTAGGTGGAGGCCTACCGTGTCGAACCCGTCGCGCGGAGACACCGTCGCGGCGAGTTCGACTGCGGCCAGGACGACCTGAACCGGTTCATCCGAGAGCACGCAACCCAGTGGGCTCGACGCGACCTCGCCCAAACATACGTGATGGTCGACCGCGACGACCCTGACCGGATCGTCGGGTACTACAGTCTCTCGGTGACAAGGCTCGACGGCGTCGATGTCCAGGGGCTTCCGCGCTCGATCGAGATCGGGGCGGTCTTACTCGGGCGACTTGCCGTCGATCGTCGACGACAGCATCAGGGTATCGGCTACCTACTCCTGGAGGACGCATTCAACCGCGTGCTCGAGTCGCGCGAACGGTTCGGTATCTTTGCGATGGTCGTCGACGCGATCGACGAGGCCGCCGCCGGGTACTACGAGCGGTTCGGCTTCACCCCCTTCCCGAACGATCCCCACCGCCTCTTCTATCCCCTCAAGGACTACGTCGCGGTCCGGATCGCCGAACGGCGTGGTACAATGAACCCGTAAACACCCTGCGGTAACGGCGTCGGGAGACCGGCGGTCCGACCCCAGGGTTTCTGTTTGTCCTAGTCGCCGAGCAGCTCGCCCAGGTCGCGGACCACGGCGTGGGCCGTCTCCCGGACGAGCGTGTTCTTCATCTGCTCGTCGATCGTCCCCCCGTAGATGTTGACCCGCAGCTCGCGGATCTCGATCCGTTGGGTCGACTGGTGCCCAGCGATCGCGCGTGACGCCATCGAGTCGAGGACGACCGGGCCGTCGGCGAGACTCAGCCCCCGCCCAGCGATCGTGTCCGAGGCCCGCGCCTCGCGGACCGTCTGACTGAAGCGCCGGCTGTCCGCCGCGTCGAGGATCCGGTCGCCCTGATTGAGCCAGCGCAGCTCCGGACCCTGCTCACCGACCCAGGCCCAGCCCGCGGGGGCGTCGGCGGTGCCGCGGGCGAACCGTGGGATCTGCGGCAGATCCGGCAGCGAGATCGACGCGGGGATCCCCAGGTGGCCGCCGCCCGGAATGTCGATCTTCAACCCCGAGAGGGCGCCGATCAGACCGTTCAGCGGATCGACGATCAGGGCGTTGAGGACCGTGTTCTGCAGCCCGGACGCCTTCTTCAGGACGTCGCCGGCGCCGCCGATGACCGTGCCGGGGAGCCCGACGATCCAGTCGACGAGCGCGCTGCCGACACCGGTCAGGTCGTCCCAGCGATCCTCGAAGAACCCGACCGTCCAATCCTTGACGTCGACCAGACCGCCCACGATCGCGCCCAGGGCGTCCCGTGCCGAACTCCCGATACTCCCCCAGTCGAGCTGCTGGAGGAGGGAGAACGGTGGGAAGATGATGGCGAGGGCGACCTTCGCCGCCTCGCCCAGGTCGCCCCAGGAGAGATCGCCGATCATCCCGAAGACGTCTTTGACCTTCGCGATCGCGGCCTCGCCGTACCCCTTGAGGTCGTCGCCGCCCATCCCGTGCTCGCCCATCCAGTCGCCGATCGCCTCGCGGTTCTGCCAGCCGACGATGCCGGCACCGACGCCGGCGCCGATGGCGGCACCCCACGGACCGCCCACCATCAGACCGAGGCCGGCCATCGTCCCGATCGTGCCGAAGGCCCCGTTCGTCTCGACGCCGTAGTGGCCGAGCGCTTCGTCGGCACCCCAGCCGGCGAGTCCCAGCCCGACCCCCGCGACGCCGCGACCGGCGACGTTGGACATGACCGAGGACTCGGCGAACGGCGTCGCACTCGAGGCACCGCCGCGACCGAAGATGCGACCAATCCCGCCGACGATCGACCCACCGGCCTTCCCGAGCGCCCCACCAAGGCGCGTCCCCGAGAGCAGCGACCGCGTCGCGTAGGCGCCCATCAGACCGGTGACGACGTCGTCGCTGAAGCCACCGAACGGACCGAGCCATTGCGCCTGGGCGGTGTTCTCGTGTTGCTGCGCCGTCTTCAGCTTCTCGTACAGCTCGGCGTAGGCCGCCGACAGATTTCCGAGGTTGGTCAGGTACTCCTCTTCCGTCGTCGCGATCTTGTCGGCGCGCGTCGCGTTGTCGTCGGCCGTGATCAGACCGGTCGTGTCGGTCAGCCCGCGGCCCCCCTGGTTGAGCACTTCCTGGGCGACCATGTCCCACCTGACCTGCCCATCCTCCTCGCGGAACATCTCGATGAAGGCCGGCAGGACCGGATCGGACTGGAGCGACGA
>DATBFX010000129.1:0-44817 GCA_036558305.1 Thermomicrobiales bacterium | reverse complement strand
TCGATCGCCTGGAGGTCCTCGTCGAGCCCCACCCAGCGTGCGACGACCCGGACCACCTCGCTGGGCAGATCGGGAACCACATCCGGCAGATGCTCCCGTGTCCGGTCGAGGTGGAGGTGCGAACGGCGCGCTTCGGGGAGGGGGGTGGGTTCGAACGACACCTCACCCGTGTGAAAGGCCCTGGAAACCGCTGAACTGCCGCGGTCCGGCGTCCGCTTGGCCCGGGAGGCGCCACTCGCGCCGGCACCGCATGAGGAGGAGGAGGACCATGACCGCGACGAACCGGGGTTGGAGGCTGTACGAGGAGTTGACGGCGGGGCGGCTCTCCCGCCGGGAGTTCGTCGCGCGCGCCACGGCGCTCGGGATGGCGATGCCGGTCGCCGCCTTCGCCGTGCGGGCGCTCGCCGCGGCGAGCGACGCGGCGGCCACCACCCGCCCGGCCGCGGGGACTGAGCAGCAGCGCCGCGGTGCCGGCGGCGAATTGAAGATCCTGCAATGGCAGGCACCGACCCACGCCAGCAACCACACCTCCAACGGCGCCAAGGACACCCTGGCGGCGGCCCTGGTCTCCGAACCGCTGATGAACTACCTGCCGGACGCGACGCCGGTCCCGACCCTCGTCCGCGAGGTGCCGTCGGTCGACAACGGCCTGCTCGCTCCGGACCTGCGGACCGTCACCTACCGGCTGCTGCCCGGGGTCGTCTGGAGCGACGGGGCGCCGTTGACCGCGCGCGACGTCGTCTTCACCTGGGGCTGGATCATGGACCCCGCCAACGGGGCGACCACCGCCGCCGTCTACGAACCGCTCGCGAACGCCGAGGCGCTCGACGACCTGACGGTCCGGCTCACCTTTAAGCAGCCGACGCTCGCCTGGGCCAATCCCTTCTCGGGCACCTGGCGCGGCAGCATCTACCCCGAACACGTCCTCGCCAAGGGGAGCGGCGCCCACGACGCCTTCCGCACCAAGCCGATCGGCACCGGTCCCTACGTCGTCGAGAGCTTCAAAGAGAACGACCAGGTCACCTACGTCGTCAACGAGAACTACCGCGAGCCCAACAAACCGTTCTTCGCCCGCGTCAACCTCAAGGGCGGCGGTGACGCGGCCTCGGCGGCGCAGGCGGTCTTGCAGACCGGTGGCTGGGACCTCGCCTGGAACCTCCAGGTCGAGCCCGACATCCTGAAGGAGATGGAGAAGGGCGGCAAAGGACGGAAGGTCACCGCCCCCGGCAGTTACGTCGAGCGCGTCCTCTTCAACTTCTCCGACCCGGACAAGGAGGTCGCCGGTCAGCGCTCCTACTGGCGGCAACCGCACCCCTTCCTCGGCGACCCGGCGGTGCGCCGGGCGATGACCCTGGCGACCGACCGCCAGGCGATCGCCGAGCAGTTCTACGACGGTCCGCCGGGCGAACCGCCGGCCGGCAACATCGTGACCGGCATCCCGGCCTACGAGTCGCCAAACACGAGCTGGCTGTTCGACCCCGACCTGGCCGGTCGGGTCCTCGACGAGGGCGGTTGGGCGATGGACGGCGGCGTCCGGAAAAAGGGTGACATTGCGCTCAAAGTCACCTATGCCACGTCGATCAACGCGGTGCGCCAGAACACCCAGGCGGTCAACCAGAAGACGTGGGAGGGTCTCGGGATCGCGGTCCGCCTCAAGCAGGTCGACGCGGCCTCCTTCTTCGACAGCGCGCCCGGCAACGACCAGAACGCGCTCCACTTCTACACCGACCTGCAGATGTACACCGACGGCGCCTCGACCCCGTTCCCGACCGCCCACATGGCGCTTTGGTACAGCAACGACGGCGCGAACATCGCCCAGAAGGAAAACGGCTGGTCGCGCCCCAACGACTCCCGCTACCACAACCCGGCGTACGACGCGCTCTACGAAGCGGCCCTGGTGGAGACGGACCCGGAGCGGGCGGCCGCGCTGTTCATCCGGATGAACGACCTCTTGCTCGACGACTTCGTCGTCATCCCGCTCGTCCGGCGTGCCGCCGACAAGTACGGGATCGCCAACACGCTGCGCGAGGAAAACATCGCCGCCAGCCCGTGGGAGTGCCTCTACTGGAACGTCGCCAACTGGAACCGCACGAGCGACGAGACCGCTGCCGTCCGTACGCGCCATCGTGCTTGACACATACGGCGGTCAGTGGTAAGAACCGAGGCAGGACTCCTCAGATCCGTTTGCCCATCCGGTCGACCGCCAGGCAACCACCGGAAGGGCGCTCCCGAATGCTCCTCTCCGACGGAGACGGGCGATGGGACCAGGAGGGATCGATCGTGGCCAAGGAGGACGTCTTCCTTCAAGACGAGACGTTTCGCGCCATCCTCCAGGAACTCTCGACCAGCACCGGGGTCCCGGTCAACGACATCGCGCGGATGTTCACGCTCCTCGGTCTGCGGGGCGTCGTCGCGAACGCCGCGTGCGGGACCGGCGGTGCGAGCCTCAAAGGCTTTACCCTCGACAAATTGGTCGAGGGCACGCGCACCGGGTTCATCGGCGTCGCGATGTAGGCGCGGCCGGAAGGCGCCGCGCCGGGAGGTGTCCTGATGGTTGATGATCCGCCGACGACCGTGGACGAACGTTCCGACCTGCCGAACCGAACCCGACGCGATCTCTTGCTCGCCTCCGCCGCGGCGATGCTGGCGGGGGGAATCGCCCCGACGGGAGGTCCGTCGACGGCGCTGGCCCAGGGCGAGACCACCGTTCCGCCGCGCTTCGCCGACGTCGTCAAGCAATTGGCGACCGACTCCGGCGTCCCGACGGACGGGGTGGTCAAGGTGTTGCTCGAACTCGGTATCGGCGATGCCGAGGCCGCCATCAAGTGCGCCGGAGATACCGGCAAGGTCGACATTCGCAAGAAGGTCACCCTCGAGCAAGCCCGGTTCTCGTTGCGGGCGGCGGTGATGGTCGTCACGATGTAGGTCCGGCGCGACGCCCAGGTCCGCCTCGGCCAAAGGCGCATGCGTGCGGTGCCGTGGCATGCGCCCGTCGGCCCGGCCCGACGCGGAGATGTCCGCGACCCGGGCGCTCCAGGTACCTTCGACCCCGTTCCCATCCCGTCAACAGACCCTTCGTCCCACCTTGCCGGCTTTGCACGCGGTTGGTCGCGGAAGGGGCGGGCCGAACGGATGGCGACGCAGTTAATGCGGATAAGCGATGTTGTGCGCAAAAGCTGATCATCCAGCGTGGGAAGGTAGCTCGACCGGGTGACGGACTCCTCCAACGCAATTGGTTCCTTGGGCTGGTAGGTGTCGTCGCACCGGGTGTGCTGGTAGGATGCCTGCTCGACCTCCCTTACTGTGCCTGCAACACTGCAAGTCGGTTACCTCAGAGACCGCTTGCCATCGGCGGAGGCCGTTCTGATCGGCCGCGCACCGACTCGGGAGCCGACATGAAACTCATCCGTTGTGAAGCCTTGACTCTTGGTACTACCCGTAGTACCATGGACGAGCGGCAATGAGCCGCCGTGCGAAGCTCATCGAGCGCATCCGCGCGCGGCCGCCGCAGGCCGACTGGGACGACGTGCGCGCCCTCTTGGAGGACTTCGGATGGACGCTGGCCCGTCAAGGCAAGGAGCGCGTCTTTACCAAGCCCGGCGAGTACCCGATCGTGGTCGGGACGGTGGGCGGGCGCAAGGTTAAGCGCGTTTACCTCGCCATGATCTGCGAGCGTCTTGGATTGGACGAGTAAGATGACCCGTGCGACCCGATTGCACCTGGACGACTACCTGCGTCTCGCGTATCCCCTCAGCGTGATCCCCGACCCCGATGGCGGCTACGTCATCGACTACCCGGACCTGCCCGGGTGCATGGGGCAGGTCGAGGACCTCGCGGAGGTCGGGGCGGAGGCGGAGGAGATCCGACGGCTGTGGCTGACCGTCTCCTACGAGCAGGGTCTGGAGATCCCGCTGCCCTCCCACCGTGGGGAGTACAGCGGCAAATTCAACCTCCGCCTGCCGCGGTCGCTGCACCGGTCGCTGGCGCAGGCGGCGGAGCACGAGGGCGTGAGCCTAAACCAGTACGCCGCCACGATCTTGGCCCGGGGCGACGCCTTGGCGCGGGTCGAGCGGCGCTTCGACGACTTGAGCTGCCAGCTCGACGCCATCCACCAGCGGCTGCGCTACCAGATGCCAGAACTCCCGCAGGGCCCCAAGAAGGCGGACCTGCAGCTCGTCGTGGCGGTCGCCGCGTGACGGCGCCCCCAGAGCCGTCGCCGTTCGAGCGCGGCGACCTGACGGCCGAGGAGTATGCCGGCTTCATCGGTCAGATCGAGCTGCGGGAGATTTGGCTGCGTTCTGCGCAGGTCGCCAACCACCATGGCCCGGCGGCCCCGGAGCGCGTGGCGATCGGCGTCGATTCCACCGCCAGTTGCGAAGCGCTGCCCGGCGGCTTCCGGGCCGTCCACACCTACCGACTTCGGGCCGACAGCGGCGAGACCCCGGGCCTGGAGATCGAGGTTTCCTTCGCGCTCGATTTCGACTCGAAGCAGCCGATGACCGACCCCATCTTCGAGGTCTTTGCCGAGTACAACCTTCCAGTCAACAGCTGGCCGTACCTGCGCGAGTACGTCGCCACGACGGTCGGCAGGATGGGATGGCTGCCATTCACCCTCCCCGCCCTGAAGCGCGGGACCCGCCCGCTGTCGCGCAATGGTGGCGATCCCACCGCTTCCCCGCAGGGGACCGCGCGGACCTCGACCAGCAGGTCACGCAAGGCCCCGAAGGGGAGAAAGACGGCGACGGAGCAAGGGGAGCCGGGAGCCTAACGGACAACCCCTCTGGCAAGGTGTGCCAACGGATGTCCCCGGTGTACGCCGTGTGCCGGTACCGACGGCTCGTTTGAGCAACACAGTCTATCTGCGCTCCAGTTGGCGGTCATAACCAACGCAACCGCACCCGGTCGATCCGGTCGGCGTAGGCATCCTGCCGGTAGTTCCCGTCCAACTGGAAGGCGACCGTCAACTCGTCGCCCCCGACCAGCCGCCGGGGGGCACAGGTCTGCCCAGGATGTGCTCGACGCCGCAACTTCTGAAGCTGTCGCAGCGCACCCGGCCGCCGGAGATGCAGCCGGAGAGCCCAAAGTAGTGCCAGGTGTTCGCGCCCAAGGCCTGGTGCACACCGACGTCCTGCCAGCCCGTCCCGGTCCACAGGTGCCACGCCGGCGGATCCCCCTGCCGCGCCGAGCCGTCCCCGACGTTTTCCCACTGCAGGGCCTACTCGAACCGCTTCCCGTCGCTGCGCCACTTGTTCATCGCCATTTCGACGGCCTGGACGCGGGAGGGCGCCTCGTCGTTGTTCCACGTCGTGCTGGGGAAGCGCCAGTAACTTCAGAAATCGCTCAACGACATTTTCCGCTCGATTCATGCCCGCCCATTGCGCGCGATCTCTCAGTTTGTGCGCCAATAAACATGCGCACTCGGCCCGCATCGGTGAACATAACGAATCAGGGGCGCTCGTTATGGCGACCTGGTCGCGAGCGACCCCCGGTACGCCGGCGACGGCACCGGTCCTGCCAGCAACGGATCGCCCGTCTCCTCCATCCATCGCCAGACCCGCGCGTCCAGCTCCCGTTCGACCTCCGCGACCACCGGTTGCCCGGCAACGTCGTCCTGCTCAAGGGGATCGGCGACCAGGTCGTACAACTCGACGGCCGGATGCGTGGCGGCAACGTACCGCTGCAGCTCGCTGCGGTAGATCGCCCCGACCTGGACATCGCCGGGTACCTCGACCAGAAACGTCGTCTCGAAGTTGCGGATGTACTTGTACCGCTCGGTCCGCACCGCGCGCATCGGGTCGTAGTAGCTGTGGAACGTCTTCTCGGCGTAGATCGCGTCGCGTGGGGAATACGCGCCACCGCGCAGCAACGGCAGGAAGGAACGCCCCTGAACCCCCTCGGGCACCGCCGTCCCGATCGCTTCCAACAGCGTCGGCAGGACGTCGATGTTGCTGATCAGGGGTGAGACGGTGCCGCCGGTGCGGACACCGCCGCCGGGCCAGCGGACGATCAGCGCCACCCCGATCCCCGGATCGTAGAGGGTGCATTTCGCCCGCGGCATGGCCAGACCGTGATCGGCGGTGAAGACGACCAGCGTGTTCTCGGCCAGCCCCGCCCCATCGAGCGCTGCCAGGATCCGCCCGATCGCACCGTCGGCCGCCTGGACTGCTCCTTGCAGCGCCGCCATCTCCTCGCGCGTCGCCTCGGTGTCCGGCAACCAGGGCGGTATCCAGACGCCCGCGCTCGCTTCCGGTCCCACACCGCCCTGGTCGTACGGCCGGTGCGGTTCCTCCAGGTTGATCTCCAGATAGCGCGGTTTGGCGGTCGGCATCGCCAACACCGCCTCGACGTCTTCCGCCACCGCCGGCCCGAGTCCGCGCCGGTGCACGTGCCCAAATCCCAACCGTTCGATCCGCATCGTCACGTGCTGCAGACCGAACAGGTGCGTCTCGAAACCCTGCTCCCGCAGCAACCCGGCAATGTGCCGCTCCTCCGGGTGCAAATCCCACCCGAAGCCGTCGTGCGCCAGCCCCATCACCCCGTTGGCGTGGGGGTACCGGCCGGTCGCCAGCGCCGCCCGGCTCGGGCTGCACCCCGACGCCGTCGCGAACGCCCGCTCGCACCGCACCCCCGCCGCCGCCAGCCGATCCAGATTGGGCGTGCGCACCGTCGCCACGCCGTAGCACCCGAGAAACCGGCCAAGATCGTGACAGGTGATCTGGACAACGTGCGGTCGACCGGAGGGATTTCCTGTACTCATCCCGCTGCCCTCGGTCTGGCTTGTTAGCCTGATTCATCCGGGTACGCTTTGGGTGGTATCCGGGTGAGCCCGGGGTTCGAACCCCGGGCGTCGATCGGCGCGGCGCTCTGAGGAGCATCATATCCGCTCCGCTTCCCCAACCGCTGGTGGTCCGCTGCGTCCCCGTCTTCCCCCGTCCTCTCCCGCCTTCCGCCCTCCGTCGGCGGTATCCTTCACAAGGCCCACGCCGGCGGATGGCGTGGACGTCGCGCTCCGGGAGGTTCCATGCCACGAACGCCGTTGCCGCCGATCGCGGACCGGATGGCCACCCAGGCCGTCAAGGGCGCGCTCGGCACCCAGGTGCAAAAGCTGATCGACGCCCAGGTGGCCCGCGCCACCGGCCCCCTCCTCGCCCGGATCGAGGAATTGGAGCGCCGGATCGCCGCCCTCGAAGGCACACCCCTGCGGTCGCAGCCGGTTCACCGCTCCGACGATATCTGAACGAGGACGCGGTCGCGTTCGCCGACTGTTATGTCGAGGAACAACAGGAAGCTCGGGTGACTTCTCCCCCACCGGCCCCGCCCGCATCGACCACCGTCGAATCCCCCGTCGTCAACATCGTCGGCGAGCTGGTTGCGCTCGGTCCGCTCCGCCGCGACCTGCTCTCGACCTACGAGCGGTGGATCAACGACTTCGCGGCCGCGCGCAACCTCGGCGTCCCACCCCGGCCGGTCTCCACCGACGCCGAAACTGCCTGGTTCGACGGGGTCATCGCCAACCCGACCGACGCCTCGTTCACCATCTACGAGCGTGCGACCCGGCGCCCGATCGGCACCACCAGTCTCCACCGGATCGATCACCGCAACCGCACCGCCGAATTCGGCATCCTCATCGGCGAGGCGGACGCGCGCGGTCGCGGGTTCGGCACCGAGGCCACGCGGCTCATGCTCGACTACGCCTTCACCGCCCTCGGTCTCCACAACCTGATACTCTACGTCATGGCCTACAACGTCGCCGGCATCCGCGCTTACGAGAAGGCCGGTTTCCGCGAGTTCGGTCGCCGGCGGGAAGCGGCCCTGATGGGCGGCCGGCTATGGGACATCGTTTACATGGAGTGTCTCGCCAGCGAATTCACCAGTCCGCTCCTCGCCAAGATCTTCGCCCCGGACGAGCCGCGCTCCCGCGACCGGTGATCCGTCACCTTCGCCTCGGCACGGCGCTTGCCTCTGTCTCGGGCGGCGCGGCCGGCGATTCGCCCCGGTCGCGCGGAGTGCAGCGGCAATGGACGAACGCGTGCGTGGACTCCTGGCGGGGATCGCCGCGACGGTACCGATGACCGCCGTCATCGCCGCCGGTCGCGCCGCTGGTTGGCTCGGCAGCCCACCGCCGAAGCAGATCTCCGCCAGGCTCGCCGAGCGCGGCGACGTCGACGACGACCTTTCGCCGCCGGCATTCGACGCCGCCTGGTTCGCCGCCCACTTCGGCTTCGGCGGTCTCTGCGGTGCGGTCTACTCGTCCCTGCGCTCGTTCCTCCCCGCCGCGCCGCCCGCGGCCGGGCTCGGCTACGGTCTGGCCGTCTGGACCGTGAGCTACGGCCTGCTGCTGCCCGCCCTCGGTCTCTACCCGAGTCCGCGCCACGATCGCCCCTCCCGCCTCGCCGTCATGATCGCCGCGCACGCCGTCTTCGGCATCGCGCTCGCCGAAGCGGACCGGTTGCTGGCCGGACCAGACGCCGAGTGAAGGGCGGGAGGCGGAAGGCGGAACCGCCTCTCTCACTCAGTCCTCAGTCCTCAGTCCTCTCTCGGATTCTCCGCCCTCCGTCCCCGTCCTCCGCTGATCCGACCGCCATCGGCCTTCGTACCAGCCTTAGCGCCGGTGGCTGCGGCGCGACGAGGAACGTGGGGACCGGATGGCGACGTTCGTGCTGGTGCATGGGCCATGGCACGGCGGTTGGTGTTGGGAACGCGTCGCCCCGCTCCTCCGGGCGGGCGGCCATCGGGTCGAGACACCCGATCTCCCCGGTCACGGCGACGATCGCACCCTCGCGGCCGAGATCACGCTCCGCCTCTACACCGAGGCGATGCTCCGGTTCGTCGCCGGAGCCGGCGAACCGGTCGTGCTCGTCGGACACGGCACGGCCGGTGCGGTCATCAGCCAGGTCGCCGAGCACTGTCCCGACGGCGTCGCGGTCCTCGTCTACCTGGCCGCCTTCCTGCTGCGCAACGGCGAGTCGGCCCTCGACGTCGGTCTGACCGACCGCGATTCACTCTTGGCCGCCAATCTCCTCTCCTACCCCACCCAGAGCATCATTGCCGTCCGCCCCGAATCGCTGCGCGACGTCTTCTACCACGACTGCACCGACCCGACCGTCGCCGGCGCCATCGCCCGCGTCTGCCCCGAACCGATCGCCCCGGCCGCGACCCCGATCTCCGTCATCCCCGAACGCTTCGGTCGTGTTCGCCGCATCTACGTCGAAACCCGCCGCGACCACGCCCTGGGCACGGCCATGCAGCGCCGGATGTACGGCACTCTCCCGTGCGAACGCGTGCTGTCGCTCGACACCGGCCACGCGCCGTTCTTCTCCGCGCCGGAGGAATTGGCGTCGCGGCTGCTCTCGGTGTAGAGGCACGGCAGGCGACAGCGGCTGGACTCGGTTGGCCCGGTGGGCGTCAATGCCCCCATGAAACGATCGAATCGAGCGTTCCGCCAACCACCACCGTGTGCCCGCTGGGGAGGGAGTTGTCCATCGTGGCCGACACGATGGCCTCGGCCATGTCGCTCGGTGTGGGCAGCCAGCCGACGGCGTCCTGCCGATTGGCCGCCAATCCCGGCGTCGCACGCTCCAGCAATTTTGCGGTGATCGTGCCTTCGATCAGATCGCCGGTGACCACGATCAGACGCACGCTTGCCGTGGTCAACCGCGGCTGCAACAACCGAAGAGCCTGCTCGCCCGCGTGTTTGCTGGCGGCGATCGGCTCGTACGTCGGCAATTGCGGCACCCGGCCGTAGAGGTGGGCCCAGTGGCTGGTCACGAACACGATGGTGCCGCCATTCATCAATCGCAAGCTACCCTCCACCACGGCGAGTTGAGCGTCACGATTGATGTGCAGCGGGTAGCCCAGGTCGGTGGCCAGCAGATCGCGCTCAAGACCACCCGACGCATTGAGCACGACCGCATCGAGCCGTCCTCGCCAATCCTCAATCGCCTCGAAGAGCCGAGCCAGCTCGTCCGATTTCGTGATATCGGCGGCCAGGGGGAGAACCGAAGCGCCGTGCCGATTTGCCTCATCCGCGATCGCCATCGCACGCGTTGCCTTGTTGCGATACGACAAGACCACATCGTACCCGCGATCCGCGAACGCAAGCACGGTCGCGGCACCGACACCGCGCGATCCGCCCGTCACGAAGGCAACGGGTTTTACCGTGCCCGCCACGATCCTCCTCCTTGGCGACACATCGGTGCCTGACGGAGAGCGTATCTCAGCAACGCCGCAAACCGCTCAACGGCCGTCGATGGCGTAGCGTCCACCCGCCGCCCGAAGACCTACGACACGGTCGGGAGAATGACGCCTTTCAGCGCCCGAGGATATCCCGCGGGTCGACGATTCGCCAACCCGACGGGGTGTTCTGGTCGCGCACCCGCGTTTCGAGGTGGAGGTGGTCGCCGTTGTCCGTCCCGCTGCGACCGACGAAATCGCCGGCCGCGGCCCGCTGACCGACCACGACGTCGGCTTCGCTGGCGTGGCCAAGGATGAGCATGACGCCGTTGTCCATCATGAACTCGAGGCGACCGGCCCCGCCGTCGGTGTCGGGGTAGGCGGCGCACCCGAAGCCGTCGGCGCCGGGTCCGGTTCCCGTACCGGCACAGGTCACCGTGCCGGGCATCGGCGCGAACAGCTTGGTCCCGCTCGGCATGTCGATGTCCAGGCCGGAGTGGGAACAGCGGGCGATCCCGAAGTCTGCCGTCCAGGCGTAGAACTGGGCGCAGTTGTCGGGGTCCAGCGAGAAGGGGGTCGGGCCGAACCCCTGGTTGATGGCGCGCTCGCCGCCGCCCCAAATCGACGTCATCGACATCACCGGCGCCGGAAAGAGGGTCGGGTCTTCGTCCGGTTGGGCGCGGCGGAAAACCGAGCCGTCGGCGAACCGGAAGAACTGTCCGTCCGGCGTTTGCACGTCGCCCAGGTAGGCCGGGAAGCGTTTGCGCTGCTGGCCGATTTTCAGCCAGAGTTGGCTGACGGCCCCCGCGGGGTTGAACTTCTCGCCGAACCACAACTCGGCCAGGTCCTGGTCCATCCCGTCCGGGAACAGACCGCCGTTCGTGTTGGCGCCCATCACCCGGTAGCCGCTCGTGTCGGCGTCGGGTCGGTAGATCACCGTGCCGTCCGCGTACCGGAAATAGCGCCGGACATCGAAGGTGCCGACCCACTCCAGTTCGGGAAATCGCCCCAGCCCCAGCCACAATCGCCCGACCGGATGATCCTGCGCGAACCGGTAGGTCCGTGCGCCCTCGCGGGCCTGGCCGTACCAGCGCGTGACCAGGTCGGCGCCGATGCCGTCCGGCAACCCGCCCCCCGCCGCTGCGGCGACGCGTTCGGACCCCCGAAAGACGGTGCCGTCGGCGAAGCGGTGATACTCGGCCCCGCCGACGTCCTCGATTTCCGTCAGTTCGGGAAAACACCCAAGACCGAGCCACGCCTTGCCGATCGCACCTTGCGGGTTGAACCGGCCCGTCGTCTTCGTCCCGAACCAAGCCTTCGCGATGTCAAGCGTCAGTCCTTTCGGCAGCTCCGTCTCCATATCGCATCTCCCAACGTCGGCTTAGCGTCACCACGTCCCGTTCATCACGGCCAAGGTACGATCATAGCCGCCGGGCGGACCGCGCGTGTCGTCAAAACGAACGACACCGCGATCGGGGAGGACGCGCCGGATACCACCCGGCACACGAACCGGGGCACGCGGGCAACCCCGACTCGTTCTCGGGGCTCCCCGGTCGAGCCGCGATCTGCCGAACCGGTGAGCACGATACGCTCAGGCCGCCGATTCCTGCCGCCCCAGGGAAGCGCCGTCCGCGTCGAACGTTCCATCGGAACCGGTGGCACGCAGGCGACGAAGACGAGGTTGCGAGTCGAGTCCGGCGAACAGATCATCCTCCATTCCCGCGCCCACCGCGACGGCGCTCATCGCGCGGTAGAACTGCTGAGGCCCCCAAAGACGCCGATGGTTCGCCGCGCTCATCCCGGCAAACGCCTCGCCGTTGCCGAGCTGGCTGCGGTGACAGGAGACGGCTTCCCGGACCGTCGACCAGGAGTCGGCCGCGTCGAACTGGGTCGTCACCAACCAATCGGGCCAGGCGACCCATGCCCGCCGGGTTCCGGCGACGTCGATCGCGACGTCGCCGAAGACCGCCTCGTAGACGGCGCGCTCGCCAGCGGTCCAGATGCGGTAGTACAGCTTGTCGACCCGGTGGGGGCGCCGCTCTCCCTCCCCTTCGTACGCCGTGTCCGCGGCGCAGACGATGGCCGCCGTCGTCAATTGGGAGATCGCGACGTGATCGGGGTGCCCATAGACGCCGTCGGGACCGAACGTGACGACCACGTCGGGGCGAAACCGGCGAATCTCGGCGACCACCCGCGCGATCACCGCGCGCGGATCGGCCTGGTCCAGTTCGCCGTCGATCTCGTCGAGAAAGACCAGGTCGCGGATGCCGAGGGCTCGCGCCGCGCCGCGAAGCTCCGCCTCGCGGGTGCGGCCGAGCGCCCTGGGACCGGGATACGCTCCGGCTTCGCCCGTCCAGCCGCGCTCGCCGCGGGTGGCCATGACGAGCGACGTTTCGACGCCCGCGGCGGCGTACATGGCCAGTGTGCCGCCGAGAGCGAGCGATTCGTCGTCGGGATGAGCAAGCACGCACATCAAACGGGGTTCTCTCTCCATGTTGTCCTCACTTATCGACGTGAACCAAAGACCACATGATCTCGCCTGCGGGTTGTGTGGATGAGGCGGCGGTCGTGATTGCCGCCGGCTGGATACTTCTCAGAATGAACCGATCGCGCCGCGTAGTCGCTTCGCCATGTCACCCGAGTCGAACATCTCTGATCCAAGCTCGCGTTCGATCAATCCATCCTGTCGGTCCAAATACCGGGCCGTCCGCGGCGTTCCCATCCGCGCCCGCCACGGACAATCATAGACGAGTCCACCGCACGCTGGAAAGAGTGCGCGAGCAAGTCGACAAAGGTATCACCCGTCGTCACGGACCACTCACCGGTTCGGGCGCACCGAAGGACCTCAGAAATGATCGACCAACTCGGCGAAGCGCCCCAGAACGAGCAGTCGCCCCCGCTCCTCGCCACCGGCAACCTCCTGGTGCTCCAGGCGCCACGTCCGCTCGTGCGGCACGTAGACCGCGTTCAACCCCGCCGCCAGCGCCGGGTTGATGTCCGACTTCGGCGAGTTGCCGACCATCCACGTCCGCGCCGAGTCGAAGCCGAGTTCGGCGACGTGCCGGCGGTACGTCCCTTCGTCCTTCTCGGACACGATCACCGCCCGCGAGAAATAGCCGGCCAACCCCGAGCGGTCGATTTTGAGCTTCTGCTCCTCGTGCTGCCCCTTCGTGAACAGCACCAGATCGTGCCGATCGACCAGCACCCGTAGCGTCTCTTCGACGCCGGGGATGACCTCCATGTGTTGGCGCAAGATCCGCTCGCCGAAGTCCATCACCACCGCGAGGTCCTCGTCCCGGATGTGGCGCTCCGCCAGGTGCTCGTAACAGGCACGGAGACTCCGCGTAAAACTGCGCGCCCCGTAGCCGTGCACCAGCGTATTGGCGAGTTCGATCTCGTCCAGCACCGCCCGCACTTCGACGCTCGTCAACCGCGAGTGATCGAGAAAATCGATGAACTCCTCGATCGCCTCCTCGAAGTAGCGGTTGTTCTCCCACAACGTGTCGTCGGCATCGATCAGGAGATGCTGACGGTTCTGCCACCAGGAAGGGGGGGCCGGTTTCACGGGGGAATCGTCCCGTTCGGTCCGACGCGGCGTGTCGTCTTTGGAAGACCTTTTCAACGCTCAGCCCTCTTGAGGCGGTCGACCGCTGGGCAGTTCAGCCCCGCGCCCGAGCGGCTTTCAGATCGTGGGATACCTGTGTTCGATCAAAAGGATCACCACCCCGATGGCGAGCACCAATCCGACCCACGCCGAGGAGAGCACCGATTCGGTCAGCAACGCCTCGCTCTCCGATCGATGCGTTGGCTGCAGCGAACGCGCACGTTGGAAATCGACGACGGCGATGCCGACCAGCGCGACGGCCAGAACCCCGAGCGCGCCGAGCCAAAAATAGAGCACCGGCTTCGGCAGCATCACCGGCACCGGCCGGCGCCCGAGTTCATGCCAGGCGATCGTCCCCAGGTAGACGACCGTCGCCGCCGCGATCGCGAAGCCGGCCAGCGCCCGGCCGCGGCGCAGACGCGACAACGAGGTCTTCCCACGACGGATCCACGTGACCGCGGCGATGATCAACCCGACCGCGGGCGAAATGATGAGCAGGATGTGACTCGCGTTCGTGTACCGTTCGGCGATTGCGTGGACGTGGACCCGGAGTGCATACCCGAGCGCGATCGGCAACCCTGCCCAGATCGCTCCCGCGGGCGCGGCGCCGACGACGAACGCCCGCACCGGCATCCGGGAAAGCCCCGCCCAAATCGTGACCGGCATCCGCACCAGCGGCAGCAGCCGCCCCACGAAGACGGCCAGACTATCGTGGCCGTGCAAACGCCGGCGGATACGGGTGAAGACGTCCTCCGACGCCGGATCGACGCCGGCTCGCTTGCGGATGATCGACACCAGGCGCACGCCGCCCGTGCGGATCGCCAGGAAGAGCGTCATCGTGCCCAGCAGGTCGCCCGCGGCGACGAGGAGGAGACCACCGACCAGCCCCGCCGGCGAGTGGATACCGTACGCGCCGGCAATCATCAGCGCGATCTCGGCCGGAATCCCGGTCGGCAACCCGAGTTCGCCGGCAAAGATCACCAACGCCGCGATCAGCACCCCATGGCGAGCGATCAGGTCGAGGATAGAAGCCTCGATGGCGCCGCTCCTTTCGGGAGGCGAAGGGATGGCCAGGTTCCCGCCGTGAACCACGAGCGACACGGTCGATCAGTCTACTTCGCTCGCGGCGCGACTGCCCGCCGTCACCGCCGCGCGTCTGCTATACATCCGGATCGACAACGCCGGTCGGTGCCCCCAAAGCCGGGGGGCCGACGACCGCGACGCGGCAGAGGGGAGACCTTGTGAGCACGGTGGTGGCGATCGCGTACCGTGATCGGAGCACGGCCGTCGACGTCATGGAGACGCTGGCCAAATTGCAGAAGCGGGGCGAGATCCGACTCGAGGACGCGGTCATCGCCGAGCGAAAAGCGGACGGATCGATCGACGTCGACCAGGGGATCAACGCGCTCAAGCGGGGGACGACCCACGGCCTCATCTGGGGCGGCATCATCGGCACCACCTTCCTGGTGCCGATCGCCGGACTCGCGCTCGGCGCCGCGGCCGGAGCGATCGAAGGGGCGATCCGCGACTACGGACTGGACGACGACTTCGTCGAGAAAACGAGCGCCGCCCTCGCACCCGGCGGTGCCGCCCTCTTCCTCCTCGTCGCCAAGGCCAAACCGGAACCGGTGATCGCCGCCATCCGACCGTACGGTGGCGTCCTGATCGAGTCGTCGCTCTCCCCCGAGGCCGAGGCGATGTTGCGGGTCAAACTCGAAGATATTTAGGTCGTTAGCCGGTAGCCGGTAGCCGGTAGGAGAGACGGACAGCCGGACAGACGGAACAGCAGACTCAATCCTCAGTCCTCACTACCGGCTACCGGCTCAAAAGGAGCAACGGATGACCGCCATTCGCGTCGGGATCCAGATTACCCAACAGCACGCGACCTACCAGCAAATCCGCAAAGCCTGGCAAGCCGTCGATGCCAGCGGCGCCGACACCCTGTTCAACTGGGACCACTTCTTCCCGCTCTCCGGCGATCCGAACGGGGCCCATCTCGACAACTGGACGGCGCTGGGGGCGATGGCCGAGGTGACGCAGCGCGTGGAGATCGGTTGCCTCGTCGCCGCCGTCGGTTACCGCAACTCCAACCTGCTTGCCGACATGTCGCGGACGCTCGACCACATCTCCGGCGGCCGCTTCATCCTCGGCATCGGCAGCGGTTGGAATCAACGCGACTACGAGGAGTACGGCTACGAATTCGGCACCGCCGCCTCGCGTCTCCGGGATCTCGACCGCGACATGCCCGTGATCGTGGCTCGGCTGGCGAAGCTCAACCCTCCCCCGGTCCGCCAACCCCTCCCGATCCTGATCGGCGGCGGTGGCGAAAAGGTGACCCTCCGCATCGTCGCCCAGTACGCCACCATCTGGAACGGCCAGGGCGAACCGGACGTCCTCGGCCACAAGAACCGCGTCCTCGACGAGTGGTGCGCCAAAGTCGGCCGCGACCCGAACGAGATCGAGCGCTCCGCCCAGATCTCCGGCCCCCAACTCGACAAACTCGACGAGTACCTGGAGGCGGGGATCACCCATTTCATCTGCGACGCGATGGGGCCGGACTACGACCTTGCACCGCTCCACAAGTTGCTCGCGTGGCGTGACCGGAAGGCGAGCTGATCGATCAAAGACCCGCGAGCCGCCGACGTCGAAATAACAACCTCGATTGACGAACACGCGGAGCCGGAGGTGATCCCCGGCTCCTTTTGTGGTGACTTCCGCGGCGAACGCATGTCGGGGCGGGCACTGGGACCCGCCCCGACGCCGACGGCAGAGTGGTGCGGCTCGCGCCGCAATTCGCTTGCTGTCGAAATGGCCATGATAATGTCGCCAAGTGTCACTGTTCCAGTCATCAATGACACTATCGAGGGTCGCCGGCCGAGCGAACTGTCCACCTGACGCGCGATTGCCCCGTCCAAGCCCTTGACCCGGATGATCGGCGCAGAGAGCCGCTTGCCGAGAAGACGGGCCAGCGTGGAGGGCGCGTCGGGGCAGGTCGGGTGCCATTCGGACCAATGACTTCGCTTGTCGCCGCGCGACGCCTGCGCGAACGCCCATCGCGGGACCAAGTTGGTCCGGATGGCCGCCGTGCCTGCTCGTACGCATCACGGACGCCGGGCCGCAGACGTCCAACCCTTCTGACCGAGGCGCGATGGTCCGATCGTCTCGCCCGAGACGATCGTCGATCTCCGGCTTCACGTGTTCCGTCACGCAAGGCCCGATCTGCCCACCGTTTCGCTCTCCCCGAAGAGCAACGCCGCCTCCACGGCCACCGCCTCACGCATCCGCCGTTCGAAGTCGACCGCGTCCGCCTCGGCGAACACCGTCCCAATGTCGGTCCTCGGATCCATTGACGCCTGCGGCCTGACGCCTGACGCCTCACGCCACCCCGTTCAGCACCAACTCGTGGATGTCGCTGTTCATCGTCCCGATCTCGTGCCGCCGCGCGTAGACCGGCGTCAACGGGTGGCTGACGATGATCGGGACGATCTGCTCGTGTCGCCCGCCGTGCGACCGCAGCGGACCGTGCAACACCGACAGGTCGTGCTTCGCCGCCGACTTCCCGAGTGCCGTCCGCGCATCGGACGCCACCGAGAAATCGCCGATTCGGTCCGGCGGATGCTGGTAGATCACCGCCGCCTCCTCCCGCCCGAACACTTCCTCCACCCCATCGAGCGCCACCAGCGCCTCCCACGCTCGCCGCCGGTCCTCCTCCCGGCAGTGGACCCAGGCAAACGACCCGAGCGCCCCGTGGTGGACCACGTAGGGATCGGTGATTGGCAGCACGACGCGGTTGTCGCGAACGCCTGCCGCCTCGAGCACGTCCTCCAGGTAATGCACCCGCGGCGTCCCATCCGGATTGTGCTTCGCATTCATCCCATGGTCGGCAACCATCCCGACCACGTACCCGAGATCGAGCAATTCCCCGAGCAACTCGTCGAACCGCCGGTAGAATCGGTCCGCCATCTCCCCGCCCGGCGCCTCCGCGTGCTGCACGAAGTCCGTCGTCGAGAGATACATCAGATCGAGCGGTCCGACCTTCTTCGAAACAGCAAGGCCGATCTCCAGGCAGTACGCACTCATGTCCCAATCGTACGGCCCCGGATTCTTCCGCCCAACCAGTGCCACCACGTCGTCGATCCCGTACGCCGGAATCGGATACTCGTGCGCCATCTCCGCACTGGTCCCCGGCACCTCCCCGTGCACAAGCATCCGCCGCAACTTGTCCTTGGCCGTCACGCAAAGCACCCGGCACCCCGCCCGCCGCAGCTCTGCATGAATCGACGGCGCCCGCAAGAACGACGGATCGCTCAGTTGCACCTCCCGCCCATCCGGCGCCAGGTAGTGATTCCCCGGCACCCCGTGCACCACCGGTGGCCCCCCCGTCACGATCGATAGGTTGTTGACGTTGGTCAGCGTTGGCATCTGCGCCCGTCCCAGGCGATAGCTGCCTCCGTTGCCGAGCATGTCGCTCAACCGCGGCATCAACCCCCGCGCCAACGCATCGTCGAGGTAGCGCGGATCCGTCCCGTCCATCGTGATCACGACGGTCGGCCGCGCCGGCAGACGATACTCGCGGGCATTGATCGCGATGGTGTCCGTCATCGTTGTTCGGCCCCTTTTCGGCCCCCCCTTCCCCCCAATCCTGGGGGGTGAATGGGTCGTTCCCTTCAGGACGGCCCTGAAGGCAGCGCCCCCTCTCGTCTCCCCCCAGGATTGGGGGGAAGGGGGGGCCGAACCGAACCTACGTCCTCAACGTCGGATCCAACACGTCCCTCAGCCAATCCCCCAGCATGTTGATCGCCAGCACCGTCAGCAAAATCGCGATCCCCGGAAACGTGATCACCCACCAGGCGTTGTAGATGTAGTTCCGGCCGTCGTTGATCATCGTCCCCCAGGTCGGCGTCGACGGATTGACGCCCAACCCGAGGAAACTCAACGCCGCCTCCGTCAGCAGCACGAACGCCATCTGCAACGTCCCCAACACCACCACCGAGGCCAGCAGATTCGGCAAGATGTGCCGCCCGATGATCCTGCTGTCCACCGCTCCGGCCACCCGCGCCGCCTCGACGTACTGGACGCCCTTCAGCGTCAACACCTGGCCGCGCACCAACCGCGCGTATTGCACCCAGCCGGTGATGACCAGGGTGATGATCAAATTCCTCAGCCCCGCGCCCAGCACCGCGATGATCGTCACCGCCAGTAGGATGAACGGGAAGACCAGGAAGAGATCGGCGATCCGCATCAGGATCTCGTCGATCGCCCCGCCGTAGTATCCCGCCACCAGGCCGATCAACACGCCCAGCACCGCCGCCAGCACCGTCACCACGATCCCGACGAACAGCGAGACGCGCCCGCCGTAGATGATCCGGCTCAGCAGATCGCGCCCCACCGGATCGGTCCCGAGCAGATAGTCGGTACTCCCCTTCGCTTCCCACGCCGGCGGTACGTTCCGCAGCTTGAGGTTCGTCTTCCCCGGATCGTGCGGCGCCAACACCGGCGCCGCCAGCGCCGCGACGATCAGTACCGCCAGGATGGCCGAACCGAACACCGCCGACGGTTCCCGCAGAAACCGCCCCCAGCGGGTGAACCGCCACGAGACCACCCGGCGCTCTTCCCCTTGCGCCAGTTGTGCGGCGAGCTCACCGGCCACGGCACACGCTCCCCATCACGACGAGTAGTGGATGCGCGGATCGACCAACGCATAGACGATATCGACGATCAGATTAATCACGATCAACGTCGACGCCAGCAACACCACCGCCGCCTGCACGATCGGGTAGTCTCGTGCCCCGATCGAATCGACGACCAACCGGCCGACCCCCGGCCAGGAAAAGACCACCTCGACGATGACCGAGCCGCTCAGCAAAAACCCGATTTGCAATCCCGCCACGGTGATCACCGGAATCGCCGCGTTGCGCAACGCGTGCCGCACGATCGTCGTCCGGTCCCGTAGGCCCTTCGCCCGCGCCGTCCGGATGAAGTCCTGGTTCAGCACCTCGAGCAGGCTCGAACGCAACAGTCGCATCAGCGTCGCCGCGTAGGCCGTTCCCAGCGTCACCGCCGGCAAGATGAGTGCCTTGGCGCTCCCAACGAACCCCTCGCCGCGACCCGACACCGGCAGCCACTTCAACCGCACGCTGAAGATCAGGATCAGGATCAATCCCAACCAGAAACTGGGAAAACTCACCCCGATCAAGCCGACGAACCGGCTCGCGAAGTCCGTCATCCCGCCCCGCTTCACCGCCGCCAAAATCCCCGCCGGAATCGCCACCAGCAGCGCGAACAGGTACCCCGCCACCGACAACTCGATCGTCGCCGGCATCCGCGACAGCACCTCGTTCAACGCCGGCGTCCGGTACCGCAACGATTCCCCGAAATCCCCCTGTAGCGCACTGGTCAGGAAATCGGCGTACTGCTGCGCCAGCGGCCGATCCAATTTCAAGGCATGGCGCAGCCGCTCGATGTCCTCCTGCGACGGATTGCCGCCCCGCAGCAGCAACTGCACCGGATCCCCGCTCAGCCGCAACGTAATGAAAACGAGCAGCGTGACGCCGAACAGGACCACCAACGAATAGAGCACACGCCGGATGATGTACCTACCCATCGGCCCCCTACCCCCCAACCCCCTTCCCCCCGACGACCGGGGGGAAGGGGCTTTCGTGCTCACGCAGCGCATCGCCTCAGGGAGTGGCCTCGCCCTCGCGCCTCGTCTCCCCCTTCCCCCCGGTCGTCGGGAGGGAAGGGGGTTGGGGGTTAGGGGGCAATTACTCCACCCACACCCCCGGCAACCACAGCCGCTGGTCCGGCGGGATCAAGAAGTTCTTGACGTGGTTGTTCATCGCCCAGATGTCGATGCCCTGGAAGAGCGCGACGTCGGGCGCGTCGTCGTAGAGGATCTTGTTGATCTGCTTGGCGATGTCGAGCCGCTTCGCCTGGTCGAGCGTCGCCCGCTCCTGCCCGAGCAGGTCGTCGACCTGGGGGTTCGAGTAGCTCGGATTGTAGGACTCGCCGGTCTTGTGCATCGAGAAGTAGGTGTTGTCGTAGTCGAGCGTCCACCCGCCCCAGCCGAACCAGACGATGTTGCCGAGTTTGCCGAAGCGGTAGTCGTCGAAGTACGTCGCCGCCTCCTGGATCCGGATCGTGGTGTCGAACCCGACGTCGTCCAGCATCCCCTTGACCGCGTCTGCGAACTCCTTGGCCTGCGAGTCGCCGCTGAGGATGTCGTAATTGATCTTGATCGGCGTCGAGAGACCCGAGGCGGTGACGTGCTGCTTGGCCTGGTCCGGATCGAAGTTGTAGGGTTGGAGCGAATCGTCGAACCCGAACGAGAACGGACTCTGCCAGACCGGCACCGGCGTTCCCAACCCGCTCCAGATCGTCTCGATGATCGTCGGCAGGTCGATCGCGTGGGCGATCGCCAACCGCACCTCCTTGTTGTCGGTCGGCGCCTTTTTCGCGTCGAGGCGCAGCCCCCACACGGTCGGCGAACCGACCTGGACCACCCCGACGTCGGAATTGCCCTGGACCGCGGCGAGCTGATTCGGGCTCAGGGTCAAGAAGTCGATCGAGCCCGCCAGGAGTTCGGACAATCGCGTGTTGTCGTCCGGGATCACACGGTAGGTGAGTTTCTGGACGAGCGGTTTCTGGCTGCCCCAGAAACCGTCCCACGCTTCGAGCGTCAGGTGGTCGTCCTTGACGTACTCCGTCACTTTGAACGGTCCGGTCCCCGTCGTTGTCGACGTCCCGAACCCCTCCTTCGTGCTGCCCTGGGCGGGCGTGATGTAGGCGCCGTACCCGGCGAATTTCGTGAGCATCACCGGATCGACCGTGTTGAAGTGGAAGATCACGTTGGCGTCGTCGACCACCTCGACCGAGTCGATGGTCGCGTAGTTGAACGCCTGCGGCGACTTCGTGTCCGGGTTGAGCATCCGGTCGAAGTGCGCCTTCACGCTGGCGGCCGTGAACGGTTCGCCGTCGTGGAAGGTGATCCCCGTCTTGAGCGCCATCTTCAGCGTCTTGTCGTCGGCGTACTCCCAACTCGCGGCCAACCCGAACCCCTTGTCCGGTGTCGGCCGGCCGTCCAGTCCGTCGTAGAGCACCAGGTTGGGATCGCGCCAGGTCAGCGGGCTGTAGACCGCGCCTTCCCACCGCGCGTTGCCGACCGTGTAGGTCGCGATCGAATCGAGGTTTTGCGGATCCATCACCAGCGCGTGGCGCAGTTCGCCGCTCGCCGCCGTCGGCGGCGTCTCGCCCGGATTGAACAACTGCGCCGGCCCGCTCGCCTGCGCCAGCACCTCGCGCGGCAACACGCCCAATGTCACGAGGCTGGCCAACCCCGCCCCATACTGGAGAACCCGACGCCGGGTGAGCTGCCATCCCGCCCCTGAACCGCCCGACGACGTACCCCGAACATGGTCCATCTCTGCCTCCGATCTGCCAGCGTGCGAACTCGATTGTTGGACTGCGCGGGACACTAATACAGCCCCGTGATGCTGTCAACAGAGGCGATTGTGGCATCCGAGCGTAAACTACCAAGCTCCATTCACGATCCGATTTTCGGATTCATCGGCCTGGACAAACAAGGCGCCTCGCGGCGCACGATTTTCGTCACGCCGCGACGCGCCGGACAGGGACATGTCCGAAGCAAGGGCGGGGTCCGCGATCAGGCCAGGACACGAAACCGGGTAATCGGCCCCCATCCTCCTACGTCATCGCGCCAAGTCATCCGTCGCGTGCCCAGACCATCCTCGTGGGGTGCCGGGTCGGTCCCGTCGGCACCGCGCGAAGAAAGCGGCCGGTGCGGTGTTCACTCTATTGATTAGAGGAGACCACGGGATAAGCCCGCCCCCGCACCAGCGCCGTCCACGCCGGACGGTCCCCGCCGCCCTGCATCCGCATCATCCGCGCAGCCTGGTAGCCGGCCGGTATCGGCAAACCGGACGCCGACGCGGACGTGCGACCGGCCAGCCGAAGGCCCGCGGGCCCCGGCCAGCAACCCGGCGACCACCGGAGCGGCGGCCAGCACCTGCTCGAAGTTGTCGAGCACCAGCAACAACCGCTTGGCCCGCAAGAATGCCTGCACCCGCGCTCGCGGTTCCCGGTTCGACACGCCCCGCAGACCGAGCGCCCGGACGATCGCCGGCAGGACGAGATCGGGTTGCGTGACGGCGGCCAGATCGACGAAGACCATCCCATCGGGAAAACTCCCGCGGCTCCACCTCGCCGCCTCGATCGCCAACCGGGTTTTGCCGGCGCCTCCGGTTCGCCACGAGCGCTCCGCGCTGGATCGCGCGGCGAATCGTTCGCTCGCTGACGCCCAGTGCCGCCGCCGCCTCGCGCGCGGACATCTCCGGCCCACCATCGGCTCGGGCGAGCGAAGACGCCGGTTCGTCTGGCGCATCGTTGCGCACGCGATCGCTCATCACACGGCAAGGATGACGCCGCGACGAACCGGTTGCAACAATCTACCGCGGTGGATAGTCACCGATCGCGTTCTCGGGAGCGGGATTGACAGTTTCCGTGGTCGCGGTACGCTGCCCCCTTATCGCTCGCTCGACGCCACCAATCAGGAGCCGCTCCCTGTGAAAATCACCAACGTCGAGGTCATCCCCCTCCGCATGCCCCCGGCCGAGCCCCGCCCCTGGTGGGTCACCACCCCCTTCTCCCACTTCACCACCGCCCAAAACCTCCGCGCCGCCACCCCGTCACCCCGCCCGGACGTCGCCAATGCCCTCGTCGTCCGCATCGAGACCGACGCCGGTCTCACCGGTCTCGGCAACGTCGGCGTCGGCGCCCCCGCCGTCCAACCGATCGTCGAGCACCACCTCGCCCCCATCCTCCTCGGCGCCGACCCCTTCGCCGTCGAACTCCTCTGGGAGACGATGTTCCGCGCCACCCTCAACTTCGGCCGCAAGGGCGCCGCCGTCGAGGCCATCTCCGGCGTCGACATCGCCCTCTGGGACCTGATGGGTCAGGCGACCAACCAACCCGTCTACAACCTCCTCGGCGGCAAAACCCGCGACACCATTCGCTGCTACGCCAGCCAGCTCTACGCCACCACCGACCTCGACGCCCTCGCTCAGGAAGCCGCCGCCTATGCGGCCCAGGGCTTCACCGCCATGAAACAGCGCATCGGCTACGGTCCCGCCGACGGTCCGGCCGGTATGCGCAAGAACCTGGAACTCATCAAAACCGTCCGCGACACCATCGGTCCCGACGTCGACCTCGCCGCCGACGCCTACATGGGCTGGACCGTCCCCTACGCCGTCCGCATGATCCGCCAAATCGAAGACGCCGGTCTCAACCTCGCCTGGCTGGAGGAACCCGTCCTTCCCGACCAGATCGACGGCTACGCCGAGATCGCCGCCGCCGTCGACACCCCGATCTCCGGCGGCGAGCACGAATTCACCCGCTACGGTTTCCACGAGCTGATCGACCGCGGCGCCGTCGACGTCGTCCAACTCGACGTCAACCGCGTCGGCGGTATCAGCGAAGCCCGCAAGATCTGGGCGATGGCCGCCGGCGCCAACCTCCCCGTCCTCCCCCACGCCGGTCAACTCCACAACTACCACCTGATCATGGCCCACCTCAACTCCCCCATCGCCGAATTCTTCCCCCTCCTCGACCCGCCCGACGGCAATACCCTCTTCTGGCACGTCTTCGCCGGCGAACCGACACCCGAGAACGGCTACCTCACCCTCGACCGCCGCCCCGGTCTCGGTCTCTCGCTGAACGAGGAGTTTGTCGCCCGGTACCGGATCGAGGCGATAGGCGATAGGCGTTAGGCGTTAGGAGAACGACGAATCCGTACCCCTAACGCCTAACGCCTATCGCCTCTCCAAGAGAAAGGGACATACCGCACCATGCCCACCCCCATTCGCCGCCTCGACGGCATCATCCCGATCCTCTCGATGCCCTTCCGGGAGGACGACGAGATCGACCTGGAATCCCTCGTCGCCCAGGCCGAATGGCTCGCCGTGACCGGCGTCGACGGCGTCGGCTTCGGTTTCGGCAGCGAGATCTATCGCCTCACCGATGCTGAGCGCGACCTCGCAATCGCTACCGTCGTCCGCGTCCTCGCCGGTCGCCTCCCGATCGTCGCCGCCGCCAGCGCCAACAGCACCCGCGCCACCCTCCTCCGCTCCGAAGCCGCCCGCGACGCCGGCGCCTCCGTCCTCATGATCACCCCGCCCGCCTTCGCCTCCCCCACTCCCGACGACCTCGTCACCCACTACGCCGCCATTGCCGACCGCGTCGGTCTCCCGATCATCGTCCAGGACGCCCCCAGCATGACCAACGTCACCATGACGGACGACCTCCTCGTCCGTCTCGCCCAGGAGATCGACCTCGTCGTCGCCGTCAAAATCGAGGCGCTCCCGCCCGCCCCCAAAGTCGGCGCCGTCGTCGCCAAGATCGGCGACGCCGCCAGCGTCCTCGGCGGCGCCGGCGGCATCGACTTCGCCCACGAACTCGGCCGCGGCGCCCACGGCACCATCCCCGGCGCCGCCACCCCCGAACTCTTCGTCGCCGTCTACCGCCACGCCCGCGCCGGCAACCTCCCCGCCGCCCGCGCCCTCTTCAACCGCTACCTCCCCCTGCTGTCCCTCTCCGCCCGCACCATGGACACCTTCCTCTTCACCCAGCGCGAAATCCTCCGCCGCCGCGGCATCCTCCCCTCCACCCACATGCGCCATCCCTCCGAACACCTCGACCCGTTCTTTCCGACCGAGTTAGAGCAGATGCTGTGCGACCTCGATCTCGCAAACCTCGATCGTACCTGGAACCCTTCGTAACAAGAGGAAATCTGGAGCCCAACCGTGTCAACCACCGACCCCAAACAGATCGTCCGCCGCTACTACGACGAGGTCTTCACCGGTCGCAGCCTCGCCGCACTTGACGAGGTCGTCGCTCCCAACTTCATCTGCCATTCCGCCAGCCACGGTGACTTCGCCATCGACGACATGCGCCGTACCATCGCCCAGGAGTATGCCGACTTCCCCGATGACGAAACCATCGTCGATGAGCAATTCCAGGACGGCGACAGGGTCATCACCCGCTGGCGCTACCGGTGGAAGCACGACCACCCCCTCTTCGGCGAGCAACCCACCGGCCAGTGGCTCACCATGGAAGGCCTCCACATCGACCGCGTCGTCGGCGGCAGAATCGCCGGACGCTGGGAAATCAAAGACTTCTGGGGCGTCGTCCAGCGACTGGGCGGCAAACTCACGTTTCCGAGAGACGGCGAAGGTTGATCCAACTCGCCTCGCACAAAAGCAAACCCGGCCGTTCCCGACCGGGCTCGCGCATCATTCATCCATGCACTGACCCACTACTGCCCGCTCTCCGGTACGAAAGAGACATCGCAGAGAGTGTACTCGCCATCCGCAAGGTGGACGTTGAGATATGCCTCCGTGCCGGTGTGGACCGTCAACTCCACGGCCGGGTCGTCCGTCCCCCTGTCCGAGCAAAAGACCCGCATGTGCAGAAACTCGTTCGGTTGCTGAGTGCTGGTCAGGGTGAGCCTCCGCGTTCCGGCTTTCAACCGATCGAACTTGACGTTCCCCTGGTCGCTCACCGTCCTCGACGCATGTCCGTTGATCCGAAACGCCCTGCCCTCCGGCGTCAGGTGCGAATGGCAATCGGTGAAGATGGCAAGCGTCGGCTCCCCGATTGGACACTGCCGCACGTGCAAAATGATCCTCCCCGTGGCGTTCGCCGCGGCCGCGGGCCCGGCCGTCGCCACCACCAGAACGGCCGCGAACGCACCCACGATGGCGGTGAGAAACGCGCGAGGACTCTGGACGCGACGTATCGGATCGCTCCCATCTACGAATACGCTGCTCACGACGTCCCCGTACATATCGAACTGTTCGCAGATTTACCCGCGCGGGGTCCATCACCGTGTCAACCCGTCGCCACGAAACTCGAGGTCCTAATCGTGAAACCGCCGACGTGACGCGCCGTTCCTTGGCTGCGTCATGCCACGCCGGACGGTGATCCCAACCGAGCGAACATCCGTAGTGTGAAGTGGAGAAACCACGGTCCGTGACCCGATAACATGGAGACGGCGAGGAGACGTGGAACCATGCGACGACGCAAAATCATCGGCTTGATCGAGCGTACCTTCCTCGGCGCCGCGATGGGCGCGGCCCTCTTCGCCCTCGAACGCCGCCTGAATCGAAAACAACACCGATCCTCCGAAAGCGCATGACCGAATCCGATTTCCCTTACGATCAGCGTTAGCCGCGCGCGGCCACCGCTCGTAGGGGCAGGCACGGCGACCTGCCCCTACGCATTTCCTCAATGGGAGTCCGAGAATCGCCCGATCTAAGTTGGCTTCAGCCGCCTCATGTTCATGAGACCGGCCTTTCTCATGCCGGGCATCGCGGCCGACACGTCCCCCGATCGCAACCTGTCATCCCCTACCCCTCCCCTTCTTCACCCCCTCCGCCGCCAACCTCGCCGCCAGCACCCCGCCGATCCCGCTCATCACGGCCGGCAACCACCGCCCCGCTCGCTCCGACCGCGCCGTCATCGCCGCCCCCACCAGCGCCCCGCCCAGCCCCAGCGACAGCGACAACCGCCGGCTGGCGGCCGAAATCGTCTCTTCCAACCGCTCAGTTCCCCCGAACTCCACCCGCAACGGCATCCCCGGTCGCGCCCCGACCACCCCCTCGATCCCCTCCAACACCCGGAACAATCGCGCCCGCGTTTTCTGCGCCTCGTAAAACACCTTCTCCGGGCTGAGTCCGCCCGCGATCTCCCGCACCGTTTTCCGCAGCACGAACGACTGCGCCACCGCGAACGGATCGAGCGTCGGGTCGAGTTCCGCCGCCACCATTTGCATCTGCGAAAACGCTTTCCCCGTCAGCATCAGCGACGCCGGTACCCGCACGTTGTGCCGGACCGAAATCTCCGTCACCTCCTGCAAGATCGGCCCCAACTGGATCTCCTTCAACGACAGATCCCGGTACCGATCGATCAACCCCGCCAGATCGGCCTCGAACGCCGCCGTGTCGATCCGACCACTTCCCGTCTCGCTCGAGCCGAGCGCCAGGACCACCTCCGCCAGGAACGGCGCGTCCTTCTGCGAGAACGCCAGCAACAGCAGCAAAAGCTGCTCCCGCGTCTCGGCGTCGAGTTCCCCTACCATCCCCAGGTCGAGGAAGTAGATCCGGTCGTTCCACCACTTCATGTTGCCGGGGTGTGGATCGGCATGGAAAAACCCCGCGCCCATCACCTGGTGGTAGTACGCCTCCAATAACTGCCGCGCCGCCTCCGTCCGCGCCGGACCCGGCGGCGCCTCCCGCACGGACCCGCCCTGGATCTCCTCCATCACCAATAACCGCGCCGTCGAATACTCCTCGTACACCTTCGGCACCCCGAGTCGCGGGAACGGCGCCAGCACCTCCGCCATCCGTTTCATGTTCGCCGCTTCCGACCGGAAATCGAGCTCCCGCCGCAGCGACGTCGAAAGGTGGAGGATCATCGCCGGGATGTCGAACACCCGCCGCAACGCCGGTCGTTGCGCCGCCTTCTGCCCGAACAGCTCCAGCAACCCCAGATCCTGGAGGATGTCCTTCTCCGCGTTCGGCCGCTGCACCTTCACCACCACCCGGTCGCCCGATTCGAGCGTCGCCCGGTGCACCTGGGCGATCGTCCCCGCCGCCAGCGGTGTCGGATCGATACTGCCGAAGACGTCCTCCCACGGCACCCCCAACTCCCGCTCCATCGCCGCCACGACCTCGGCTTCGGTCAACGGCGTTACCCGCTCCTGCAGCGTCGCCAACTCCTCCAGGAAACTCGGCGGCAGCAGGTCGGGTCGCGTCGACAGGATCTGCCCGAGTTTCGCGAACGTCGGCCCCAGTTGGTCCAAGGCGTCTCGGAACCGGCGCGCCGCCGCCTGTGTCGCCTCCTCCCCGGCCGGACGCGACCGCCCCATCATCTCCCGCGCCCCGGCGCCCGCCATCACCCGCCCGATCCGCCAAGCCCGCTTCAGCAGTTCGCCCTCCACCGGCGCCGCCGACCCCGGCAACGTCGGCCGCTGCGGCGGTTCCGCCCCCCCGGCAAACCCGGTGTTGACGATGACGACGGTGCAACGCGCCAGGTGCGACACCCGGTTCGGGATGTTTCCGAGCAAGAACTGCTTCCGCCCCTGCATCCCCAGGTTGCCGACCACCAAGACGTCGACCCGCTCCGCCTCCGCCGCATCGGCGATCGCGTACGCCGGGTCCTCACCCCGGACCACGATCGCCCGGCCGCGCCCGCCCGCCAATTCCGCCGCGAAGCGCGCCAGATCCGCCCGCGCCTCCTCCGTGCCGTCGGCAGTCGGGCTAGACTTCTCCCCATCCACCGCCGCGGGCGGCAGCACCCGGAGCAAGACCAACTCCGCCTCGGACGTGTTCGCCAGGTTGGCGGCCCAGCGCACCGCCCGGTCCGCCGTCTGCGAACGGTCGGTGGCGACCATCACCCGCGTGCGACCGGGCGTACCGGTCGTCGTCGTGCTCATCGCAGACATCGTCCCGTCCTTCCCACGGCGGGTCCGCCGCCGAACGTCGCGGCCACGGCAGGGCCGCGAGCGAGGGGTGAAGATGCCGTACCGAGAACGCCGTTACCGGTGGGAGTGGCGCCTGCGCTCCAGCCCGGCACTCCTCTGGCCGCTCGTCACCGACACCAACCGCTTCAACCGCGACACCGGTCTCCCTGTGGTCCACCGCGTCGACGCCGGCCCAACCGCAAACGCCCGCCAGCGCCTCGCCTTCTCCCGCTTCGGTCTCCGCCTCGAATGGGACGAGGAACCCTTTGAGTGGGTCCGCCCCTCCCGCTTCGGCGTTCGCCGCTGGTACCGGTGCGGCCCGATCGCCTCGTTCCATGCCGACGCCGAGTTGCAGCCGACCCCGGACGGTGGCACGAACCTCGTTTACCAAACCCGGATCCGACCGAAAACCTGGCTCGGTCTCCTCGCCGTCGTCGTCGGCATGCGCGCGGTGATCCCCCGCCGCTTCGCCGCGGTCTTCCACAAGTACGATGACCTGGCGTCCGCGGATCATCTCCCCACCTGGGAGCCCATCCCAACACACGACATCCATTTCGCACCCGGTGGCGAACCCCGCCTCGCCGCCCTTTCCCACCGCCTCACCGCCGACACCGGTCGCCCAGAGATCGTCTCCCGCCTCACCGATTCCATCGCAACCGCCGGCGACGACGCCCTCGTCCGCCTCCGGCCCTATGCCCTCGCCGACGCCTGGCGCGCCCCCCGGCGCGACGTCCTCGAAATCTGCCTCCACGGCGCCCGCGCCGGTCTCCTCGATCTCCGGTGGGATCTCCTTTGCCCCCTGTGCCGCGGCGCCAAGGCCAGCGCCACCAAACTCGCCGAGCTGCCGACCGGTATCCACTGCGACACCTGCAACATCGACTTCGACGCCACGTTCGATCGCTCCGTCGAGATCACCTTTCGCCCCAGCCCCGCCGTCCGTCAGATCGAAGACACGACGTTCTGCGTCGGCGGTCCCCAGCTCACCCCGCACATCGTCGCCCAATGCCTCGTCCCGCCCGGCGCGGAACGCACCGTGTCACCACTGCTGGAACCCGGTCGCCATCGCCTGCGCGTCCTCGGTCTCCCCGGCGATCACTCCCTACCCGCCATACCAAACGGCACCGCGTCGATCACCCTCACCGCTGGCGAGTCCGGTTGGCCCACCGGCGAAACCGAAATCGCACTCGCCCCCTCCCTTCGCTTTGCCAACGCCACCGGCGCCGAGCGCCTGTTCGTCCTCGAACGCACCGCTTGGAGCGACCAGGCGGCCACCGCCGCCGACGTCACCGCCCTCCAAACGTTCCGCGACCTCTTCGCCGGCGAACTCCTCCGCCCCGGCGAGGAGATCTCCGTCGGCAGTCTCACCGTCCTCTTCACCGACCTTCGCGATTCGACCCGCCTCTACCGCCAGATCGGCGACGCCGTCGCCTTCGCCCGCGTCCTCGACCACTTCGCCATCCTCCGCGAAACCGTCGCCGCCGAGGACGGCGCCCTCGTCAAAACCATCGGCGACGCCATCATGGCCGTCTTCCGCCGCCCCGTCTCCGCCGTCCGAGCCATCCTCGCCGCCCAACAACGTCTCGCGAACCCCGCCGCCGGCACCGCCCCCCTCCACCTCAAAGCCGGTCTCCACCACGGTCCCTGCATCGCCGTCACCCTCAACGACCGCCTCGACTACTTCGGGTCCACCGTCAACATGGCCGCCCGTCTCGAACGCTTTTCCCAGGGCGACGATCTCGTCGTCTCCGACGCCGTCCGCCACGACCCCGAAGTCGCCGCCTTCCTCGCCGGCCATACCCAGCCCCTCGCCGTCGACCAACTCGACGTCGAACTCAAAGGCTTCGACGCCGAACAGTTCCGCGTCTGGCGGATCGGCAGCCGGGCTGGGCCTGTCGTTCCCTCTTGAGCAGCACCAATGCCGGCGGATGGTGCACCATTCCGTCGTCGGTCGGACGCATTCGGTCCTGAACGGGGAGGTTGCACCTGGTGTTGACGCGACTCCGCGCCGTGCCGTTCTTCGTGATCTGCATCCTTTGTTGCCTCGCCCCGTCGGGAGCACGCTTGACCTTTAGTGGCGCGGCCGCCACCCCGACCGCCAACCCCACAACCGCCGGCATGTTCCGCGGCGACGCCGCGCGCACCGGTGTCTTTCCGGGACCGGCTCCCGTGGGCCCCGTCGGCGCGGTGTGGGTCTTCAGGGCCAGTAACGCCATCCTCTCCTCCCCCGCCGTCGCCGGCGACACCGTCTACGTCGGCGACCTCGACGGCTACGTCTACGCCCTCGACGCCGCGACGGGCAAAGAGCGGTGGCGCTTCGACGCCGACACGGCCATCCGCTCCTCGCCCGCGGTTGCCGGCGGCACCGTCTACGTCGCCCGGTATGACCACGACCTGTTCGCCCTCGACGCGGCGACCGGCAAGGAGCGCTGGCGATTCACGGCCGACGGTGCCGTCTCTTCATCACCGGTTGTCGTCGTCGGCGTCGTCTACATCGGTACCTTCGGCCGCACCCTCTACGCCATCGACGCCGCGACCGGTCGTCCGCGCTGGCAGGCCCAGACCGGAGCCGCGATCCGTTCCTCCCCCGCGGTCGCGCCCGATGGCGCCACCGTGGTCGTTGGCTGCGAAGACGGTTCGCTCTACGCATTCGACGCCGAGACCGGCACGGTTCGCTGGACCTTCGCCACCGCCGGCCCGGTCTCGAGCACGCCCGCGGTCTCCGCCGGCACCGTCTTTTTCGGGAGCTCCGACCACCACCTCTACGCTCTCGACGTCGCGACCGGCCGGCAACGCTGGACCTTCGATGCAGGCGATGCCCTCACCTCGTCGCCCGCGATCTCGGCCGGATTGGTCGTCTTCGGCGGCTACGATCGGCGCCTCCACGCCGTCGACGCCGCCACCGGCCGCGAGCGCTGGCGCGTCGGCACCGACCGCATCATCCTCTCCTCGCCGGCCATTGCCGGCGGTACTGTCGCCGTCGGCAGCGTCGATCACGACCTCTATGCCTTCGATCTCAACACCGGCCGCGAGCGCTGGCACGTCACGACCGGTGCCCCCGTCAACTCCTCCCCGGCCATCGCCAACGGTCTGGTTTATGTGGGCAGTCTCGACTACCACTTCTACGCCATCGGCGACGTCTCCGGTTCCGGCGCCGGCGGCGCGACCCCGGTCGCGGGCTCGCCCACGGCTGGCTGATCGTCGAATCGCGCCCCGCCGCCGTCCGCCGGCAGCGAACCCCGGCAATTGCCGGCCTCGGGTCCGTTCGAATCCCGCTTCATATACGGAAAGACTCATTCTCCTCCCCTGCCGCTGCCACTTATGGCACGAGTTCTGCTTTGACATAACTCGTCTGCGCGTCGGCCGCAGGCACCGGGTGGCCGCACGCACCCGTGCGTGCCATGACGGACTCAGACAATACCTCGCGATCAGCGAAAGGAGACGGAAGATGGTAAGCGAAAACCCGCGCGACCGGGCGATCGACGGCTACCCTCCCCCCGATCCGGCGACGACCTGGCCCGCGCAAGACGTCGTCGTCGGTACCCCCGATCTGGCGACGCGGAGTGCACCCGCCTACCCGCGGACGGGCGTCGCCGTCGCCGAGACGGTCCTGCCGGTCAGGAACCGCGTCCAGTGGGGACCGGTCCTCGCCGGCATCGCCGCGACGTTGACCTCGATGCTGGTCCTGACCGCGCTCGGCCTGGCGATCGGCGCCTCGGCCTTCAAACCGGGCACCGACGTCACCGACTGGGGCACGTGGGCCGGTATCTACGGCATCGCGTCCGCCCTCGTCTCGTTCTTCTTCGGCGGTTGGATCGCCGCCCGCACCGCGGCGGTCGGCGGCGACTTCGCCGGTTTGGTCAACGGCTTCGTCGCCGGAGCGGCGTCACTCCTCGGCCTCTTCTGGTTGTCGACGACCGGACTCGTCAACCTCGTCGGTTTCTTCGGCGCCAACGTCCGCAACGTCACCGACGTGATCAGCGGGAACGAGAGTCTCACGACCGCCGCCAACAATGCGGGCATCACCTACGACGACGTCAAGAACGGCGCCTGGATCACCTTCGTCGTCATGGTGGCCGTCCTCGCCGCCGCCGCCATCGGCGGTTGGCTCGGACACCACGATCGCGCCGATCTCGAGCAAGGCGCGTAAGCCACCCTTCGCGCCGCTGCCCTACTCGCGGACGACACAAGGACCAGGCAAGCGTCTCCAGGGAATCGCCCCTGGGGATGCCTCGTTCTTGCCGAGTTCCGACGAGACGTCCAGCGCACCGGGTGCGAGCGCGGTCGACCCGTTCACACCTCGTCGGCCCGCATGCCTCCCGAGCGCGCCGGCGCTTTGTTCGGATCGGGCACGTAGATCAATCCGGCCAGCCGTCCATCCACCGTGTGGAAGAGCACGCGCGTCTCCGGGTCCTCGATGCACCGTTGGAGCGCTTCCACCCGATCGCCGAACCCGTCCGCGACGACGTAGACCGCGATCTCGCGCAGACGCCGCGCGGTGCCCAGCCGCTGCCCTTCGTCGTCCCGAATCTCTTCGCCATCCAGGTCGGGTCCGCTCGCCGCCGCGGCCGGGGCGGCCGCCGTCTCGCCCGGCGCCGCCTCGCCCTCCGCCGACGGTGCCATGACGTAGTCCGTGACGCGTTTCACGAGATACTGGGCGCCGATCTTCTGCACCATCGAAGTCTCCTCTTCGCCGTTGTATCGGCCGCCCGGTCTCGCGCGGCGCCCGTGTCGATCGCGTCTCCTCTTTACCCCACCGGTCCGCCCCTGTCAACGACGCGGCCGATCCCGCGGAGCACCCCGCCTATTTCCCCGCGTCTCACCGACCGCACCCCCGCGCGTTATTCCCATAGGAACGCCCCTCCTTGCGCGCTCGGCCGGCGGATGCCGGAGTGCGGGGAGGACGCCTTGGCAACCACCGGAACGAGTCGACGCAGAGCGCCAAAAGACCGCCCGCGACGTACATTACGGTGGAGCGGCGCGGCTCCGACCGGCCACATCGTGCCCTGCAATGCCCGACCGCTTGGGAAGCGGGTGGGACGGGAGTCAGCTTCGTGAGTTTTCAGCTATTTGCGCAACCCCTCGGGACGTTTGCCGACCTCAACCGGTTCGCCGACGCACTCGATCCCTTCGATTGGAGTTCGAAAACCTATTTCATCCTGATCGTCGTCCTCCTGCTCATGCGCATCCTCTTGCCCTGGCCGGAGCACGGCATCGGCCGCTTCCTGGAAGAGATCTGTCTGATTTTGCCGGCCGGACTCCTCTACTTCTCCGTCCGCGGTGCCGAGCACGCCAGCGCATCCCTCGCGATCGAGCACGCGCGCCAGGTCGTCACCTTCGAGCGCGCGCACGGCATCCTCGTCGAACCCGATCTCCAACGCACCATCGTCGGCCATCCCGCCCTCGTCGATCTCGTCAACTGGATCTACGTCTGGGCCCACTGGCCGGTGATCCTGATCTGGGTCGTCTGGATGTGGACCCGCCACCGCGACACCTACCCGGTCTACCGCAATGCCGTCCTCCTTTCCGGCGCCGCCGGCATGATCGTGTTCGCCCTCTATCCGCTCGCCCCGCCCCGTCTCTTTTCCGACCTCAACGTCGTCGACACCGTTTCCCTCCGCTCGCATTCCTACCGCGTGCTCCAACCGCCCTCGCTCACCAACCTCTACGCCTCGATGCCGAGTCTCCACTTCGGTTGGAACCTGATCGTCGGGATCGCGATCGCCCGGAATGCCCGCACCCGCCTCGGTCACCTCATCGGGGTTATCCTCCCGATCGCCATGTTCGCGGCGATCATCCTGACCGCCAACCACTACGTCGTCGACGGCATCGCCGGCGGCACCCTCGCCCTCACCGCCCTCGCCATCTCCGCCTACGCCACCCCGCGCTGGTCGCACTCGCTCAACCACGTCTCGCTCGGACGCCTTCTCCCCCACGCCACGCATTCGCGCCTCGGTGAACGTCCGTGACCGACCCCATCGCCGCCCGCACCCGTCCCATCGCGATCGCCCACCGCGCCGGGAACCAACTCGACCGCCTCCGCGCCGCCGAAGCCGTGGGCGTCGATTATGTCGAGACGGATGTCTGGCTGCACCGGGGCCGCCTCGAAATCCGCCACGAGAAAACCGCCGGTCCGCTCCCCGTCCTCTGGGAGCGCTGGCATCTGACGCCGGGTTGGACGCCGCGCTTCGAACTGGCAGAACTCCTCCAGTCCGCCCTCCCCGAAACCGTCTTCCTCCTCGACCTCAAAGGCATCAACCGCCGCCTGCCGGCCGTCCTCGTGGAGACACTGGCCGAGTACGCACCGGGTCGGCCTTTCGCCGTCTGTTCCCAGAACTGGGACCTCGTCGACGCGATCCGCGACCACCCGAACGCGACCGCCTTCTACTCGGTCGGCAAACCCTGGCAATTGCGCCGGCTCGCGGCGCGTCTCGATCGGGTCGGTCGCCACGCCGTCTCGATCAAATCGAGCTTGCTCGACGCCGCCACCGTGCGTGCCATCAAGGAGCGCGCATCCGCCGTCGTCCCCTGGCGGGTCCGCACGCCCGCCCAGGCGCAGCAGTTGCTCGATTGGGGCGTCGATGGGATCAACGCCGACGACCTGGCACTCCTCCGCGACGTCATGAACGATCTCCGAGTGCCCCTCTCCGCACGGCACCGAGCGACGCTCTCTTGAGCCATCCCGCTCCAAACGGATACGTCTGTTAACCCCGGAGGCGGGTGCCACTTGGGCGCCGTCACCTCAGCCGGGTGCCTCGGAGCGTTTTCACCCAGGGCTCACCGTCGCGCCAACGAATGCGCTCGTCTCCTCCCGCACCACCTCCGCCACCACCCCCGCCCCATTTCGCACATCCTGCGCACCCAGACCCCCGTACCCCAGCAACAGCCCCCGCCGAGCCGGCGTTCCCCCGAAGCAATCCACCAGCGTCACCGCCGGCATCGCCCGGTTCGACGCGTAGTAGCGCCGCGCCCGCCGGATGTGCCGCTCCAGGTCTCCCCGCTCGCAAAACCCGGCCAGCGCCTGCTGTTCCGCCCACGGCGTGTGGTGATCGGTCAGCCGCTTGATCCCCAGTACCCGCTCCCGCAACGGTTCCGGTGCCAACAGATACCCGGCCCGCAACCCCGGCACCAGGACCTTCGGGAACGTCCCGACGTATGCCACCCGCCCCGCCCGGTCGAGTCCCGCCAGTGCCGGCAGCGGCGGCGCCCCGAACCGGAACTCCCCGTCGTAGTCGTCGTCGACCACCAACGCGTCGTTCGCCGCCGCCCACTCCAGCAGCGCCAACCTCCGCCCGATCGACAACCGCACTCCGATCGGATACTGGTGCGACGGAGTCCCGTAGACCAGCGGCGGCGCTCCTCCGCCAACCGGCAAACACTCCACCCGAAAGCCATCCTCGTCGATCGGCACCGGCACCAACCGCGCCCCTCGCAGTTGCAGAATTCGCCGCGCCGTCGGGTGCCCAGGCTCCTCGATTGCCGCCGCATCTCCAGGTATCAGCAACGCCTGCACCAGCAGGTCGAGCGCCCGCGCCGCCCCGGTCGTGATCACCAGGTCGTCTGCTCCGCACCATACCCGGCGCGACCGCCCCAGGTACGATGCCACCGCCGTCCGCAACCTCGCTTCTCCCGTCGGCGCCGCGTACCCCGGCAGCGGTTCGCCGTACGCCACTTCCCGCCACAACCGCCGCCACACCTCCGGCGCCGGCGGTGCCGTGCTCGGTACCCCCAACCGGCAGGTCCGGCTCCTCCAACGGCGCCGTCAACGGCCGCGTCGTCCAGCGCGCCGACGGCACCGGTAGCCGTGACCCCCGATCGATCCGCACCGGCAAATCGAGCTCCGCACGAGCAGGCATAGGCGGCCTCGGGCGTCATGTGGTCGGCGTTCTGGTTTGAAAGTCGACCGATTGACAGGACCACTTGCACGGATTCTACCCGTATCGGTGCGACGAGCGTGTCCAAACGGAAACCGTCGCCGATTGCTCCGGTGGTATGCTTCATGACGGGTAGGAAAGGAGCTTCACCCGATGGTTGCCACCCACAAACCGATCCACGTCACCGACGAAAGCGACCTGGTCCAACTCCTCGATCGGGCCGTCGCGGAGCCTGTCCTGCTCGAACGGGACGGAGTCCTCTATCGGCTGAGTCTTGCCGATCCCGACGATCTGTGGGCGGGATACGATCCGGAGCGGATGCGAGCGACGGTGATGCGAATGGCCGGCAGCATCTCCGAAGAGGAGGGCGAGCGCATCAAAGCGTTGATCTATCGTGGACGGGAGGAAGGCACGCGACCGATCGATCGTCCGTGAAGTTCCTTATCGATTCTGACTGGATCATTGATGGGCTCATTGGACGGCCGACCGCCGTCCAAACCATCGCGGCGCTCGGTAGCTATGGCGCCTCAGTCAGCATCGCGGCGGTCGGAGAAGTCTTCGAGGGAGCGTTTGGGACGTTTGATCCACAAAAGACCCTCCAAATCTTTCGCGAGTATCTTGCCGATTTCGTCGTCCTTCCTCTAACCGACCCGATCATGGAAACGTTTGCCCGAATTCGCTCGTTCCTGCGCGCACAAGGACTCCTCATCCCCGACATCGACCTCCAGATCGCCGCGACCGCCATCACGCTCGATCTCACGCTCGTCACCCGCAATCTGCGCCACTTCTCCCGCGTCCCCGGTCTGAAGATCTACGACCCCGCCTCCGCTACCTGAGTCGCCCAACAGAAGGACATCCATGACCGACCATCCTTCCTACCCCAACTTTCGCGGCAAACACGCCCACGACGCCTTCTTCAGCCCGCAAAACTTCGTCGACTACCGCCGCCGGCTCGGCCGGCTGCCGCCCTTCCCCACTCCCGAGGGCATCATCTTCTGCTACCAGCGATCCCTCTACGAGCACGTCCTTTCTACCCATGACGTGACCCCCGCCGGCGGTTTCGCCGGAGAATTTGCGCTGCTCGCCGACACCGGCGGCCGCATCGGTCTCAGCGGCAACTTCGGTATCGGCGCACCCGTCGTCACCATCCTCCTCGAAGAATTCGCCGCCTTCGGCGTCCGCCGCTTCGTCAGCATCGGCACCGCCGGCGCCCTCGCCAGGGACCTCCGCATCGGCGACGTCGTCGTCTGCGGCCGGGCCATCCGCGACGAGGGTGTCTCCCACCACTACCTCCCGCCCGCAAAATACGCCGATGCCTCCCCCATCCTCACCGATCGCCTCGAACGCGCCCTCCGCGACGCCGGCACCGCGCCGGTGCGCGGTACCACCTGGACGATCGACACGCCCTACCGCGAAATCGTCGCCGAAGCCCGCCACTACCAGCAAGAGGGCGTCCTCACCGTCGAGATGGAAGCCGCCGCCCTCTTCGCCGTCGCCCAGTACCGCGGCGTCGACCTCGCCTCCGCCGTCACCATCAGCGACTCCCTGGCCGACCTCGTCTGGGACCCCCAATTCCACGCCACCCCCACCCAATCCGGCCTCGAACGCCTCTTCCGCGCCGCCGTCGAGACGTTGCTCGACGATCCATCCTGAAAGGGAGATGCGTGGTGGCTGCCGCAACGGATCTCACCGCCCTCCTCGGCATCGACCACCCGATCATCCTCGCCCCGATGGCCGGCGGCGCCTCCAGCCCCGAACTCGTCGCCTCCGTCGCCAACGCGGGTGCCCTCGGCATGCTCGGCGCCGCCTACCTCACCCCAACCCAAATCGCCGACGCCGTCGCCGCCACCCGTCGCCTCACCGATCGTCCCTTCGGGGTCAACCTCTTCGCCGGCGGCACCGAAGACACCCGCGACGTCGACCCCGACCCCATGCTCGCCATCCTCGGACGCTACCACGAAGAACTCGGTCTCCCGCCCCCGGTCCTGCCATCGCCCGCCGCCATCCCCTTCGCCGACCAACTCGACGCCGTCCTCGCTGCCGAAGTCCCCGTCTTCAGTTTCACTTTCGGCATCCCCACGCCCGCCGCCATCGCCGCCCTCAAGACACGGGGCGTCGCCATCCTCGGCACCGCCACCACGGTCGACGAAGCCCGCGCCCTCGAAGCGGCCGGCGTCGACGCCGTCGTCGCCCAGGGCAGCGAAGCCGGTGCCCACCGCGGCACCTTCACCGTCCCCTGTGAGGCCGCCATGATCGGCACCATGGCCCTCGTCCCCCAGATCGTCGACGCCGTCCGCCTTCCCGTCGTCGCCTCCGGCGGCATCATGGACGGTCGCGGCATCGTCGCCGCCGAAGCCCTCGGCGCCTCAGCCGTCCAACTCGGCACCGCCTTCCTCACCACCCGCGAATCCGGCATCCCCGCTGCCTACAAAGCCGCCGTCCGCGCCGCCAAAGCCGAAGAGACGACCCTGACCCGTGCCTTCTCCGGCCGCCTCGCCCGTGGCATCGTCAACGAGGTCGTCCGCGGCCTCGCCGGTCGCGACGACGTCATCCTTCCTTTCCCCCTCCAGAACGACCTGACGCGTCCCCTCCGCGCCGCCGCCGCCGCCCGCAACGACCCCCGCTTCCTCTCCCTCTGGGCCGGCCAGGGCGCCGCCCTCGCCCGCGACCTGCCGGCATCCGAGTTGGTGGAGCACGTAGTCCAAGAAGCGAGACATGTCCGCGCGGGCATCGCCTCCGGGCCGCAGAACTGAACATCGTATAATCAAATAGAAGGAGTAAGACATCGATGGAGACAACCATCACCGCTACCGAACTTGCGCGGTCCCTTACGGATATTCTCGACCGCGTTCGCGAGCACAATGAGCGTTTCGTCGTCCAACGCAACGGCGAACCGATCGCCACGATCGCTCCGCCCGAGCCGATGCGCGGCGTCATGCTGCATGACGCACTGAGGAAGCTGGGCGATCTCAAGATGCCGGGTGATGGCTTCGCCGATGACCTGGAAGAGATCCAAGCCAACCAAACCAGGTCGGAGTTTCCGGATTGGCCGTCCTCATAGACTCCAGCGTGCTCATCACGTGCGTGGGAGCGCCGGGGCCTGACGGCGGCCGACCTCATCGCGCTCGTTCCGGACGAACCTTCGGCGATTGCCAGCATCACCGCGTCCGAATTCCTGGTTGGCGTCTACCGTGCCGATACGCTGGAACGCCGGGAGAGGCGCGCGGCGATCGTCGAGTCGGTCCTTTCGGCGTTTCAAGTTCTCGCGTTCGATCTTGCCGCCGCACGCGTCCACGCGCAACTTGCCGCTGCCCTTTTCTCGACGGGCGGCGCGATCGGCGACCACGACCTCGTTATCGCGGCAACGGCTCTGGTCAACGGTTTCGACGTTCTGACTGAAAACGAACGGGAGTTCGGCCGGGTGCCCGACCTCGCCGTGCGCCGCCCCGACTGGTCAAAGCTTGGTCGGAGGTGAAACGGCCCTACCTCCCAAACACCGGCATCGCCATCCCGTGGTTCCCCGCATAGTCCGCCGGCCGCGGCGACGACCACCCCTCCAGAAGCTCCGCCGTCGGTTGGTACACCTCGACTCCCAGCGGACGGCAGGTCGGCAGCGGATCCCCCGCCTCCGGTCCCCACAGCGGCACCGAGAGATCGCCGCCCGGACAGTTCGAGATCGCACAGAGCAGATCGATCTCCGCGAAGAACTCGAAAAAATCCCCCTTCTTCGCCGGACTCGCCTTCATGAAATACTTCCCATCCGGCAGCAACCCCGTCACCTGGAAGATGTTCAGCACGTCGTGGACGTCGAACTCCGTCAACCGGTACGGCACGATCGCCCGCGTCAGATTCGAGTGGCAATTGAAGTCGAACTCCTCCCCCGTCAGCAGCTTGTTCACGTACGGATCGCAGCGAGACCCCAACAGGTCGTGGCATCGACCCCCGTCCTCGTCCTCGCCGTACTGGATCGTCTCGTTGGTGATCGTCAGCATCGGCCGCAGGTACGGCAGCGTCGACCAGAGCCGGTTGAACGTCGTCAGGTGCGTGCTCTCCAGTTGCCGCGTCCGCGCCGCCCAAAACCGCTCCCGCGGATTGTGCAGATGCCAGGCATTGAAATCCGCTACCTGCGGTCCCTCGATCGTCACCACCCGGCACAACTGCCCCGCCCGCACCTCCCACGCCCGCCCCGACCGGATCGGGATCACAAACTCCTCGACCAACTCCCGCCTGTCAACCTCCCGCGCCAACCGCTCATAGAACGGCCGGTCCACCTCCAGCGCCTTCGCCTCCCCTTCGCTCGGCAGATACGTCCACGGCTTCGACCCCATCCCTCCCGCTCCTCCCGCTCAGTCCGCCAATTGGCGCGCCCATTCTATCCCCGCCACTCCGCCTTATCCCGCCCTCTTCCGCCCCCCGCCTCCCGCCTTTCGTACCGGCATCCGAAACCCCGCGGGCTTGCCCGCGATCCACTCCAGGTACCGCGCCACCTCCGGATGCTCCCGTATCTTCTCGATCGAGTTCCACTTCCGCTCCAACTCCTTTCCCGAGAAGAGCGCGTGCACCTGCGCATGGCACGGCCGGCACAAACCGATCGTCTCCTTCACCAAGGCCCGATCGAACTCCCGCTTGTTCCACTTGTTGTGGTGGCGCGTCCGCGGGATCAGGTGATGCCGTGTCAACCGCTCCTCCCGCCCGCACAACGCGCAGACTCCGATCATCGCCGTTCGAGCCTCGGCATCACCCGCTCGTCTCGCCAAAACGCGACCTTTGTTCGATAGGAAGCCGACCGCTTCGGCGCATCATAGCCCCGACAATAATGCCCGACGTCGGACGGCGCGGACTGCTGCCGTTCCGCCGCCTCACCATCCGGCGCCCCTTGGAGGACCCGTCCGATGCCACGGTGGCTCGTCATCGTCCTCGCCGCACCGCTCGGTTTGTGCGTCCTCTGCGGCTCCCTCGGCTACTTCGTCGCCCTGCCGAAAATCCAGCACAGCCTCTCCGAAAGCCAGGCCGCCGCCGCCGACGTGATGGCCGACGCCGTCGCCACCTCCGTCTCCCACGCGATCACCACCCAATCGCCGCTCGACGGGCAACTCGTCCTGACACCCACCGACATCGACGTCAACAACACCGTCGCCACCGCCCCCGGCCGGTGCGGTTTCAACGTCAACAACGTCGCCACCACCATCTACGGCGTCGAAACCGAGATCAGTCCGTCCGGCCTCTCCATCTTCTGCATCGTCACCTACTCCGCCGTGCCCGTGGTCACCGACGGCCGGATCGACCTCACCCAGGTGACCGTTTCGGCGAACGCCGCCCGCTTCGTCTTCCCCAAGGAGCGGTTTGAAGAGGGTGTCGAGGAGGGAATCAACCGTGCCCTGACCACCGCCGGCCTGACCCCGATCTCCCTCTCCCTCGCCGACGACTCGCTGACGATCGCGACGAGCCAGACCGCGTAGCGGCGCCCGCCTGTCCTTTGGCCCAAAGGGCACCCCGTCTGTCCGCCTACTTCACCTTTCCCCGCCCCAACACCGGCCAGATCACCTCGACCTTCCCGTTCCGCACCCCGACCAGCTCGTCGTGCAGGTTGAGGCACATCTCCTGGTGCAGCGGGATGATCTGCAACCGCTCCCCCACCCGGAACCGGTGCGACGACGCGCTCGTGTCGACGTGCCCGTGCTCCACCGAGACCCCGCTGATCCAGATCTCGGGATGCTCGACACAGTATCCGTACGGCACCGGCGGGTAACTCGCGAATGTCTTCGCCCCGCCGTCGACGATGATCCGCCCCGGCGCCGGCGTGCTGACGACCGTGCAGAGCACCCGCACCGGACACCGCTCCGGTCCCAGATCGTCCCGGCTCTTCACCCGCGACAACCCCTCCCAGACGTAGGACCCGCTCCGCGTCTCCGTACATCCCAACTCCTTCGACACCGCCTCCAACCCCGTCCCGCCGCCGCCGATCATCTCCAGCGGCAACCCCTTCGCCCGAAACAACCGCACGACCTCGTCGATAAACGGCTTCGCCTCAACCCGGCTCGGATACGTCATCACCCCGCGCAGATCGATCCCCGGCATTCGCACCAACAAGCGCGCCAGCTCCGCCGCCGCCGCTGGCGATTGCACCCCGCACCGCCGCATCCCGGTGTCCAACTCGATCACCACCCGCACGTCGACCCCGTCCGCCTTCGCCTGCTCCGAGATCCCCCGCCCCGTTTCTTCCGAATCGACCGCCACCGTGGTCGTCGCCCGCTTCGCCAAACGCGTCAGCCGCTCCAACTTCTTCTGCCCGACGATGTTGTACGGAATCAGGATGTCCTGCAATCCGCCTTGAACCATCACCTCGGCTTCACCCAACTTCTGGCAGGCGATCCCGACCGCCCCCGACGCCACCTGCCGGTGCGCGATCTCCGGATTCTTGTGCGACTTCGTGTGGGATCGGAAGGGAATGCCCAATTCGCAACACCGCTTCGCCATCGCCGCGAGGTTGCGCTCCATCACGTCCAGATCGCAGATCACCGCCGGTGTGTCGAGATCGTCGATGTGCACCTGTGGCTCCTCCCGTTCGCCCCCGTCTCAATACGGCGGCCCCATCCGCTCCATGATCGCCGACAACTCCCGCAGATCGTACTCGTCCAGCGGCGGTCCTGCCGGCTCGCGCAACCGCGCCGCCTTGAACACCCCGATCCGTCGCAAGACCTCCTTCGCCCCGAGAAACGGCGACTGCTGCCGCCAGAACGACAGCGGCGTGAAATGGTCGAACGCCGCCCGCGCCCCCTCGTGGTCTCCCGCCGCGAAGCACGCGTACGCCCGGCACAGATCCGCCACACCCACGCTCCCCGGGATTGCCCCCTGTGCCCCCCGCGCCAGCTCGTCCAGCAGGTACGTCCCGCCCGAGAGCACCTTCAACCCCGGCCGCAACCGCTTCAACTCCGAAATCCGGCGTCCCGCCTCCAACGGCGCTTCCTCCTTGACGTAGCAGACCGTGGGGAACTCCTCCGCCAGCCGCACCACCTGCCCCGGTGCCACCGGGATCTGCGCATCCTGCACCATCACCGGAATCCCGACCGCCGCCAGCGCCCCGTAGTGGTGCCGCAGCGCCTCCGCCGTCACGACCCCATAGATCGGCGGCGTCACGAACACCGCCTTTGCCCCGATCTCCGCCGCGTGCCGGCTCAGCTCCACCGCCTCCGCGGTGTTCGTCGCCGACGTCCCCACCAAAACCGGCACCCGCCTCCGCGCGAACGTCAGCGTCCGCTCCGCCAGCCACTTCCGCTCCCCGACCGGCATCTTGTGCGCCTCGCTCGCCCCCCCGACCGCCGCCAGCCCGTGCGCCCCCGCCGCGATCAGGTACTCGACCAATCGCTCCAAATCCTCCTCGTCGATCCGCCCCTCCTCGTCGAACGGCGTATAGACCACCGGAAAGATCCCGCGCAGATCGATCATCGCTTCGCCCACGATCCCTCCACTCCTGCGTCCCGACCTCGGTTGCGCGCATCATACGCCCCATTGCCTGCCCCGCGGTGGTGCCGCGGTCGACTCCGCTATACTCTGGCCCTCGACGGCTGGACCGCGGCCATTCGCCATTGCTCCGGACCGGTGGGGGCTCCCATGACCATCGCCGCCCAGCGCAC
>DATBFX010000128.1:0-9913 GCA_036558305.1 Thermomicrobiales bacterium | reverse complement strand
GTTCTGTTCAAGCGCGGGCAAGAATCCGGCGAAGTCGGACGTGGCACGCGCCTGGAGCCAGGCCGCGTAACCGCTGGCGGCGGCGTGCGCCAGCTCGGCGGCCAGTTCGGTCGGCACCCGCCGGGCCTTCTCCCAGTCGCGGCGGGTCACGCGGATCAGGCACGCCTCGTCGGAATCGGGCGGCAAACCCGCCTCGTCGCCGGCAAGCGCGTCGAGCAGCCGCCCGATCTCGTCGCTGGTAAAGCGCTCGTGCCCCAGGCGGGTCACCGTCGCGATCTGCTCCGCCCGGACGGCCGCTCCGCCCGGCGGCATCATCGTCTGCTGATCCCAACCGAGCAGTCCGGTGATCGCGTCGAGGTCCGTGAGTTCGGCCAGGCGCCGCTTCAGCTCGTTGTACGACTCCTCCACGGTTTCTCCTTTTCGCTCCGAGTAGTGCCGCGATTTGGACGCGACGAGGGTCGACCGCGTCCGCGGCACCGTACTCCGAGGACCAAAGAGCGAACAAGCGGCGACGACGTACGAGGCAACGCACGAGGTGACGTCGTTTGCTGGCACTCAGGCTGTTCGAATCGAGGCCACTCCTCTCGCCGAGCGCCCTGAGCGACGCGAAGGACCCCTCTCCGTCGCGTCACGCCCCCGGCAAGAACTCGGGCGGACAGGCCGGGCCCCAAGGCGGGGAGAATAGCGCCGCGAAGTAGCCGCCGCTGGCCGTGAAGGCGGCCTCGCTGCCGACCGCTGCCGAGAGTCGCTCGACCAAGGATCCCTCGATCGCGCCGAAGTACCAACTGCCGCCGGCGGCGGCCGCGAGTGCGGCCAAACTGTTGGCGGTGACGAACGCGTGCCAGAGTTCGGGCCATCGACCGGAATAGGTAGAGGTGCGGTCGTCCCTGCGCACCATACCCGGGACGCCGGCGATCAGCGTCGCGGCAACGTCGTTCTGGGCTTCGACGGTCAGGGTCATCGCCGGGCGGGTTGAGGGGGCGATAGCGGTTCGGTGCCGGAACGCATCGGCGGCCGTGCGCTCGATCGCGGCTCTGGCGGTCGAAGGCTCCGCTGACGTCGCCGACCAGGGAGAGTGAGAGGTCTTGGTCTGAACCGCGTGAACACCGGGCGCGAAGGGGGTCAATTGGGCGATGGTTTGGCTGTCACCGGTGATCAGGGTGGTCGGAACACCGCGGGCTCCGGCCATGAGGGCGTAAAAGGCGGGCTCGCCGGCGAGTTCGCCATCGATCCAGGACCGGGTCGCCGGCGCGAACGAGTGGGGGACGAATCCATCCACGGTTCCCGCTGCGGCATGGAAGCCGAGCAAGACCAACGCATCGACACCCCCGGCGAAGGCCGCGTCGATGCGGCCGAGCATGCTCGGACCGTCGATCGCTCGACACCCGACCAATTCTTGGCCCGCCAGGTTCGTCCCCGCGGCATGAGTGTCGATGACCAGCACCTCGGTGGCACCGCCGGCGAGGAGACCACGGACCGCCGCGTTGACGTCGGCGGCATAATCGGCGCAGGCGGCGGCGTAGCCCGCGCCGCCGGGAAAGATCTGGCGCCAATCGTCGACCCCGACGATGCCCTCGATGTCGCCGAGGATGAGTGCACGACCCGTGGCTGCGGTCACTTCGATCCCTCTCTCGCTGCAAACGGCTGGACCGACCGGCTTGGGATCGTGAGGTTACCCGATCCGGGTGCGACCGCGCACCGTGGTACGCTCCCAGACTCGACAAGCAGCGAGGACGGCAAGGGGGTGCGGCAATGACCAGCGACGGGCGGCCGACCGCGTCCAGCACGTACGACGTGATCGTGGTCGGCATCGGCGGAATGGGTTCGGCGGCCTGTTATCACCTGGCACGGCGCGGCAAACGGGTACTCGGGCTGGAACGGTACGACGTGCCGCACGCGATGGGGTCGTCGCACGGGGTCAACCGCATCATCCGGCTCGCCTACTACGAGGATCCGCGGTATGTCCCGCTGCTGTGCCGTGCCTACGAACTCTGGCGCGAGCTTCAGGCCGGATTCGGCGAGCAGTTGCTCTACATCACCGGGTCGATCGACGCGAGCGATCGCGAGGGCGAGGTGTTTCGGGGGGCGCTTCGCTCGTGCGAGATCCACGGCCTGGCGCACGAGGTGCTGCCGAGCGCGGACCTCAGCCGCCGCTTCCCGGCGTTTCGCCTACCACCGGACTATTTCGCGTTGCACCAGCCCGACGGCGGCTTCCTCCTCTCGGAACGCTGCGTCGTGGCCCACGTGTTCGGCGCGCTCGCGGCCGGCGCGGACATCCGGGCGCGGGAGCGCGTGGTGAGGTGGGTGCCGACGACGAACGGCGTGCGGATCGAGACGGACCGTGGCACCTACGAAGCCGAGCGTCTGGTCGTCAGCGCCGGTGCGTGGATGCAGCAACTGGTCCCCGCGCTGGCATCGCTCGCGCGGCCGGAGCGGCAGGTCCTCGCCTGGTTTCAGCCGGCGAACCCGGACCTGTTCGCGCCCCCGCGATGTCCGGTGTTCAATCTGACCGTCGAGGAGGGCCGCTACTACGGGTTTCCGGTGTTCGGCATCCCCGGATTCAAGATCGGCCGCTACCACCACCTGGCCGAGGAGATCGACCCCGACGCGTTCGACCGCGAACCGAACGAAGCGGACGAGGCGATCCTTCGGGCCTTCGCCACGCGCTATTTTCCCGACGGGGCGGGTGCGACGATGACCCTCAGGTCGTGCATCTTCACCAACACGCCGGACGAGCATTTCGTCATCGACGCGCTGCCGGAAGCGCCGCAGGTCATCGTCGCCTCGCCCTGTTCCGGGCACGGTTTCAAGTTCTGCTCGGTTGTCGGTGAGATTCTGGCCGACTTGGCGTCGCGGGGTGCGACCGACCACGACATCGACCTGTTCCGGCTGGGGCGGTTTGCCGAGGCGGGAGGGGGTGAGCCCGCGTTGCGGGCGACCGAGGTCTAGCTGCTAGCTGCGCAGACTGATCTGGAGGATGATCTGGTCGCCGGGCGCGCCGGCGCGGCGAAACTCCTCGATCCCGCCGCAGGCCTCGACCAGGGCCGCCATGATCGCGTACGGCGAATTGTCGCTCGCCCGCAGCGTCGCCGTGTACCGCTCGGCGTCGACGCTCCGATCGTGGAACCGTTTGGTCTGGACCTCGGCCTTGACCTCGATGCCACCTCGCGGCATGGCGTCGGCGGCGGGATACGGCCACTCGATGATCTGGGTCGAGCCCTCGATGACGTGGAGCGGGCCCCGCCGTCCGCGACTCGTCTCCGCCTGCGTCTCTTCCGTCCGGGTTGTCAGCGTGCGCAGTTTCATGTTCGTCTCCCCTAGGTGTCCTGTTCCGAATCGCCGCCCGATGCGGGTGCTCGTATTTCTGTGACCATTGGTCAACAGGTTCGTTCGCGGGGAGAACGTGATTGCTATCTGCAGACCGCGTGCCACTGCGTACGTACACACTCTATCAGAACATTCGGTCTAGCGCAAGGGGTGTGCTGGGTGTATTTTTGTCACAGGCGGAGCAGGTGTTCGGGAGCACACGTCACCGCCAGTGATCGGCCTGGCGCAGCAACGCGACGTCGAGTCCCCACCCGGCAAAGAGGGGCGCCAGACGATCCCGGAAGACGACGAGTTCGGACCCGTCGTGGGAAGCGCCGAGGAGATTCATCCGGCACTGCGGGAGGACATCGCGCAGGGCGGCCCGGTTGCCGTCACTCCATTCGCCTGGATGGGGCGTCCACCAATGACCCGCCAGGTAGGTGTCGGCGCCGAGTGCTTCAGCCTGGGCAAGGTCGTGCACATCGTCGCCGCCACCGGCGACGATGGCAACCCGGGAGACGGGGCGGCCGGCGAAGCGGACCTGTTCCGGATCGAGCCGGGGTAATTCGCAGAGACGCTGGACGCGCGCCGCGAACGCCCCGAAGGGCTCCGGGGCTTGTTCGGCGATGACGCCCGCGTCGCCCGCGTAGTAGGGGGCAAAGGTGCCGATGCGGCGCAGTCCCAGGCCGTCCGCGATCGCCCCGCTGGTCGAGATCTCCGGGTGGCAGTCGAGCGGGGCATGAAGGACGTAGATGGCGGCGTTGCAAGCGACCAGCGAGTCCAATTGGTCCGACGGAACGGCGACGAAGCCGCGACCGCTCGTTTCCATGTCGCAGGGGTGGTGCGTGACGATGACGGCTCCCGGATTCCCGCGGTGGCGTTGCTCGGCGATGACGGCATCGACGAGCGATGCCTCCGGGAAGACCAACAGGTAAACCCGCGCGACCTCGTGCCGGCCGGGATCGGGCGCGCAGAGCAGACCGTTGCCTCGCGCGGCGAAGTCCGGGCTGGCGAAGCGCAGCAGTTCCGCCATTTCCGCCTCGGACAACGCGAAGTCCCAACCACCGGCCTCGACGAAGCGGTCGACCGCAAAGAGGTCGTCGAGGCGGCGGGCGAACGCGGCCAGATTCACGTGACCCTCCGATTATCCTTGGCGTGCCGCACCGCGATCGGTTCGGTCGTGACCAGACAGGAGTAACGCTCGCGTGGAGCCGACGATCAACCAGATGATGGCGGAGTATCTGCGATCCGTTGCCACCTGGCGACGGCAGCGGTATCAAGACGATTTGCGGGACGCGCGCAACTTGCGGAGTGCGACGGCCTTGGACGAGCTCGCGGCGCACGTTCTGGCGCTGCCGCCGGAAGACGCGCGCCTGCAACGCCTGCACGGTTTGGCGGTCCAGGGGGAGGCGTTCGTCCCCGGCCAGCAAACCGCCTACGAGATCGGGCGCTTCCGCTTTTTCTCCGACGAAGCCGGACTCGATGCCTTCGTCGATCGGATCGTCGAATTGGCGGCCGCGGACCGCGGCGAGCAGGGCCGGTTTGGCGGTCCCCAGGTACCCGGCGACAACCCGTGGGAGTGACCGTGCGGCGTCGTTAAGGAACGCGTCATTTCTGTACGGCCTGGAGTCACGCGAACACGCGACGATCGAATCGACGTTGCCCGAATTCTGGGCGACCGGGAGCGGTGTACCATGGTGATGCCGTCGTTGGCTACCGGCGATTTCGGCAACAGGGAGTTGCGTTCCCCCACGGGGCAGACCGGGAAGGACCTCATGCCGACGGTGCTGATCGTGGACGACGAACCGATCGTGCGCGAGGTCGTCGCCGACTACCTGCGCAAGGACGGTTTTCGTGTCGAGAGCGCGGCCGACGGACCGGAGGCGTTGAGCCGGTTCGCGACCGCCCGGCCCGACCTCGTCCTGCTGGACCTGATGCTGCCGGGGATCGACGGCCTCGAGGTCTGTCGCCGCATCCGCACCGCCAGCAACGTCCCGATCATCATGGTCACGGCCAAGAGCGAAGAGACCGACACCATCATCGGTCTCGGCGTCGGCGCCGACGACTACGTCGCCAAACCGTTCAGCCCGCGCGAACTCGTCGCCCGCATCAAAGCCGTACTCCGGCGCGCATCGACCCCGCCCCTGGCCGAGGGCGATCCGCTCCGCTTCGGCTCGCTGACGATCCGGCCGGATCGCCGCCAGGTCGAAGTCGCCGGGAACGTGGTCGAGCTGACGGCCCGCGAATTCGACCTGCTCGAATTCCTGGCCCAGCACCCCGGTCAGGTCTTCACCCGCGACGAGTTGCTCGACAAGGTCTGGGATTGGTCCTACGCCAGCGACGGCGGCACCGTCACCGTCCACATCCGCCGCCTCCGCCAGAAGATCGAAGCCGACCCGGAGCGACCGCGCTACGTGAAAACCGTCTGGGGCGTCGGCTACAAGTTCGAGCCGTGAAGTAGACGGACAGACGGACAGACGGACAGGCGGATGAGACAGTCGTCAGTCGCCGGTCATCAGTCGTCGGGGGCAAGAAAACGGGGCACAGGCGCGCGCGCCTGTGCTGTTTCCCGTTTCCCGCTCCATACAACCTGGCCCTGGCCTCTCGTCCGTCTGTCCGTCTGTCCGGGGGTACCCTCTGGGTCCCGTCTGTCCGTCTACCAACGATGTCCGACCTGATTCGCTCTTCGCCCCTTCTCCGACGAATCTTGCAGGTGGCGTTGGCGGTCGTCGTCGCCGTCGTCGTGGCGCTGGCGGTGGCCGTGGTCGTGCTCGATTTGCCGACGCACGACATCCCGTTGATGATCGAACTCTTGATGACCTCGGCGGTCGTCTCGCTGGCGGCGGGCGGTCTTTTCATCCGGGTTTCGCAGCAGGGTCCGTGGGATCGATTGGTCACCCGGATCATGGGCGCCCACGTCGTGGCGATCCTCGTCGTCTTGATCAATGTCGGCGTGACCGCCGCGGCGATGATGATCTCCACCCACGACCTGTCGCTCCTCGGTCTGCTCCTCGGCTATTCGGTGGCGATCGGCGCCATCTACTCGGCGCTCGTCAGCGCGTCGATCGGCGATTCGTTGAAGGAGTTGGTCGCCGCCGCGCGGCGGATGGCGGCGGGCGATCTCTCGACGCGCGTGCCCCGGTCCAACGAGCGGGAAATGGCGGAGCTGGCCGATGCGTTCAACGCGATGGCAGGCAAACTCGAAGCCGCCTTCGTCCGCCAGCGCGAGTTGGAGGAGGCACGCCAGGGGTTGATCGCGGCCGTTTCCCACGATCTGCGGACGCCGCTCGCCTCGCTCCGGGTGATGGTCGAGGCGATCGCCGACGGGGTGGCGGACGACCCCGCAACCGTCCGCCGCTACATCGCCGCGATGGAGCGGGAAACGGTCAGTCTCGGCAAGCTGATCGACGACCTGTTCGAGATCGCCCGCCTCGACGCCGGTCAGGTGACGTTGAAGCTCGAACCGAGTCCGATCGCGACGCTCGTCCTGGAAACGCTGGAATCGATGAACGCCCAGGCGGCTCGCCAGGGGGTAGCCCTCCGGTCGAACGTCGATTGGGGGGTGCCGCCGGTGCTGATCGATCCCGACCGCATCCAGCGCGTCCTCTACAACCTGATCCAGAACGCGATCCGCCACACACCGGCGGACGGGTCGGTCATCGTCCAGGTGCTCGACCGCGGAGCGGACGTCCAGGTCGACGTCCGCGACACCGGCGAGGGCATCGCGGCCACGGACCTGCCGCACGTTTTCGACCGCTTCTACCGCGGCGACAAGGCGCGCTCGCGTGATGGTGGCGGCGGCGCCGGTCTCGGCCTCACCATCGCCCGCCGCCTGGTCGAGACCCATGGCGGCCGCATCTGGGTGGCGCAACCGCCGGAGGGCGGGTCGGTGTTTTCGTTCACGTTGCCGAAAGCAGCGGCAGCCGCCGGTCGCTGAGCCGAGCCGCAGCCGTGGTGTCGGGGAGCGCCCCGTGCGCCTCTGTGTCCGCGGGGAAACGCGACCGAGAAGGATCAATGCCTTCATGAGTAGCGGGAGCGCACGGGGCGCTCCCAGACACAAACCACGCGGTGCCCATCCTCGATCGGGTTGTCACGTTGAGCGCTCGGTGGTCCTCACCTTCAGCGGTAAGTGGCACCACCGAGGCGGCGACCAACTGTGCTGATAATCTGGACAGAGAATGCGTCTTCTCCGGAGAGTCTGCCCCGGCCTCTGATCTTGCCGTCAAAATCCGGACAATGTCATCCCGCCGTTCGCTGCAACAATCGGTGCATTTCCGCATGTACAGCACTTGATCCGTGCCACGAAACGGAGAGCACGAAGCAGCGCCACCTTATAACGTGTAAAGTGAATGCGCGTGCTGGGTATTGGCGACGAACGGCTGCGGGTGTGATCTTGCATGATGATGGGACCAGCCTTTCCTGCGCTTTGTTGCTCCTCGACGCATCACGAGTTGGTTGAAGGTGGTTGTGAAAGCTCGAGTGTGATGCCGTCGGGATCGAGGAAATAGACATCGAACCCTCCGGCGTTCGGGCCGGAAGGGATCCGTACGGGCGCCGACTTGAACCGCACTCCTTTGCCGCTCAATTCCTCGTAGGCCGAGTGGATGTCATCGGTGACGAAGCAGAAGTGGGCGCTCCCTGGGTTGCAGGTCCGGAGATCGATCCGCTGGCCCTGTGGCACGCGATACTCGATCAGTTCGAGGATGTGATCCGAGCCGCCCGGGAGCTTGAGTCCTCTGATGCGCAGCGACGCCTTGGGAAACCCGACGACCTGCTCGATAAACTCGCCTTCGCGCTCGACCTCACCGACCACCACCATGCCCAGCAGGTCGCGGTAGAAGCCCAGCGATTGCTCCATGTCACTCACCGTAAAGCTGGTATGCGAGATCCCGGTCAGGCGCATGTGTCCTCCTCTCCAGACATTCGGACCGTCGCGCTCGTCGTCGCGATGGGGGTCGTCCGCCGCGTCCGCGCCACCGATCAGAACAGGTGGTATCCCGTCCATCCGCCATCCACGCGAAGCACCTCCCCGGTGACGAAGCTCGATTGGGGGCCGGCCAGATAGACCACGGCCTCGGCCAGTTCGGTCGGGCGCGGTGGCCGACCGAGCGGGATGCGGCTTGGCGAGATCCCCACTGCCGTGATCTCCACCTCCTCCGAACCTCGCGGCGGCGCCAACCACCTTGTGCTCGCTACCGCGTTGACCCGCACACCGTTACCGGCCCATTCGCAGGCGAGGGTTTTCGCCAGCATGATCACGCCGGCGGCCCCACAGCAGGCGGTAACTCGTCCTCCGCTCGCGAGGAACCCATCGACGGATGTGAGCAAGACCATTGATCCACGCCCTTGCGACAGCATGAATCGGCCCGCGGCCTGAGCGCCGGCAAAGGTGACCCCAACGGTCTGCGAAAGTCCGCGCTGCCAGGCGAGAAGATCGAGCTCGGCGGCCGGTTTTGGATCGTCAGCGTGTGCGCTTTGCACCCAGATGTCCAGGCTCCCCTCTCCTCCGACAACCGCCGCAACCGTCTCCTGCAGCCGTGGCAAATCGGACCCGGGACCATCCTCACTCGGCTGATCGATCCGATGGACGCGGGCACCCACCAGCTCAAGCCGCTCAATGATCGCCTTGGCCAGGTCGTCGTCGTCCACCGCCACTGCCGCCACATGGTCGCGTAACTCGCTTGCCATTCGTTCGTCCTCAGGGATGGGCAGATCTTCAGCGTGGGTTGGCCCAGGCCGCCCAACCGCCGTCGACCCGCAGCGTCGTCGCCGTGATGTAGCTCGCCCGGTCGCTGGCGAGGAAAAGCACCGCTTGCGCGATCTCGTCGGCGGTCGCGCGGCGGCCGAGGGGATGGCGCCGTTCGTAGGTCGCCATCGAGGCTGGTCTGGCCCGAGCGGTCGGGTCGGAGGTTGTCTGCTGTTCCTTGCCAAGGTCGGTGATCGTGACGCCCGGAGCCACCGCGTTGACGCGGATACCGTGGCGCGCCCACTCGGTTCCGAGCGTCTCCGTCAGGTTGATCACGCCGGCCTTGGCCGCATTGTAGGCGGCGCGTTGCGGCCAGCCACCCAACCCACCGATCGAGCTGATGGTGACGATCGCGCCGCCGCCTTGGCGGATCATCGCTGGTGCCACCGCCCGGGCACAGTAGAACGGCCCACTGAGCATGACGTCGATCTGGAGTTGCCAGTGCTCGTCGCTGACCCCCTCCGAGGGTTCGAGGATGGCCAGCCCGGCGTTGTTCACGAGGACGTCGACACGCCCGTGCCGGTCGAGCACCGCCGTCACCATTCCGTCGACCGCCATTGAGTCGCGTACGTCGATTGTATAGCCCTCGGCATCATATCCGAGTTCGCGCAGCGCCGTCGCCGCATCCTCGGCGGCGCCCGCGCGGTTGTCGCAGAGCGCCAACCTGGCGCCCGCACTTCCGAACGCACGGCAGATGGCGTAGCCGATCCCGCGTGCGCCGCCCGTCACGATCGCGACGCGATCCTGCAAGATCATCGGTCGTCGTCGCGCGGGACGTACTGTTCGGCCCGCCGCGTGATACTCATGTCGATGTTGGCGAAGACCGCACGCATCGCGCGGATCGGCGGCTGGTCATAGAAG
>DATBFX010000127.1:0-6095 GCA_036558305.1 Thermomicrobiales bacterium | reverse complement strand
CTCGGTGAGCTACCCCTACTTCGGCATCGGCTTCGTCCCGGTCACCCCCGAGCTCGCGGCGCAGGCGGACCTGAGCGTCGAGACGGGCGTCCTGGTGACCGCGGTCAGCCCGGGCGGACCGGCCGACGACGCCGGCATCCGGGCCGGCGACGTCATCCTCTCGATCGACGGCCAGCAAATCGACGAGCAACACCCGTTCAGCGAGGTCCTCTTCTCCCACAAGCCGGGCGAAACGGTCGACGTCGTCATCCAGCGCAACGACCTCCAAATGACGGTGACGGTCACGCTCGGCACGCGTCCCGCCTCCACCGGACAATAGCCCCCTACCGCGCCGGACCAATCGCGCGCCGCCGCCCGGCACCGGTCAGATGAACCTTCCCGGCTCGATTCGATAGCCGTGGCGGTCGTGGATCTAACCCCGGAGGGGTTTCGTGGCGTCAGCCCAGGGTTTCAACCCTGGGTCCCGTTACCGACCCCAGCCGGCAACTATCACGAGCCCGGTACCCGGCGGCGCGGCGCACGAACCGTCATCTCGGGCGCGATCTCGGCGTTCGCCCGCCGCGCACCGTCCAGATCGCGCCGGGTCTCGTCTCCTCCCGGTCCACACCAACCCGTCTCAATCCGAACCACCACCCGACCATCTTGCACTTCCCAGCACGAATCGCTATAGTGCCCCCATGGACGACTTTGTGCTTGCCATCACAATCGACCGCGCGGCACCGACGATGGGTGCCATGATGGGCATGCCTTGGCCCGCCGGTCGGAGGTGAGCGTCGAACGCGGTCTACGCCAACACGCACAACCGAACGATCGGGCGGGCTGGAGCGGTAACGCTCCATTTTTGCGTCCCCGAAACCGTCCCTCACCCATCACAACTGGAGAATGAGACCGTCATGGCCGCACCCGGAACCTTTTACATCACCACCGCCATCGACTACCCCAACGGCGCGCCCCACATCGGCCACTCCCTGGAGAAGATCGCCGCCGACGTCGTCGCCCGCTTCCACCGCCTCCTCGGCGAGGACACCACCTTCTGCATGGGACTCGACGAGAACAGCCAGCACATCCTCCGCGCCGCCGCCGACAACGGCGTCTCCCCCCAGGAATGGACCGACCGCATGGAGACCGCCTTCCTCCGCGCCTGGGACGCCCTCGGCATCTCGGTCGACGCGTTCGTCCGCACCACCGAGCCCCGCCACGCCGTCGCCTCGGCCGAACTCTTCTCCCGCGCCCAGGCCAACGGCGACGTCTACAAGGCGAACTACGCCGGCTGGTACTGCCCGAACTGCAACAACTACTACACCGAGGACGAGTTGGTAAACGGCCACTGCCCCCTCCACCCCACCGTCCAACCCGAATACCTCCAGGAGGAGAACTACTTCTTCGCCCTCAGCAAATACACCGACGTCCTTCTCAAACACTACGAAGCCAACCCGGACTTCGTCACCCCATCCGTCTGGCGCCCCGAGATACTCGCCCTCCTCCGCTCCGGTCTCAAAGACTTCTCCGTTTCTCGCCGCGTCCGACCCGACGCCATCCCCTGGGGTATTCCCGTCCCCGGCGATCCCGACCACGTCATGTACGTCTGGTTCGACGCCCTCACCACCTACATCACCGCCATCGGTTTCCCCGACGACACCGATCGCTTCCACCGCTACTGGCCCGCCGACTCCCAGGTCATCGGCAAAGACATCACGCGCTTCCATTGCCTTTATTGGCCGGCAATGCTCCTCTCCGCCGGTCTGGAGCTGCCGCGCCGCATCGTCGTGCACGGCTTCATGACCCTCGAGGGCCAACGCATCTCCAAAACCACCGGCAATACCGTCGATCCGGTCGACCTCGTCGCCGAATTCGGCGCCGATCCGATTCGCTACTACCTGATGCGGGACGTCTCCGTCGCCTCCGACGGCGATTTCTCCCGCGCCAACCTGATCCGCCGCCACAACGACGACCTCGGCAACGACCTCGGCAACCTCCTCAATCGCGTCGTCGCCATGATCGGCCGCTACCGCGGCGGCGAGATTCCCGCGCCCGGCGAAGGCGGCGCTCCAGAGGCCGATCTCCGCCGCGTCGCCGACGAGGCGCGCGACCGCGCCGCCGCCCAACTCGACGCCTGGGACCTCGACGACGCCCTCGAATCGATCTGGTCCCTCGTCCGCCGTGCCAACCAGTACCTCGAAGAGCGCCAACCCTGGAAACTCGCCAAGCAACCCGACGCCACCGCCCTCCTCGACACCACCCTCTGGTCCGCCGCCGAAGCCACCCGCCTCGCCGCCATCCTCCTCGCCCCCTACATCCCGACCACCGCCGACCGCATCATGTCCCAACTCGGCCTTCTACCCATCTCCGACGGCGCCTGGACCCGAGACGCAAATTGGGGCGTCGCAACCTTCACCAAGGTTCAACCGGCGGGCCCCCTCTTCCCGCGAATCGAGACCGAAGCGAGCTGAGCCACCACCCCCACCCCCGACCCCCCTCCCGCTGCGGCAGGCCGGGGACCCTCTGGGTGGCGGTCGGGGGTGGGGGTCGTCGCCTTAAACAGTTACGCCCGGCGCATCGTCGCGCCGGGCGCACCGTCCTGTTCGATCGCTGCCGAGGGAATCCAGCTTGACCGCGATCGATGGATCAAGCTTCGGAGGGGAGAGAAACGAGGTGCGGCCGCCGCCATCGCCTGATGACCGCGCGAACCGCAAACGGAGGAAGAAGGGGTGTGAATGTGCCAGGCGACCGGCTAACGTCGCCCGAGGCGGCAAAGGTTGGATTCGGGCCGCCGGCGCGGCAGGTCGAAACGCGGTTCTCGCCGGTACCCGTCGCCCCGCGGAACGACGTGCCCTTCGGCACGAAGCTCGACGCGGAACGTCGACAGAAAGCTGTGTTCATTTGTTAAGGTCCCGCGGCCGTACGTTCACCGCCGCTGGTTGATATGGACTCTGTCCGTACGTCGATTGTACCACGTTTTCACGGCTTGTCTAGTGTTCTCGGCAGCCATGCGCGACCGATCTACGCGCGCCCCCGGCAGCGCAACGCGTCTGCCAGCGCATCCAAACGGACGCAATCGACCGCGTAGTACCGCTTACCTCCCCGCCGTCGCACCCGCACCAATCCCGCCCGTTCCAGGAGCGACAGATGGCGCGAAACGGCCGATTGCGCGATGCCGAGGCGGCCGACGATCTCCTGTGCATAAAGCTCGCCACCCGCCAGCAAATCGATGACGCGCAGACGGTTCGGATCGCCGAGCGCGCGGATGCCTTCGAGCAGATCCTCGGTGCTGATCGAGGTGCCGAGACGCTCCATCCTGGATGCGCCGGTCGGCGCCGCACCGTCGCCGGCGAGCGGCGCCTCCACCCGCGCCACCAGTTCCGGCGCCCCGAAGAACACCACCAGATCCGGTGGGTAAAGGATGTAGCTGACGAACGAGCCGAGGTGATACGACGGACAAAACGTCACGCACTCGACGTCGTTCAATCCCGAGACCAACGTCGACGGCAAGCGATTCCCGGTCAACTCGCTGAAGGCGGGCCCAAATCCCGGCCGCATCGCCGCCACGGCGAGATCGGCCGCCTGCCTCAACACCGGCAACCGTTCCCCGTACGCCTCGGCATAAACGCGATCCCAAACCCCGCGGATCAGGCAGACCGTCCGCTCCTTCAACTCCCCCGGCGCCGCGACCAGCGACAGGACGTCGTCCGCCGTCGCCGTCGTCAGCGCCGGTTCGACATACGCCCGCCACGCCGCCTCGTCGTCGAACTCGGGCAGGGCCATCCCGGTCCCGAGATCGCAGTGAACCCGCTGCAGCGCGTGCTCCACCATCGACCGAAACTCGGCAGCCGGCAACGCTTCCAGGAATGCGATCAAGTCGTCGAAACCGGCACCGATCCGGTCCGGCCGCAACGGCTCGAACCGCATCACCGGTTCCTCCATGTAATAGAGGAGCCGGCCGGAAAATCCGTGCAACAGGTCGAGGTCGGCCCGCAGGTCGTCGGACAATCCCCGCCGCGTCGCCACCAGCCAGCGGTCGAGCCCGCTGCCGGGGACGGCCCGGTACAACAGGGACATCGCCGACACCAGGTCGAGCGGCAGCGAAACCGCCGTATTCAGTTGCAGCGCCGGTCGCCCGACCACCAACTCGCCCATCGCCAGTTCCGCTGACCGTTGCGCTCCTTGTCCAATTCAGCCATCAGTATATCGGCATAACAAAAGATCGTCAATGGGAGATATGCCGACTTGGCGATGATACGGCGCGACCGTCCTGCCCGTGGCCGATCGTCGATGCGGTAGCCTTGGTCACCTCAGTGACCGGGATCCTCCCCCGGCCACTCTTCGTACTTCCGGTGCTGCTCCTCGGGCGACAGCTCACGCGCTTGTCGCTCCTCGATCGCCGTCGGGACCGTCTCGCCGGGCGGCGGCGTCTCGTCGCCTTCGACGTTGTGGAGCATCTGCACTTCCTGGTTCCAACCGCGAAGACCGACGACGCGGCTCCAGAGTTTCCCTAGGGGCATGGCAACTTCTCCTCGATCCACCCTTCCGGTGCCCATTCCCTCCCGTCGCATGCAACACGCGTGCCCGAACCGGTCCGCGGACGCTCCAAAGCAACGGGCACACTACACTTCCGACCACCCCGCGCGTCGGGCAGGAGGCGAACACGCATGCACGGCAGCCGCCAGGAAACGGTCCTCGCGACCGCCCGCATCACGATCGAAAGCGACACGGTCGATCCCTCATCCCTCCGGCGCGCGGCCTGGCAACTCTTCGACGCCGCCCGGTTCGATCTCGCCCAGCGGGGGTTCGAACGACTCATCGCCTCGGGCCACTTCGATCGGGACGTCGTCACCGCCCTTCACCAGATCTATTCAGACCGCCGGGAATACGGCAACGTCGCCCTCCTGATCGAACGCTACCTCCGTGACGCCGGTCCCAACCTCTCGCCGGATCAGCGCCTCGCGTGGTGCGCCGCGCGATTCGACGCGCTCTCGACCCTCGGCTCGCCTCCCGACCTGATCCCCGCCGCACTCGACCTCCTCGAAACCGCGGCGGGGGCCGGGCCTCGCGGCTGGGCCGTCGTCCTCGACCAGGAACGTTGGGCGGCCCTCGACGTCGTCCTCGGCCACCCGACGTCCGCACTGAGCGCCCTCGAACAGTTCCTGTACGCGCCGTCGGACACCGGACTCCCCGCGCAAGCACTGGCACTGATCGAGGCCTTCGGTTGTCGGCACGCGGCGGACCGCGGGCTCGCCCGCGCCGCCGAACGCCTGCTCCACGCCTTCGGAGCCCCCGACGCCGCCTACCGCGTCGAGACCTGTCGCCGCGCCGCGGCGCCCTCGGCGGCACCCGAGCCACCGGTGGACACCCTCGACGGATTACCGCAAGCCCGGGCCCAGACTGTCACCATCGCGGGCGGACATCCGGCGCTGCGCTCGTTGGCCAGGCGCGATCTTCGGGCCATCGGCGTCACGGACGTGCGAGAGATCCCACCCGCCTGGGAGGCCACGCGACACCGCCGCGCCGTCGAGGCGACGCTCTCCGGTAGCGATCTCGTCGTCGTGATTGCGTCTCAGATTGCCCACAGCACCTTCGATCAGATCCGGGCCGCCGCCGCTCGCCTCGACGTCGCCGTCGTCACGACCCAAAGCGCAAGCGTCGCCGCCATCCGCCGGGTCGTCGATCGCGCCGCCTCCGACGAGGATCGGGGTTGACGTCGAAAGCGGCCAATCGTTCGCTTTCGGCGAACCGGTCTTGACACGACGCAGGGCTCCCCCTACGCTGGCAGCAGCCCGCATCGAGCCCGTCGCCGCAACGGGCTGAACGAGTCGCACGGGGCTTGGCGATGCAAAAGGCCGGTTTCGGACAGGTCGACAAGAGCCGGCGGCGGGCTTCCCGTCGTCTCGACGGACTGACCACCGTCGACAGGGATCGGCCCTACACCGACGATCCGCAACTACTGGCGCAGGAACGCGGCGCGGCTGAATCGCTACCCGATCAACTCGAACTCTTCGCACCCGGTCCCGGCGGCCGGTATACGCCGCTCCTCGGCGGCGTCCCGCCGCTGGAGGCCGCGAGCAGTCTCGAGCTGGCGCGCGCCTGGTACCGACGCGAGC
>DATBFX010000126.1:0-23912 GCA_036558305.1 Thermomicrobiales bacterium | reverse complement strand
CGACGACCGCATCGACCGGCAATCCCAGGGCGCCGAGCACGTCCGGATTCCCGATCGCCTCGGTGTGGCGTTCCTCGACGCTTCGTCGAGCCCGCGCCAGGAAGGTCACGTCGTCGGTCGTTCCGGCCAGGAGGAGGACGTCGATTCGATGCCGGGCGATCGGTCTGATGCGAGCCAGGGCATTGCCGAGCGCCGCGGGATCGTCGCCGGACGCGAGCAGGAGCCGGGCCGGACCGTCGGTGACGAGGACCGAGAGCTGCGCTCCCGTGCCGAGCACGGTCACCGCCGGTCGCGAATAGCCACGCGACTGGGCCGCGCCGACCCCGATCGTCGTCGCGAACCCGAGCACGAAGACCGCGAGCGCCAACAGCGATCGGCGAAGCGGAGTCCTGTTCCGCACGCGGTTCATCGCGCTACTGGCCATCGAGTTGAGCGTCGTAGTAGACCAGGATCACTTCGGCGCCGGAAGCGACGAAGCCCCCGAAGGTCGCGCCGCTGTCCTGGATGCCGACGACGTCCTGGTCCTCGATGCCGGCCTGGGCGAGATCGGCGATACCGGCGTCGACGATCACCTGCTGGGAGACGGGGACCTCGTTCGCCACCGTCAGACCCAACGCTTCGAGTTTTGCCTTCGCCTCCTCAACCGGTGTGCCCTGAAGATCCGCCGGGATTTGGACCTTGTTACCGGCACTGACGACGATGGTCACCGTGTCGCCGGGTTTGGCAGAGTCGCCGGGTTCGAGACGGATGACGCGCCCCTCCGCGACGTCCGCCGACGATTCTTGGCGGCGAGCCACGTCGAGACCCGATGATCTGAGCCGCTCTTCCAGGTCGTCGGGATCGGCGTCGGCCGGGTCGAACGAGGCAAGATCGATCGCCGCCGGACCGGTGCTGAGGTTGACGCGGACGGAGGTACCGGGATCGACCTCGACCCCGGGCGCAGGGTCCTGGCTGGAAACGTTTCCCGCGGGGACCTCTTCCGACGTCTCGTCGTTGCCGACCTCGAGGACCAGATCGATCCGATCGAGCGAGTCCCTGGCGTCGTCCACGGCGAGACCGACCAGGGACGGCACGGCGACGCCATCCGGTTTCGCCATCTGCGTCGGCGCTGAGGCAGCAATGACCGCCGTCCCCGTCGGCGACGGAAGTACCGCCGTCGTCGCCGTCGGCAGAACTTCGTCCGCGATCACCGCTTGCGTCGGGGTCGGCTTCGTCTCGTCGCCGGCGCCAAAACCCGACAGCCGGTCCGAGAGGCGCGAACCGAACCAGACCAATGCCGCCAGCCCGAGGATGACGCCGGCACCGACGACCCAAGACACGCAACCGAGGTTCGTCCGCTGGTCGTCGGTAAGGGGAACGGGTTCGTCCGGGGCCGAGGAAGCGAGTCCGGCGGGGACGTGGTCGACGGCACCAACCGGGCGACCGCGATGCTCCGATCTGGTTGCGCGCTGCGGAGCAGCGGGTTGGGAATCGGTCGTGACCGCGGTCCTCTGCTCGGGCGGAATCCAGACCGTTTGCTCGGCGGCTGCCGGTTGCCGCGTGGCAGGCGGGCCGTAGGTCCGCCAATCGTTGAGGGCGCGGGCAAAGGCGCCGGCGGTGGGAAAGCGCTTCGTCGGATCCTTGGCGAGACCGCGGAGGACGATGTCGCCGGCCTGGCGGGGGACGTCGGGGTTGACCAGGGACGGGTGGCGAGGTTGCTCGTTGATGTGTTTCATGGCGATGCCGACCGCGCTGTCGGAGTCGAAGGGGAGGCGGTTGGTCAGCATCTCGTAGGCGACGACGGCAAGCGAGTAGATGTCGGACGACGGGGTCGCCATCAATCCGCTGGCCTGCTCGGGCGAGACGTAGTGGACGGTGCCCAAACCGGAACCGGCTTCGGTCAGCGGCGAATCGGCGAGACCCTTGGCGATCCCGAAGTCGACGACCTTGGCGAGACCGTCGCCGTCGACGAGGATGTTCTGCGGCTTGATGTCGCGGTGGACGAAACCGCGCTCGTGGGCGTAGTCGAGCGCGGAGGCGACTTGCTCGATCAGGATGGCGACGTCGTCGGGGTCGAACGGCCCCTCGTTGGCGATGATCTCTTTGAGCGTTTCGCCGGGAACGTACTCCATCACGAGGTAAGGCGTGCCGCGGTCCTCGCCCACGTCGTAGATGTCGATGATGTTGGGGTGGGAAAAACTGGCCGCTGCCTGAGCCTCGCGTTCGAATCGGGTGCGGAACCCGGCGTCGGCTGCGTATTGGGGCCGGAGCGACTTGATGGCGACCGGTCGGTGAAGGAGATCGTCGTGGCCCAGATAGACCTCGGCCATGCCACCTTCGCCGATTTTGCGCTCAATCTTGTAGCGCCGGTTGACGGTCGTCCGATTCACGTCGTTGGCGCCTCCGGGTGGATTCTAGGTGGCCGTCGAATCGGGCGTCAAACCGGGAGAACGCCGGATATTCTCGGCAAATCCGGCGGTGGCATGGACGACCGGACGTATCGCTCGAACGCACGGGAGGCGGCCGGCGTTCCGCGCCGTTGCCCGGTTCAATCCCCGTCGATGCGGATAAGTGGCGCTCGATCCACCGGACGCGCGACGAAGACGCGCGACCCGACAGGAATCGCATCGAGTGCCGCGCGGGCGATGGTCCGCGCGCGCTGCCGGTCTCCCACCAACGTGTAGAGCGTCGGTCCCGACCCCGATAAGGCGACAAATGGCGCGCCCGCGTCGGCGAAGTGCCGCTCGTATTCGACCAGATCGGGCCACAGTGCGAGGAGTGGTCGCCGGAAGGCATTGGCGAGGAGTTCGGGACGGATTGGACCGCGCGCGTCGAGTGTTGCCACCAGATCCTTCGTGCGATCGCCCGAACTGAAGTCGTGCGGAGTCAGCGCAGCATAGAGGGTGGCGGTTTTGCGCGGGATCGACACCGACGGCACGAGCAAGACGAACCAGACCTCGGAGAGTGGTCGCAGCGGCCTTCTGATCTCGCCGCGTCCTCCGATGTGCGCGGTGCCGCCGCCGAGCAGGAACGGCACGTCGCTGCCGATTCGCGCGGCGAAGGCGACCAACGTGGTCGCATTGGGCGAGAGTCGCCAGAGGTGCGACAGCGCAACCAGGGTGGCGGCGGCGTCGCTGCTGGCGCCGCCGAGACCGGCAGCCGCCGGGATTCGCTTCGCCAGCGTGATCGACGCCCCGGCCGAACAACCGAACTCGCTGCGGAGGAGGGAAGCAGCCTTTGTGACCAGGTTGTCCTCGTCTGCCAGCGTCGGGTCCGAGGCGTGTAGTCGAAGGTTCGGGGCCGGGCTGACCGTCAGGCGGTCGAACACCGATATGGTCTGCATCACCGTGGCGATGTCGTGGTACCCATCCGGCCGCTTCCCAACCACCTCGAGCCCCAGGTTGAGTTTCGCCGGCGCCAGGGCGCGAACGGTCGTCATGGCGCGAGTGCCGGTGGAGCAGCCCGCGTCAGCGCGATCCACTCGGGGACGCTGAGGGTCTCGGCCCTGCGCATCGGGTCAACGCCTGCCTTGGTCAACCAGGCGGCAACGTCTGCCTTGGCTGCGTCGAGTTCGTCCGCAATCGAGTTGGCGAGTTGCTTGCGCTTGTGGCGAAAACCGGCGTTGACGATGCGGAAAAACCGCGGGCGATCGGCCTCCGGCAACGGCAATTCGCGGCGAGTCTGTAAGAGGACGACGGCCGATTCGACGTTTGGAGGCGGGATGAAGACCGACGGCGGCACGGCGAACGCGATTCGCGGTTCGGCGTAGAACTGGGTAGCGACCCCGACGACGGTCATCTTCGGCGGCCGGGCGACGAGGCGCTCGGCAACCTCCTTTTGGACCATCAGTGCCAGTCGCTCCGGCCGGTTCGGCGTCTCGAGCAGTCGCCGGAGCACGGCCGTTCCCACGGAGTAGGGGAGGTTCGCCGCGACCAGATACGGCTGATTCGGTCCGACGATTTCGGACAGGTCGATCGTCAGCGCGTCGCCTTCGATCAGATGGATTTTCCGTTCGTTCGCGAAAGTCTCTCTCAGGTGCGCCGCCAGCCGCCGGTCGAGTTCGACGGCAACGATCTGCTTTGCGTGATGGAGGAGCTCTTCGGAGAGGATACCGAGACCCGGGCCGATCTCGAGCACGAGATCGTCGGGTCCGACGTCCAACGCGCGCACCATCCGTTGTACCACGCCCCGCTCGAACAGGAAGTTCTGGCCGAGTCCCTTGCTGGGACGAATGCCGAGGCGATCGAGGAGCGACTGCCAACCCTGGCGGGACGTCGGCAAGACGGATGTGCTGGGAGACGAGGCGTTCATCCCGCCAGGCACAGGGCGCCGGGGACGACGGTGAAGGTGACCGGGGCGCTCCCCGCCAGCTCGCCGTCGACCTGGATGCGCGCGGGTTGGGCCGTCTCGACCCGGATCGACGTCGCCCGGCGGTGCAGGAACTTCGGGTGGGTGACGTGCGTGCCGCGGTAGACGCTGGGGACCTGGCGGATCAGCTCGACCTTGGCGAAGTCGCCGATCACCGCGAAGTCGAGCAGCCCGTCGTCGACCGCGGCCATCGGCGCGATGTGCAATCCGCCGCCGAAATACTGGGCGTTCGCGACGGTCACGAACACGGCGGTCTGGGAGATCACCTCGCCGTCGGCTTCGACTTTGACCTGGATGTTCTGGTAGCGTGCGAGGGCACCGACGATGGCGACGAGATAGGGGAGCGTACTGCCCGGCAATCGCGTCTTGAGCACGCGTTGGGCGACCTCGGCGTCGAACCCCAAACCGGCGACGTTGAGGAAGTAGCGCGACGTGCCGTCGTCGAACGCGGCCAGTCCGACGTCGATCCGTCGCCTCGTCTTTCCGCCGCAGGCCCTACCGATTGCCTCCTCGACCGACTTCGCCGTGCCAGCGGTCCGCACGAAGTCGCTGCCGTGCCCCGAGGGCACGAGCCCGAGCGGCACGTCCCGACCACTCGCGAGCAGACCGTTGGCGACCTCGTTGATGGTACCGTCGCCGCCGATCGCGATCACCACCGCCGCACCGTCGAGTGCGAACTGGCGCGCCACCTCCGGGGCTTCGCCCGCCCGTGACGTCAGATGCAGATCGAAGGGCCGCCCCTGGTCCTGGAGCGCCTTCGTTACCCGCGGCACGAGCTTGAGGGTTTTCCCCGCGCCGGAGGCGGGATTGAGGATCACGGCGACGGTGGAGGGGTCCACGGAAACTCCATTCGGGCGGCGCCCGCTACGGCGCGACGGTCACGCCTGTTCCGGCGACGACCTCACCGATCTCCCAAATCGCTTCCCCAACCTCGGCGAAGGCTTCGAGCAGCGCGTCGCGCTTGTCCGCCGCGACGCTGAGCAGGAGCCCTCCCGACGTTTGCGGATCATAGAGGAGCGCCGCCAATTCGGCGGGCAGGCTCGGTGCGATCGTCACGCCCCCCGCCGCGTAGTAGTCGCGGTTCCGTCCGAGCCCGCCCGGCAGTTGTCCACGGGTCGCGTACTCTTCCGCTCCCGGTAGCATGGGCACGGAAGAGGCCCTGATGCGCAGGCCGACGCGGCTCTTGTCCGCAATCTCGAAACCGTGGCCGAGGAGCCCGAACCCGGTGACGTCGGTACACGCGTTCGGGCCGACCGTCCTGGCGGCGAGGGATGCCGCGCGGTTGAGCTTCAGCATGGTGTTGAGGGCGGCCTGAAGGTGCTCGTCGGAGACGACGCCGTTCTTGTGCGCCGTCGTGATCACGCCGGTGCCGATCGGTTTGGTGAGGAAGAGGCGGTCGCCCGGTTTCGCTCCGGCCTTGGTCAGAATCCGCTCGGGGTGGATCGTGCCAGTGACGCAGAGTCCGTACTTGGGCTCGTCGTCCGTGACCGTGTGACCGCCGGCGATCACACCCCCGGCTTCGAGGACCTTGCCGGCGCCGCCCTCGAAGATGCGAGAAAGCAGTTCCCGCGGGAGATCGTCCGGGAAGGCGGCGATGTTGAGGGCGAAGAGCACGTCGCCGCCCATCGCGTAGATGTCGCTCATGCTGTTGGCGGCGGAGATCGCGCCGTAGGCAAAGGCGTCGTCGACGACCGGCGGGAAGAAATCGACCGTCTGGATGATCGCCTGCTCGTCGGAAAGACGGTAGACGGCGGCGTCGTCGCTCGTTTGCAGACCGACGATCAGGTTCGGGTGGTGATGGCGGGCGAGCGGACGCAGCACCTGCGCCAGGGCCTCGGGGCCCATCTTTGACGCTCAGCCGGCGCACCCGGCGAGTGTGGTCAGGCGGATCTCGTCGCGTGTCTGCACGGTCGCGCTCCTCGTGCCCAACCGCGGCGGTTGTCGCGCTCGTCACCCAACCGACGTCGGCGGCGCGATAATAGGGGTGAGCCGGTGGGGCGTCAAACCGGGAGCGGTGATGAACGGCGGCATTTCGACCGACGAAATCATGCAGACGGCACTCGACCTTGCCGGCACGAGCGTCGTACCCGGCGACAGCGCGATCTACGTGCCCGGCTCCGGCTTGCGGCGCGTCATGGTCGGCATCGACGTCGGTACCGCGGAATTGCTGCTTGCCCGGCAACTCGGCGCTGACGGTGCGATCGCGCACCACCCGGCCGGCGGCAGCGCGGTGCTCGATTTTCCCAAGGTCCTGGTCCGCGGTGTCGAGCTGATGGTCGAGGCCGGGGTACCGGAAGAGATCGCCCGCCAGACCATCCAACCTGCCATCGCCAGGGCCATGCTCCGTGCCCAGGCGGCGAATCACGACCACGTACCGTCGGTCGCGCGATTGCTCGGCTTGCCCTTCTTGAACGTCCACCTGCCGCTCGACGAATACGGCCGCCGCGTCATGGACGAGACGATCCAGCGCCACCTCGACGGTCTCGGTCGGGAACCCCTCGTCGGCGACGTCGTTGCCGCGCTCCGGACGATTCCGGAAATCCGGGATGCCCCGACGCGCGTCATGGTTCCCGTCGGGCGACTCGATGGATCAGCGGGGTGGGTCGTCGTCTACCACGGGGCAGGCACCAACGGTGGGTTCGCGGTTGCCCAGACGCTCTTCGCCTACGGCATCGGCACCGTCGTCTACATCCACCTCGCGCCCGAGGAGGCGGAGCGGTTGCGGGCGCTCCCCGCACCTTCCGGGAACGTCGTCGTCTCCGGACACATCGCGTCCGACCTGATCGGCGTGAACCGATTGGTCAAAGCGTTGGAGGAGCGCGGTGTCGAGGTGATCCGGATGAGCGGTGTGGTGTAGAAAAAATTGTCCATTTGCCCGTCTGCATAGCTGGAGGTTCGCAGATGATGCGTAGGGGCGGTCCGCCCCTCCAAGTGTTTCGTGGGGAAGGTGTTTGCCTGTGAACCGCGCAAACCTCGATCACCCGCCGATCACCTTTCACCTGGTCCCTCGCGATGTGTGGGAGGCACGATCGTCTGGCAACCAGTACCTGCCGGACGCATTCGATTCGGACGGCTTCATCCACTGCACCGACGGGGAGGACGAGGTGATCGCGGTCGGCAACCGCTATTACACGGGCGACCCCCGTGCCTACGTCGTCCTCTCCATCGCTCGCGATCGGCTCGCCGCACCGGTCAGGTACGAAGACCCCGCCCACGTCTTCCCCCACATCTACGGTCCGCTCAACCTCGATGCGGTCGTCGCGGTGCGATCGGTTCGCCGGGATGACCAGGGGCGATTTGTCGAAATCGGCGAGTGATCGAGACGACGGCGCCGGCTGGCCCGTCGACCCGAGCGGCGGGTATCTTTGCGCGGGGTACGGTCCCGACGGAGGACGGTCGACGGTTGCATTGAGGGTTTTCGGTGTTCGTCTCGATTGGTCGCTTTGCGCATCGCCGGCGTTGGCCGGTCATCGTCGCCTGGTTCGTCGTTTTCGCGGTCTCGATCCCCTTTCTCCTCCGGGTCGAAGAGCCGCTCAAGGTCGGCGGCTTCAGTTCGGACAAGACCGATGCCGCGCGGGCGGCCGACGTCCTCGAACGCGACCTCGGATTCAGCCCCTCGACCGTCGTCGTCATCTTCCATTCCGACGGCCTGGTCGCGACGAACCCGAAATTCGGCGCCGAGGTGCGCGCCGCGTTGGCCGGCGTCTCGGAGCTGCCAAACGTCACGCACGTCGTCCTCCCTACCGACGATCCACACTTGATCGCCCGCGACGGTCACACCGCCTACGCCCTGGTCGGATTGAATCTGCCGCCGGAGGAAGCACAGCGGGACATCCCGGCGTTCAAAGCGGCGCTTCGACACCCGCCCGACCTTTCGCTGCTCGTCGCCGGTGGGCCCGCCTTCTACGCCGACATCGAGACGGTCAGTCAGCGCGACCTGCGCCGGGCCGAGGTGATCGCGTTCCCGTTTGCGCTGGCGGCGCTGCTGCTCGTCTTCGGGTCGGTGGTCGCGGCCGTGGTGCCGCTGGCGGTCGGCGGACTCGGGGTGGCGACGGTTCTGCTGGCGCTCTACGGGATCGCGCAGGTGACCGATCTGTCGATCTTCGTGCTGAACCTGGCGACGATGCTCGGTCTCGGCTTGGCGGTCGACTATTCGCTGTTCGTCACCAGCCGGTTCCGGGAGGAACTCTCGCGGCGCGACGGCGACGTCGCGGCGGCGGTCGAGGTGACGGTGGGGACGGCAGGTCGAGCGATCTTCTTTTCCGGTTTGACCGTGCTGATCGGGCTCTCCGGTCTGACGCTCTTCGGGTTCATGTTTCTGCGATCGGTCGGGATCGCCGGCGTCGTGGTCGTCTTCTGCTCCGTCCTGGCCGCGCTGACCCTTCTCCCCGCCGTCCTTTCGGTGATTGGAACCCGCATCGATCGGTTTCGCCTCGTTCGCCGTGCACCGCAGATCGAAGCCGGCGAGGGCGGTTTCTGGTCGGCCCTATCGCACCGGGTGATGCGCCATCCGGTCGCCGTCCTCGTCCCGACGCTGGCATTGCTGCTCTTGCTCGGCGCTCCCTTCCTTCACGTCGACGTCTCGTCGCCCGATGCCACGATCCTGCCGACCGACCTGCCGTCGCGTCAGGCATTCGACCTGATCGTCCGGGAGTACGGGCCGGGCGAAATCTCGCCCTTCGTCGTGGTCGTTCAATCGCCGACCTCGATCTTCGCCCCCAACAACGTTGCCGCGCTCTACGACCTGACCGAGCGACTCCGCCAGGACCCCCGGATCGCGCGGGTGGATGGGATCGCGGCGTTCGACGGGACCGTGACGCGGGAGCAGGCGGTCGCCCTCGTCCAACTCCGCCGGCGGTTGGGAGGGCTGGCGGTCGATTCGCCGCTGGGGCAACTCGCGAACGACAACGCCGCGGTCATCGTCGCCTACTCACGGAGCTACGCGAACTCGTCGGAAAACAAGGCATTGCTCCGTGATCTGCGCGCCGAGAGCCCCGGCGGCGATCTGACCGTCCTCGTCGGCGGCGGCACCGCCGACATCGTCGACACGGTCCGCCTCATGTACGGCGACTTCCCACGGGCGATCGCGCTGATCGTCGTCGCGACGTATCTGGTCCTGCTCCTCCTCTTCCGATCGGTCGTGCTGCCGCTGAAGGCGATCGTGATGAATACGCTCTCGATCGTCGCGTCGTACGGCGCCCTCGTCTACGTGTTCCAGGAGGGGCATTTCTCCGGACTCCTGGATTTCGCTCCGCTCGGCTACGTCGAGGCGTCGCTGCCGGTGATCATGTTTTGCGTCCTCTTCGGACTCAGCATGGACTACGAGGTTTTCCTGCTCAGCCGCGTCCGCGAAGAGTGGGATCGGACCGGCGACAATACCGCCAGCGTCGCCGCCGGGTTGCAACGGAGCGGTCGGATCATCACCAGCGCGGCGCTGATCGTCGTCGTCGTCACCGCCTCGTTCGTCTCGGCCGACGTCATCCTGATCAAGGCGCTCGGTTTGGGCATCGCGCTGGCCGTCGCCCTCGATGCGACGGTCGTGCGTGCCCTCCTCGTACCGGCGACGATGCGGTTGCTCGGATCCTGGAACTGGTGGCTGCCGACGCCGTTGCGCCGGCTCGTGCCCGAGCGGGCGCTCGTCGAGTAGGGAACCGGGTGCAGGTGGCGGAGCACCGGCCATCGCTGTCGCGTATCGGTCTCCTTGCATGCATCGTTGTGCGCTTGATCCTGCCGGGTGTGCGACCGGCGGGCGAACATCGATGAGGGGAATCGTGCTATGACGCATCCGGAAGATGTTGAGAGCGAGCCGACCATTCCTGGTCTCGATGCACGGCGGGCAAAGCGGCACAGCCGGCTCCGCCTGGCACTGCTGTTCGGTCGCACCGCGGTCTCAACCGGTGCGATGGCGTGGTTCGCGTTGTCGGGGCGCTCGGCCCGGCTCCGAACCAGGGTAGAGCAACGCATGCCCGACGACCGCCTGACGGTGCCCGGTTACCTCGCCGTTGCCTCGGTGGGTGCCGCGATCGCGAGTCTGCCGTTCGAGGCCGTTCGCGACCTGGTTGTGGAACGACGATACGGTCTGTCGAAGCAGACAACGGCGGGCTGGGCGGGGGACCAGATCAAGGGACTGGCGGTGAACCTCGTCGTCGGTTTGCCGCTGACAACGGGCGCCTTTTGGGTGATCCGCAGGCGGCCGCGGGATTGGTGGTTCGTCCTCGCTTCGGCGACGGTTCCCGTTTCGGTCGTCTTCGCCCAACTGGCGCCCGTGGTCCTGATGCCGATCTTCAATCGGTTTGACGTGTTGCAAGACGAGACCGTGCAACGACGGATCCGAGACCTGTCCGAGCGGGCTGGGGTGCCCATCGCGGACGTCTATCGCATGGACATGAGCCGGCAGACGGAGAAGCCGAATGCCTTCTTTGCGGGACTCGGTCGGACGAAGCGGATCGTGCTGTCCGACACGCTGCTCGATCGGTTCGAACCGGACGAGATCGAAGGCGTGGTTGCCCACGAACTCGGTCACCAGGTGCACGGCGACATCTGGCGACTGACCGCCCTCGGTCTCGCCGCCGGCTACGGCGTGTCGTACCTGGCGCATCGCGTGATGCCGCGCCTGGTCGAGGCGACGAAGGGCCGAACCGGTGTGGAAACGCTCGACGACGTGGCGAGCGTACCGCTTTTCGCGCTCGTGGCGTCGACCGCGGGGTTTGCGCTTGCACCGCTGATGGCGGCCGCCAGCCGGGCGATCGAGGCCCGGACGGATCGTTACGCGGTGCGGCTCACGGGAGACGCGGAGGCGTACGTCCGTGTCCTGACGAACCTGGCGGTGCAGAGTTTGGCTGATCCCAATCCTTCGCGCCTCGTCGTGTTCTTCCTCTATTCGCACCCGCCGATCGCTCGGCGGATCGCGGAGGCTCGATCGTTCATGCGGACAATCGCAGTCGAATAGTCGAACACTTGATCGGCTGGCAGGCGACGAACGATGCGCTAAACTTTGCCCCGCTCCGCAGGGCACTACATCCCGCGAGGCGTTCCAATGTCGCAGCCCGTGCGGTCGTCGACGACCGCGAGCCGCCCCGGCTCATCGAGGAGATGGGTCGTCTGGGAGGGGCTTGCCGTCGTCACCGGGGGGATGGGGTCTACGGGACGGAGGGAGGCTGGTGGCAGTCATGCTGGCGAGTGTGCGGCGATTCGACGGCTTTGGACAGCAACCGCGATTCGACGGAGGGCGACGGTTGGAAGGATCCGACCGCACCGAACCAAACATCTTCGTCTGGCGCCACGGACGCGACGAGGTCCGCCTCTCGCCCGACGGCGACGGCTGGAGTGTCTCCTACCTGGCCGTCGGCAAGTTGCTGGGACCGCGCCAGGTCCTCTACGAGGCCAAACACAAGCGCGCGATGCACGCCGCCTGGGACGTCATGGCCCGCGTCATCCGTGCCTCGCGGGACGAGGACGAAGGGATCCGGGTTGCCCAATCGGCCGCGCGTTGGATGCGCGGGTTCGGCATCCACGACGCCGAGGACTGACATCCGCTTCGCACTCGGGGTGACGTCGGGCGACCCGGCGCGAGCCCGTCCCGGCGACGGGATGGCGAGTGACGGCCGTGCCTGAGCTGCCGGAGGTCGAAACCTGTCGCCGCATCGTCGAGCAGGAACTGACGCACCGCGCGGTCTCGTCGGTCACCGTGCGGTTGCCGAAGTTGCTCCGTTACTCGCCGCTGCCGTCGCTCGACCCGCTCGTCGGGCGATCGGTTGTGGCTGCCCGCCGCCGCGCCAAGATCCTTGTCGTCGACTTCACCGATGACCTGAGCTTGATGGTCCACTTCAAACTCGCCGGACAACTGTCGGTCCACCGAGCGGACGAGTCGCGGCGGACGGCGGGTCATCCCATTCCCGACCCGGCCGGTCCGTATCCGCACAAGACGACGCACGTCGAGCTGTCGTTCGACGACGGCACCCTTCTCTACCTGAGCGATGTCCGCCAGTTCGGCTGGCTTCGGCTGATGCCGACCGGCGACGTCGCGGACGTCCTGGCGTCGTTCGACTTCGGTCCCGAGGCGGTCGGACCCGAGTCGATCTCGCCGGGCGAGTTGGCGAATCGCTTGTCGCGCCGGTCAATTCCGATCAAGCTGGCGCTGCTTGACCAATCGGTCCTCGCCGGTCTCGGCAACATCTACGTCGACGAAGCCCTCCACCGGGCGAAGATCCACCCGCTGACCGCCGCCAATACCGTCCAGTCCGACGCCATTGCGGTCCTCCGCGATGCGATCGGCTGGGCCCTCGAACGCGGCATCGACCAGGGCGGCGCCAAGATCATCCACAACAAGGCGTACCCGATCGACGGCTTCCCCGAAGTGCACGGGCGTGCCGGCGAGGCGTGTCCCGTCTGCGGAACGACCGTGGTGAAAACGAGGGTGGGTGCTCGCGGCACGTACCTGTGCCCTGTCTGTCAACCGGAACCTGGGGCGAAGCGCATAAGAGACGGCGCGCGTCGATCGTAGGGGCGGACCGCCGTGTCCGCCCTCGTGCGGGGGACCCCATGTGGTCGGGCGGACAGCGCCCAGTGGGCACCCGGTCCGCCCCTACAGGTGTCGTGGCCGGAGATTGAACGGTTACCTCCGAAAGTCCGTCTCCCTCGTAATCGTTCGGACATAATCGGCGATCAGCCGGGCGGCGTTTTCCAGATCCGAAAGACTGACGACCTCGTTCGGCGAGTGCATGTAGCGGTTCGGGATCGAGACCAGCCCGGTCGCCGTTCCCGCGCCGGTGCGGATCATCGCGTCGGCGTCGGTGCCGCTCGATCTGGCCGCGCCCTGGACCGGGCAATCGAGCCCGAGGCGTTTCCCGGCGTCCTTGAGCCCGTCGTAGACGGCGGGGTGCAGGGACGCGCCGCGGGTGAGCACCGGACCGCCGCCGATCTTGACCTCGCCGTCGCGTTTCTTGTCGGCCGTCGGGTAGTCGGTGGCGTGGGTGACGTCGATCGCGATCGCGACCGCCGGCGCCAGGCGAAACGTCGACGTGTAGGCACCGGCGAACGAGATCTCCTCCTGGGTCGCCGCGAGCGCGTAGACGTCGGCGGCGGGTCGATCGGCGGCGAGGAGGCGGGTCGCTTCGAGCGCGACGAAGGCGCCGACGCGGTTGTCCATGCTGCGCGACACGCAGATGTCGTCGGTCAGGGAGACGAAGCCGGCGTCGACCACGGCCGGATCGCCGACGCCGACACGCCGGAGGGCATCGGCACGGTCCTTGGCCCCGATGTCGATCCACAGATCGCGGGTTTCGGCCGCGCGGTCCTGGTCCTCCTTCCCGAGCAAGTGTTTGGCCTTGCGTCCGATCACGCCGATCACGTCGCCGTCGTTGCCCCGAATTCGGATGCGCTGACCGACGAGCACCTGGTTGTCCCAGCCGCCGATGTGCTCGAACCAGAGGTAGCCCTCCTCGTCGACGTGGGTGATCAGCAGCCCAATCTCGTCGATGTGACCTTCGATGACGACGATCGGTCCGCCCTCGTTCTTGAGCCGGGCGTACGAGTTGCCGAGCACGTCGTTGCTCACCTCGTCGGCAAAGGTCGCCGCCTCTTCCCGCCAGACCCGGGCCGGCGCGGTTTCGTACCCCGACGGTCCGGGGGTGTCGAGCAAACGACGGAGAAAGGACAACGCGCGTTCTTCCACTGGGGTTGCTCCTATCGGCTAATCCGCATCGGACGACGGTGGCGTCTCGGCGTTCGGTTCCGGCGAACCAACGACCCCGGCGAGACCGAGCACGCGTTTCACCGGTTCTTCCATCAGCGAGGCGAATCGGCTTTGACCCGCGGCGGTCAGGATAAACCGACCGCTCCGTTCCGTGAACAGATCGTCCACCCCACGGCGCAACGGCTCGTCGGTCTCGATCAATGCTCCGTCCGCGGCGGCAACCAACCGCGCGATCGCGACGTTCCAGGACCGGAGTTCCTCGGCGAGCGCATCGGGGTCCTCCTCGGCCGCGAGCGACGGCAACCCGGTCAGATCCGGGAGCTTCGCCATCACCGGGACGCTCGAGGCGTCGCGAAGCGACGTCAGGATGTGCCAGAGCCGGCGCTCGAAGATCCCCAGGTCTTCCGCGTCGCGGAAGTCGTCCGGTCCGAGGAGGATCGAGACGATGTCGGGCGCGGTGGCGACGGCCGCGGCGAGTTGGTGCTTTTGCGCTTCCTCAGCCGTGCATCCAGGGGCCGTGAAGTCGTAGCCGATGACGCGGTCGCCGAGCGACGCGCGAACGAGGTCGACCCAGTGGGGGACGGCAACCTCCTCGGTCTCGCCCGGCGCGTTGCCGTTCGTGCCGATGGCGACCCAGATCGGACGGCCCTTTGGCTCGCGCGGCGGTTCGGGCTCATCCTCCGCCGACGCGAGCGCGATCATGACGGCGACGATCGCGATCGCGACGATCGCCATCACCACCCAGTAGCCCATTACTCGGGTTCCGGCACGGTCTGGACCGCATCGGGCACCCGCCGAGCGAAGAAAACCACACGCTCGCTCTCCTCCGTGCCGCGTCCGCCCAGCGTCCCCTCGGCATCGTGGAAGGCTCGAATTTCGATCGTTTCGAGACCCGCGGCCGTCAAGGTCTGCTCCACGTCAGCCAGATCGTAGGCTCGTTCGACGTGCTCCTCGTCGAATCGTTCCCAGCACGCGTCCTCGCCGTCGCGGCGAAGAAAGAAGGTGAGAATGAGCGGCGAGAGACCGGTGGTCGGTTCGAACCAGCTCCGATAGGCACCGAAGAGGTCGTCACGATCGGCCGCGATCAGCGAGGTGTTGCCCCACCCCTCCGCGAACCGGCGGCGCGTGTTGAGGTCGAAGACGAAATAGCCGCCCTCGGTCAGCGACGCCGAAACCCGGTTGACGACGGTGCGCAGATCGCCGTCATCGACCAGGTAGTTGATGCTGTCGAAGAACGAGGTCGCGAGATCGACCGGCCACGGCAACGAAAGATCGCGGAGATCCTGTTCGAGCCAACTCACCGCACGGCCGGTCTCGGCGGCGGCGCGTTCCGCCTGGGCGAGCATCTCGGCCGAGCGGTCGACGCCGACGATCTCGGCGCCGGCGGCGGCGAGCACGAGGGTGGCGGCGCCCGTGCCACAGGCGAGATCGGCGACGCGGCGTGGGGTGAACCCGCGCTCGGCGAGCCAGGTCAGGGTCGCTCTCGCGATCCGCTCGCCGAAGACGCGTTGCCCGATCAGATCGTAGACGGCGGCGTACCGGGTATAGGCTGGCGCCCGCTGTGCCACGCGATTCCCTTCAGACGGCCGGGACGGACGCCATCGCCGACCGCAGCGCCGCGACGGCGGTGAGTATCGCCGCGCGGTCGACCCCGGTTTCGACGCCGCGCTCGGCGAAGTAGGCCAGGACCGATTCGGTCGCGACGTTGCCCGGTGCGCCCGGCGCGAACGGGCAACCGCCGAGACCACCGGCGGCACTGTCGAAGATCGTGACGCCGGCGTCGAAGGCGAACGCGACGTTGTCGACCGCGCGGCCGTGGGTGTCGTGGAAGTGGAAAGCGGTTCGCGCCAGGGGAAGCTCGACCGAGTCGACGGCGAGCAACCGCTCGACGTCCTCCGGTTGGGCCGTGCCGATGGTATCGGCGATCGACACCTCGGCGCAGCCGAGCGCGAACAGGCGCGAGGCCACGGCAACCGCCTGCTCGGGCGCGACGCGTCCGCTGTACGGGCAGTCGAAGGCGACGGAGACGTAGCCGCGCACCCAGATGCCGTGCGTGCGCGCCCGGTCGATGACCGGTCGAAACCGCGCGAACGACTCCTCGATCGAGCAACGGATATTCGCTTGACAAAACGCTTCGGTGGCCGAGGTGAAGAGCGCAATCGCGTCGACGCCCACGGCGAGGGCGCGGTCGAGGCCGCGCTCGTTCGGAACGAGGACGGGATAGCGGACGCCCGGCCGGCGATGGAGGGACCGCATCACCTCGTCCGCGTCCGCGAGTTGGGGGACCGCGGTCGGGTTGACGAAACTGGTCGCTTCGACGACGGACAATCCTGCCGCCGCCAACGCCTCGATAAACGCGATCTTGGCGGCGGTCGGGACCAAACGGGCCTCGTTCTGCAATCCGTCGCGCGGTCCGACTTCGACGATCGTGACCGTGCCGCCGTGCGTCGTCGCGGAAGTGGACATGACGGGCTGTTCTCCAGCGCACCGATCCGACCGACCTTGAAACTCTACACGCATCCGCTTCGCGACCGCCACGCGTGTCCTGGTCCTGCGTCGGCTGCCCGTTCGCACTTGGGGAATCGGCTCTGAGCGGCTACCATCGCCTGAGCACCGGTCGTGAGACGAAAGGAATGCGAAAACCGTGAGCACGCCGTTTGGTGAGGTCACCCACGAGGTCAAACACAACCCCTGGCGCCTCGGCATCATCTACGTGGACGCGGCGGATCCCCGCGTGATCGTCCGCCAGCGAAGCGGTCTTGGCTGGACCCTCAATTTCGGTCGCCCGCTCGCCTGGGTCATCCTCGCCGTCATCCTCGGCATCGTCGTCGCCCGACAGTCGCGGATGCGCGTCGACAAGTAGCCGCGCCATGGGTGGCCGCGACGATAGTACCGACGACCAGGAGATCGAGATCAATCTCCGGCCGCCGAGCGAGGTGGCGCGTCGGTTGATCGCGCTGGCGGCACTCTGCCGACGCGCCTTTCTCGAATCGCCCTCCGGCTCGGCCGAACTCGACGAGGCACCGGACGCCGAAGCGTTCGACCTGGTGACCTGGCTGGATGAACACGATCTGGCGCGCGATCTGACGAAGGAAGAGCGCCGATTGCTCGACACCCCGGTCGGCGCGCTGTCTCGAGACGAGATGCGGGCGGGGACATGGAATGCCGAAGCCCTCCTCGCGCTCGGTTGGGCGGGCGGATTGCTGCCGGCGCGGCTCGATCCGATCGCGCCGGGTGACCCCCAACCGGTTTTGGGTTCGGTTCCCTCCCCGTGGAGCAGCCCGGCGGCCTGGATCGAGTCCTTCGACCTTCGGTCCGAAGAGGAAATTGCCGGGGAGCGCGAACGCGCCGAGGTCTGGCTCTGGCGGGCGGAGATCGAGGACGAACGCCGGCACCTGAGCGGGCGCCGCCTCGCCGAACTCGAAACCGACATTCGCGACGTGGTACGGGAAAGTGTCGAATCCGGAATCCTTCGGCGCGGCGCACATGACGATTTCCCCGTAGAGGGGAGGCCGTTTCGCACGCTGCAGGAAGACCGGGTCGACCTCATCGCCACGATCGCGGCCGTTCGCCTTCATGCGTTGAACTGGCTGTGTGGTTTCGGTTCATCCTGGGACGACGTGCCGCTCGCCGTCGACTGACGTTGTCCTCGCGGTCATCCTGGTCGTGGAGCTCAACGCGATCCGTTGGACGGGTCGCTCTCGCACGGGATTGACACGGGGCACGCGTCGTGCTATCTTTAATTCGATACTTATAAAAGTATCGTAGAAAGGAGCGCGGACGTTGGAAACACACGATTCACTCTTGGTACGACTGGTCGACGTCTTCAAGGCGCTCGGCGATCCCTCGCGGTTGCGGATCCTCGGCGCCGTGGCGGAGCGACCGCGCACGGGAAAGGAACTCGCCGATCTCCTCGCGGTCGGGGCGCCGACGGTTAGCCACCACGCCGCCAAGCTGGTCGATGCCGGGTTGATCGCGGTCACCCGGGACGGTCAGAGCCGGGTGTACGCCCTCGACGAAGCCTCGCTCAGCGCGTTGACGCGGCTCGTAGCGAGTCGACCGGCGGCCGAATTACCAGATCAAACAACTGCTGGGGCAGACGATGCCGAAGCGCGCGAACGGGCAAAGGTGATCCGTGATTTCTTCGACGGTGCGCGGTTGAAGCAGATCCCTGCGCAGCGCAAGAAGCGCGTGATCGTCCTGCAGCACCTACTCGCTCGTTTCGAACCGTCGCGGGACTACCCAGAAAAAGAGGTCAACGCGACCCTGCGCGAGGCGCACGAAGACGTTGCGACGCTTCGGCGGGAACTGGTCGACTACGGGTTCATGACGCGCTCGGGCGGCGTTTACCGCGTCGCCCAGGCGCTCCCCTCGCGCAGCGTCCACATCGGCCAGGAGATCACCGGCGACGAACACGCCTGGCTCCGGCGCCTGCTCGCCGATGCCACGGCGTAGCGGTTGTCTCCCTCAGCGGTTCGACGCCGCGAACCCTTCCCGTGCCGCCCTCACAAAGGCCCCGATCTTCGCGCCGTCTTTGCTCCCCTCCGTTTCGACCCCGCTGCTGACGTCCACCCCGATCGGCCCGACCGTGCGAATCGCCTCCCCGACATTCTCGGCGTTCAGCCCACCCGCGAGCACGACCGGACGACACCGCGCAAGTTCGCGCGCGAGGTTCCAATCCGCCCGAACCCCTTGCCCCCCGAGTTGACCGACCCGATAACCGTCGATGAGGAAGGCGAGCGGCGGCGCGGCCGAACGCCGGTAGGCGTCGAATACCGCTTCGACGTCGGACGCCGACATTTCGGGCGAAGGGTGCACAGCCACCAGGTAGGGACGCCGGAGTCGGTTCCCGATCGTCGCATCCGCGTTGCCGTGGACTTGCAGCAGGTCGAGCCCCGCTCGCTCCGCGGTCTCGTTCATCTCCTCGGCGGTCGCGCTCGCAAAGACTCCGACCGCGAGGAAGCGCCTCTCTCCGGTGACACCCCGCGCGGCTTCGATGCAGGCGCGGGCGGTCACCGCGTCGACCCGTCGTTTCGACGGTGCGAAGACGAAACCGAGCAGATCGGCGCCCGCGGTGACGGCCGCCTGGGCATGCCGGGGCTCCCGCAGCCCGCAGACCTTGACGGACTGCCGCGGGAAACCGAACGCAAGAGCTTTCTCAGCCACGACGACTCGCCACGGGAGCGCCGGCAAGGGCCTTCACGGCCGCGGACCGGTCACCAGCAACGATCAGCGATTCGCCGACGAGGATCGCGTCGATTCCGGCCGCGGCCAGCCGGCTTGCCTCCTCAGCGGTGTAGATACCGCTCTCGCCGACGAGGACGGCATCGGCGGGCGCCAGCGGGGCCAACCGTTCGGACACTCCGAGGTCGACGTGGAAGGTGCGCAGATCGCGGTTGTTGATGCCGATCACCGCTGCTCCTGCTTCGGCAGCTCGCTCCATCTCCGCCTCGTCGTGGACCTCGACGAGGGCTTCCAATCCCAGCTCCCTGGTCACGTCGAGCAGCGCGGCCAGCGATCGCTGACCGAGGGCGGCGACGATCAGCAGAATCGCGTCGGCGCCGAAGACCAGCGCCTCGTGAATTTGGTACTCGTCGATCACGAAATCCTTGCGCAGCACGGGCGCCGGCGGCGCGGCTAGGTGGGCAACCGTGGCGGCGTCGCTGAGATCGTGGAGCGATCCCTGAAAGAACGGACCGTCGGTCAACACCGACAGCGCCGCCGCTCCGCCGCGCAGGTACTCAGCGGCGACCGCGGCCGGATCGATCTCGACTGGGAAACGCCCGCGCGACGGCGAGGCGCGTTTGATCTCGGCGATGACCGAGAGACCGGGTTCCGCCAGTGCCGAACGAAACCCGTGCGGCTTCCCGCGGTCCCGCGCCATCCGTTCGAGCGCCGCGACCGGCGTCTCGCGCTTCCGCTCCGCCATGTCGGCCGCTGTCTGTGCCAGGATGCGATCGAGGATCGTCCCGGTCTCGACGAAGGTGGTCGTCATTCGTGTCTCCAGGGGGGTTCAATCACGCGCTGACAGGTTCGGCCGAGAGTTCGCGCGAATAGGCGACCAGTTCTTGCAGCGACGCGAGCGCACGGCCGGAATCGATCGACTCGGCCGCCAGGGCAATCCCGTCGGCGATCGAGGCGGCGGCGTCGGCGGCGTAGAGTCCGGCGCCGGCGTTGAGCAGGGTGACGTCGCGACACGGTCCGCGTTCGCCGGAGAGGACGGCGAGGACGATCTTGACGTTCTCGCCGACGGCGCCGCCGCGGATGCCGTCGGTCGCGCAGCGGTCGAGTCCGAAACCTTCCGGTTCGACCTCGAAGGTCCTCACCTCGCCGGTGCGGGCATCGTATTCGGTCACCTGCGTCGGGCCGGCGATGCCGAATTCGTCGAGACCGTCGCCCGAGTGGACAACCACGACGTGGCTGCTGCCGAGCGCGGCGTGGGCTTCCGCCAATTTCCGCGCCAGGTGAGGGTGCCCGACGCCGATCAATTGGTGGCGGACGCCGGCCGGGTTGGTGAGTGGACCGAGCGCGTTGAAGATGGTCCGGATACCGATCTCGCGGCGAGTGGGCCCGGCGTGGCGAAAACCGGGGTGAAATCCGGGGGCGAACATGAAGCCAAATCCGGTGCGGGCCACGCTTTCCGCGACTTGCTCCGGTGTCAGATCGACCTTGACGCCGAGTCCTTCGAGGACGTCGGCCGATCCGCATTGACTGGTCACCGAGCGGTTCCCGTGCTTGGCGACGCGGACGCCGGCGCCGGCGATGACGAAGGCGGCGGTCGTCGAGATGTTGAACGTCCCCGATCCGTCGCCGCCGGTGCCGCAGGTATCGACGACCGGTCTCGGATCGTCCGCCAGGACCACCGGCAATGCGTGACGGCGCATCGCGGCGGCGAACCCGGCGATCTCGGCGACGGACTCGCCGCGGATGCGCAGGGCGGTCACCAGGGCGGCGATCTGGGCCGGCGTCGCCTGCCCGGTCATGATCGCGTCCATCGCGGCGGTCGCCTCGGTCGTGGTCAACTCACGCCCGTCGACGACCGCCTGGATCGCCTGTCGGATGTCGAATGACGGTAGTTCGGCCATCGCTGGCGCTCCTTCCGGTTCAGTAGCCGAGCGCGACGAGTTGCTCCGACGCGCGAACGAGCGCCGGTTGACGCAAACCGAGAAAATTGGCGAGCAGATCCTTGCCGACGGGCGTCAAAATCGATTCGGGGTGGAACTGGACGCCCTCGACCTCGAACTCGCGGTGGCGCAACCCCATGATCGTACCGTCGTCCGTCTCGGCCGTGATCTCGAACACCGGCGGCAGACTCGACCGCTCGACGATCAGCGAGTGGTAGCGGGTGGCGACGAACGGGTTCGGCAGGCCGGCGAAAACGCCGACGCCGCGGTGGTGGATCTCCGACGTCTTCCCGTGCATCACTTTCGGCGCGCGGACGATCCGCCCGCCGAACGCGGCGCCGATCGCCTGGTGGCCGAGGCAGACGCCGAGGATCGGCACCCGGCCGGCAAACCGGCGGATCAGCGGCACCGAGATCCCCGCTTCGTTCGGCGTGCAAGGGCCCGGCGAGACGACGATCCGGTCGAGGTCAGGCCGCATCGCCTCGACCTCGTCGAGCGTGATCTGGTCGTTGCGGGCGACGACGATCTCCGCGCCGAGTTCGCCGAGGTGTTGATAGAGGTTGAAGGTGAACGAGTCGTAGTTGTCGAGCAGCAGGATCATCGCGATACCTCCGCGGCGCCGTTCTCGGTCGCTTCGAGACGTTCGGCCAGTTCGATCGCCCGCAAGAGGGCGCGCATCTTGTGATAGCTCTCGGCGTACTCGCCGTCGGGCGTGCTGTCGGCGACGATGCCCCCGCCGGCCTGCATCGAGGCGACGCCGTCCTTGACGACGAGCGTCCGCAACGCGATGCAGGTGTCCATGCCGCCGGAGAAGTCGACGTAACCGACGGCGCCGGAGTAGGCGCCGCGCCGGTCGGTCTCCTGCTCGGCGATGATCTCCATCGCCCGCACCTTCGGCGCACCGGAGACGGTGCCGGCGGGGAAGCAGGCGCGAAGGGCATCGAACGCCGTCAGACCGTCGCGAAGATCGCCTTCGACGCTGCTGACGAGGTGCATGACGTGGGAGTAGCGGTCGACCTCCATGAAGCGGGCGACGCGAACCGAACCCGGTTTCGAAACGCGGCCGACGTCGTTGCGACCGAGATCGAGCAGCATCACGTGCTCGGCCCGCTCTTTTTCGTCGGCCATCAGTTCCCTGGCGAGCTCGTCGTCGGCTTCGGGCGTCTGGCCGCGGGGGCGGGTTCCCGCGATCGGGTGGTTGGTCACGACGCCGTCTTCGAGGCGGACCAACAACTCGGGCGAGGCGCCGACGATCTGGTGGTCGCCGAAGTCGAGATAGAACATGTACGGCGAGGGGTTGACCGTCCGCAGCGCCCGGTAGATCGTGAACGGGTGGGCGGGTGTCGGCAGATCGACCCGCTGCGAGAGAACCACCTGGAAGATGTCGCCCGCCGCGATGTACTCCTTCGCCCGCTCGACGAACGCGCGATACCGCTCCGGCGAGGTATTGGGTCGAGAGCGATCGGCGGCCGGCGTGGGATCAGGCGGACCGCCGCGCGGGATCGCCGGCAACGGTCCGCGCAGTCGCGCCAGCAACTCCTCGACCTTCGCCGAAGCCTCGTCGTAGGCGTCCTGGAGGGTGAGCCCGGCGTCGAGGTGGACGTGGCTGACGGCCTTGATCGTCCGCTCCAGGTTGTCGAAGACGAGGAGCGAGTCGACGATCATGAACCGTCCGTCGGGGAGCCCGAGACCGGGACCGGCGGCGAGACCGACCCGCGGCTCGAACGCCCGGATTGCCTCGTAGGAGAGGTAGCCGACGGCACCGCCGAGAAACCTCGGCAGCGGCAACCCCGGCAACCGATCGCTGCGATACGACTCCAGCGTTTCCGCCAGGACCGCGAGCGGATCGGCATAGGGGAGGTGCCGGGACTCCGTCTCGGAGGCAACGATCGCCTCGCCGTCCCGCATCGTGACGTCGAGGAGCGGCCCGGCGCCGAGGAAGGAGTACCGCGCGATCCGCTCCCCGCCTTCGACGCTTTCGAGCATGAAGGCGGAACCGCCGTTGCGGATCTTGAGGAAGGCCGAGACGGGCGTTTCGACGTCGGCCATGATTTCGCGGAAGATCGGAACGGTCCGCGGGCGATCGTCGCGTCCGTCCAACCAGTCGCGAAGTTCGTCCAGCGATGGGGTGAGCGCGCCGCGGACGCGCGGCGGGCGGGTCGTCAGTGTCTGGGCCATCGGTCGTCCCTCCAGTACCACAACGAGATATCGTCGCGGTCGGGGGTCGCCGAGCAACAAAAAACCCCCGTCCCGCCAAAGGGACGGAGGTGCAACATGCACGTTCCGCGGTGCCACCCTCGTTGGAGTCGTCGCAGGCGACTCCCACTCCGCGCGTACGGGTTCGTCAGGGCGAACCGATACGCCGCTCCAGATAACGGTGGAGACACCGGCGACGTCTACTTGGCGGAGGATTGCTCACCCAGCCGTTCGGGTCGCGGCTCCCGGATCCATTCGGCACCCGCCCCGGCGCCGGGCTTGCACCATCCCCAGCTCGCTCTGCCGTGCGTTGCGGCGCCTACTCGTTCCGATCGCGGCCGATCACGCTCTTCGATTATCCGCACTCTAGCAACGACTGCGACGTATTGTCAAGCCCCGGCTTACTGCAGGCAGGGTCATTTCACCACCGGGCAGCCGGCGGTGGCCACGAGCGCGACGGCGGTGCGGGGACGACCGGCGAAGGTGCGGCAGGCGGCGGCGAGGTTGGTGGCCTCCGCGCGGCGCAGCAGGGCGAGGACCAGGTTGCGCAG
>DATBFX010000125.1:0-11295 GCA_036558305.1 Thermomicrobiales bacterium | reverse complement strand
GCCGTCGACGCCCTCCTGACCGGCAACTGGCACGTCTTCAAGATCGCGGTCGAGCACCTGGCGATGCCGGTCGTCGTCCTTGCCTACGGTTCCCTCGCGGTCGTGACGCGGATGGTGCGCGGCGGGATGTTGGAAGTCCTCAATCAGGACTACATCCGCACCGCGCGGGCGAAGGGGTTGGCGCCGAACTCGGTGGTCTTCAGGCATGCCTTGAAGAATGCGTTGCTGCCGACGGTCACCTCGCTCGGCCTGCAGGTCGGCCTCCTGTTTTCGGGCGCCTTTCTGGTCGAACTCGTCTTCTCCTGGCCCGGCATCGGGCGCTACACGGTGAAGGCGACCGAAAACATCGACTACAACGCGATCATGGCGACGACGCTGATCATCGCGGTCATCTTCGTCGTGGTCAATCTCTTCGTCGACATCCTCTACCTGTTCCTCGATCCAAGGATTAGCTACTCGTGAGCGCCGAACAGATCGGGGCTGCCGGTGCGCTCCCCGAGGCATCGCTCGCCGAGACGACGGCCCCATCGCTCGACGCGCTCTCCAAGCGGCGTTCGGGTGGCCAGCTTCGCACGAATCTGAAGCGGTTTCTGATCGGCAACCGGCTCAATCTGGCCGGGGTGGTGATCGTCGCGCTCTTCTTCTTCATGGCGATCTTCGGGGAATTGCTGGCGCCGCGCAATCCCTATGCCCAGGACATCACCGGTTCGAAACTCCTGGCACCGTCCTGGTCGCACCTGCTCGGGACGGACGAACTCGGGCGGGATGTGCTCAGCCGGATCATGACCGGGACCCGCATCTCGCTCGAAGTCGCGGTGGTGGTGCTCGGTTTCGCGGTGTCCTTCGGGACGCTGGTCGGGGCGATCTCCGGCTACCTGGGCGGGTACGTCGACGAGGTGCTGATGCGCTTCACCGACATGTTCCTGGCGTTTCCCGCCCTGGTGCTGGCGATCGCGATCGCCTCCTCGCTCGGCCGGGAATTGAAGTACACGATGATCGCCGTCTCAACGGTGTTCTGGCCCTGGTACGCCCGTCTCGTCCGCGCCCAGGTGTTGTCGATCAAGGAGCGCGAATACGTCGAGGCGGGTCGCAGCATCGGCCTCTCCGTCTGGCGGCTGCTGTTTCGCCACATCATGCCGAACGCCATTTCGGTCGTGATCATCCAGGTCACGCTCGACGTCGGCTACGCGATCCTGATCACGAGTTCCCTGAGCTTCATCGGTCTCGGCGCCCAACCCCCATCGCCCGAGTGGGGAACGATGATGTCGACCGCCCGCAACTACTTCCGCGATGCCTGGTGGTACATCACCTTCCCCGGCGTGGCCCTGACCCTGACGGTGTTTGCCTTCAACGTCCTCGGCGACGGGCTGCAAGACGCCCTCGATCCGCGGTCGGGGCGTCGATAGCCGGCGAGTTCGTCGCGCCCGCGCCAGGTCCGGACTGCTACGGCACGCGACAGTCCGTGACTTACGAGGCAGAGCTCGCGAATCGTCAAGCCCACACCGACATGTGTCGATGCTCCGCCATGCGGCTTTTTGGTTGCCTCTTGTCCACTCTGGCCGTGCTGCGATCTCATGGTTATGCTGAATTGCAGAGGAGTCGCGTCGAATCGTTTGTAGGGGCGGACCGCCGTGTCCGCCCTGTCACGAACGGATTCACCTGGGAGGGTGGATAGCGCCAAGGGAGTGTCCCGTCCGCCCCCTCACCGCACGCGCATGCGCGCGAGGGCGGACACGGCGGTCCGCCCCTACAAACGATTCGACGCGCCTCCTCCGCAAACCGCGTTAGGTCGCCGCCGCGATACCATTTGTGATGACGGCATGCGCATCGGTGACCGCGGTCACGAGCGGCAGCGTGAATTCGAACCTCGCTCCTTCGCCGGGGCGGCTGGAGACGGAAATCGTGCCGCCGTGCGCCTGGACGACGTGCTTGGCAATCGCCAGACCGAGACCGGTGCCCTCGGATCGCCGCGCGCGGTCCGTCTTGTAGAAGCGTTCGAAGACGCGAGGCAAATCCGATTCCGGGATACCGACTCCCGTGTCCTCGACCGCGACGTGCAGGACGCTGTCCTCGCTCCGTGCGGAGACGGTGATCGTTCCCGCCGGGGTGAACTTGATGGCGTTGTGGATGAGGTTGATCAGGACCTGTTCGATCCGCGCGCGGTCCGCCAGCACTGGTGGAAGATCGGCTGGCACGTCGACCACGAGCTGCAAACCGGCCCGGTCGACCTGCGGGCGCAACCGCTCCGCCCCTTCCGGAACAAAGTCGATCGGCGCGAGCGGTTCGAGTCTGAGCGATAGGCGGCCGGATTGCGCCTTTCCCAATTCCAAAAGATCGTTGACCAGATCGGTCAGGCGTTCGATTTCCCCGACGATCCGATGCAAGAATTCGGCGGCGGCGGGTGGGTCGTCGATCGCGCCGGCTTCGAGCGTTTCGACGACGGCACGAATCGAGGCCAGCGGCGTGCGGAGTTCGTGCGACACGTTGGCGACGAATTCTCGTCGCATCGATTCCAACCGGCGCACGGCGCTCACGTCGCGCAGGACAACCACGCCGAAGCGCTCGTTGGACATCGCCACCAGTTGCGCCGTGGCTTCGATTGCACGGTCCCCTCGGGTGTATTCGATGGTCGCCGTTTTCGCCTCGGAGCTGGCAAAGGCGCTTTCCATCAACTGGACCAGGTCGTGATCGCGCGTGGCGGTCAAGAAAGGATGACCGACGGCCCAGACCGGATTGGTTCCGAGCATCGCGATGGCCGCGGCGTTCAGACCGAGCACGCTTCCCCGTTCGTCGACGGTGACGACGCCGTCGCTCAGATGGGTGAAGATCGCTTCCAAACGGGATCGGGATCGCTCGGCGTCCGCGACGAGTTCGCGGATCCGCGCGGTCATGGCATTGAACGACTGCGCCAGATCGGCCAGTTCGCGCGGAGCAACCGGTGGCGTCGAGACGTCGAGGTTTCCCCTGCTCACGTCCGAGGCGTGGCGGCGTAAGGCGTCGAGTGGTCGTGTGATCCGACGGGACACGAAGACCGCGACCGCCGCGGCGACAGCCGCGCCGAAGATGGCAACGCCGACGACGTCGCGGCGGACGCGGCCGACTGCCGAGTTGACGTCGTCGAGGGATATCCAGATCCGAACCGCCACCGGTGGTGACGTCGAGGTTGGTACGGCAACCGCCAGCGAGGAGTCGCTTTGCGCGATCCCGACCGCCGAACCGCCCGTGCCGCTCAGCGCGGTGCGGACCTCTGCCCGATCGGCAAGGTTCGGCAGGCTGCTGGGATCGCCTTGTGAATCGGCAAGCACCCGCCCATCGGCGGCGATCACGGTGATTCGACCGTCGACGGTGGCACCGAGTTGCTTGACGATCGGATCGAGGGAGGACGCGTCCGTCGTCGCGCCGAGTGTCGGCGCAATCGCGGTGCCGGTCAGACGAGCCTCTCTGGTGAGCTCGTCGGTCAGTCGCTCGACATAAAGTGCTCGAACCGAGGTGACGATCGCGGCACCGAGCGCGACGAGGAGGACGACGGTGACCGCCGCGTACGTGAACGCCAGTCGGCCACGCAACGTCTGGAACACCGTTTGGCTCCTCCATCCGGCTGACACAACTCAGCGCGCGCCGTCATGCGTTCACGGCGCTCGCGGCGATGACTCGCTTTCGCCGACGAATCGGTAACCGTATCCGCGCACGGTCTCGACCCACTGCGGATGGCTGGGATCGCGCTCGAGCTTGAGCCGGAGCCAGCGGATGTGCACGTCGACCGTTCGGGTGTCGATGGGGTAGTCGTAACCCCACACCTCACGCAACAGCGCGTCTCGTGAGAGCACGATGCCGGGATGACGCATCAGATAGGCGAGGAGGTCGAACTCCTTCGGCTTGAGGATCACGGGTTCGCCCCGGAGTCGCACGATGCGGCGGGCGACGTCGAGCGAGAGGTCCCCTACCACCAGCACCCGATCGGCGGGCCGAGACTTCGATTGACCAGCCGACCTTTCAGCCGTCGACGGCACGGGTGGCGGCGGCGTCCCGGAGCCGACCGAAACCATTTGGGCGCGACGCAGCATGGCGCGGACGCGAGCCACGAGTTCGCGCATGGCGAACGGTTTGGTCAGGTAGTCGTCGCCGCCGAGTTCGAGACCGAGAATGCGATCGATTTCCTCGACGCGGGCGGAGAGAAAAAGGATCGGCACGGTCGATTCGGCACGCAGGGCCCGGCAAACGTCGAAGCCGTCGAGACCGGGCAGCATGACGTCGAGGACGACGAGGTCGGGTTTGGTCGTCCGCGCCCGGTCGAGCGCGTCGTAGCCGTTGTCGGTCTGTTCGACGTCCAAACCCTCGCGCTTGAGGTTATAGGCGATGGCCTCTCGGATCGTTGCCTCGTCGTCGACGACGAGAACGACTGAGCCGCCGGACCGCGAGACCTCCGTGTTGTGCTGAACCACCTGCATGTCACCTTCCGGGCTGCCGCGGGAACCGTCGCCCCGCGATGGGGTTCCTGCCGCACGAGAAGTATAGACAGCGAGGGGATTGGGACCGATGAGGCGGCATGAACGACCGAGACGTCGAAACCATGCGAGAAGAACTGAGACATGCCCGTCACGATGCCATCGCCCTGGTCCGAAGCGCGCCAGATGTGCTATAATCTCCGCGATCTCGGGGATGTTTGGTTTCGACAGGGTCCGAGGTCAGATTGTTGCACGCCGACGCGCCCAGGCCGTCGTAAAAATGGGCACAAAAAGTAACTGGCAAACCCCAGTCACTTGCTCTCGCTGCCTAAGTCTCTGACCTCTAGGTAGCGCGTCCGACCGGACCTCCCCCTGCCGGGACCGGAACCGGGCGTCACCCAGGCAGGGTGCGACGGTCTAGTCCGCCGGAGCGCGACCGTCAAAGGCAGTTCGGCTCACCGCCGCGAAACCCGGTCGGCAGGGGTTCGCGTCGGCACACAAACAGCCGACTAAGCGTGTAGGACACAATCGGCCGGAGATTCTGGACGGGGGTTCGACTCCCCCCATCTCCACCAGTCTTGAGGAACCCGCACCGGTGTGCGGGTTCCGTCGTTTTCGGCGTGCAATCCGATGCGCAAGCGTCTTCGCTAACCCCGGAGGGGGTTCGTTCTCTCAGCCCTGGGTTTCAACCCCGGGCCGCACAGTCCGCATTCGTCTTAACCGAACATCGGCTCCGCCACCAATCGATCCATGATCGTCGGCCCATTCGTCAATGTCTTGTGGACGGGGCACTTCCCGGCGATCTCGACCAGTCGCGCTCTTTGCTTCTCGTCCAGGGGGCCGATCAACTCGATGTTCCTGGTTATCCGGTCGATTCGTCGCTGGGGTTCTTCGCACTGCTCGGCATCGCCGATGTGGACGCGGTCGAATTGCAGCGTGATCCGGACCTGTTCGAGTGGCCACGCCTTCCGGCGGGCGTACATCCTCAACGTCATCGCCGTACACGATCCCAACGCCGCCAGCAGCAATTCGTACGGCGAGAATCCGAGGTCGTCCCCCTCCGGCATCGGCTCGTCCGCGATCAGCGTGTGCACCGGACCGCTGACGCGCGTCGCGAACAACCGCCCCGATTCGGTTTCGACGGTCACCGTCGCCACGACCCGCGCCTCCCGAACCCCGTTCGCTCACCAGCTCCGACGACCCGCACGCATCAGCTTCACCGGTTTCGGCCGGAACAACCAGCGCGTCGCCGTGCGGCCGCCCACCAGGTGCTCACGGACGATCTCTTCGATCGCCTCTTCCGTCAGCTCGTTGTAGAACACCGGACCGGGATAGACGTTCATCGACGGACCGTAGTCGCAGCGATCCCGACACGTCGTCGCGATGATCTCGACCCGGTCCGCGATCCCCGCGCGGCGGACGGCCGATTCGAGCACCGGCAACAGTGCCCGGCTTCCCCGCGGCGTGCAGTTCGGCCCGAAGCAGAGATGCACGCGGTAGGTCGCCGTCGCCGCCTGATCGGCCGTCTCAGTCGTCGCCTCGTCCACCCGCCACGCCCGCCGGCACGCGGGCCTCCATCTCGTCCCGAATCAGCTCGTAGTCGTCCCGTCCCACCTCGTGGACGTTCCCCTGAAAGGCAAGGGTCCAATTCTCGGCCGGCCACTTGCTGACGTAGCTCATCCGTCGTGCCACACCTTCGGCCGGCACGAACTCCGGCTCCTCCAACACAAGGTCGGGTGTCGTCTCGACCCGGAACGGATAATCCTCGGCTTCCTTTTTCGGATCGCCGCTCTTCCAGATCACCTCGTGACTTTCGTAATACGGGGAGGTGATCGTCGAGATCGCCCCGAACGCCTTGATCCCCGTCAGGTAGTAGACGATCTTGTCGCCCGGCTTCATCCGCTCCGCCTTCTTCCGATGCCGCGACTTGATCCCCTGAACGGTGAATCCGCGTTCGGCCGTTCGCCGGAAGTTGTCGACCGATCCGACGATGATCCAGTAGGTCGGGTCGCCACTTTCCCCAGGCATCGTCATCTCTCTCCTCGATGCTGACTCCGACCGAGCGCCGAGCCTTCGGTCGACCGGGCGGGGCTCCCTCCAAGTATCGCACGCGACTCGCCTCCGGTCCGTCCTAACCCCGGAGTGGGAGCCCTCTGGGCATCGTTGTCCCAGCCGGGTGCCCTCTGGGCGTTTTCAGCCCAGGGCGTGGCGACCACCCTGACATCCTGCCCTGTTGCCACCCCGAGTACCGGCGGCGATACTTCCCACTGGCACACGCGACCTCACGATGCCCCAGAAAGGCCGGCGGCCATGGACCGCACAACCCTCATCGAACGACTCGAACGGATCGTCGGACCGGGCGGTATCTTCCATCGACCGGCCGATCTCCTCGTCTACGAGTACGACGGCTCCGTCGACGGCGCCGTCGAAACCGCCCGCCCCGCCGCCGTCGCGCTCCCGACCACGGCCGAGCAGGTCGCCGCCATCGTCCGCCTCGCCAACGAAGCCGGTCTTCCGGTCGTGCCCCGGGGAGCGGGAACCGGTCTCTCCGGCGGCGCCGTCGCCCAAACCGGCGGCATCGTCGTCGCCCTCACCCGGATGAACCGCATCCTCGAAATCGACCCCGTCGATCGAGTCGCCCTGGTCGAACCGGGCGTCATCAACCTCGAACTCTCGGACACCACCCTTCCCTACGGTTTCTTTTTCGCCCCCGACCCGTCGAGCCAGCGCGCCTGCACCGTCGGCGGCAACGTCGCCGAGAACTCCGGCGGGCCGCATTGCCTGAAGTACGGCGTCACCACCAACCACGTCCTCGGTCTCGAAGTCGTCCTCCCCGACGGCCGGTTGGTCTGGGTCGGCGGCCGTGCCGCGGGCGGACCCGGGTACGACCTCACCGCCGCCCTCGTTGGTTCCGAAGGGCTCCTCGGCATCGTCACCAAGGCGCTCGTCCGCCTCACGCCCTCGCCCGAGGCCGTCACCGTCATGCTGGCCGATTTCCCCGACGTCGATTCCGCGTCGCACGCCGTCTCCCGCGTCATCGGTGCCGGCATCATCCCCGCCGCGCTCGAGATGATGGACGCCCTGACCATCGAGGCCGTCGAACCCCAATACCACGCCGGCTATCCGATGGACGCCGGTGCCGTTCTCCTGATCGAGATCGACGGCATTGCCGAGGACGTCGCCGAAACCGCCCAGGAAATCTCGCAACTCTGCCGCGACGCCGGTGCCCGCGACGTCCGCATCGCCACCGAAAAGACCGAGCGCGACCTCCTCTGGAAGGGCCGCAAGATGGCCCTCGCCGCGATGGGACGCCTCTCGCCCAACTACTACCTCCACGACACGGTCGTTCCCCGCACCAAACTCCCCGCCACCCTGAAGCGCGTCGGCGAGATCTCCCGCGACTTCAACCTCCGCATCGCCAACGTCTTCCACGCCGGCGACGGCAACCTCCACCCACTGATGCTCTTCGACCGCCACCGCAAAGGCGACGTCGAGCGCGTCCTCGGCGCCAGCAAGGAGATCCTCACCTACTGCGTCGACATCGGCGGCGCCCTCTCCGGCGAACACGGCATCGGTACCGAAAAGCGCGACTACCTGACCCTCGTCTTCACCGGCGACGACCTCGCCGCGATGGCCGGTCTGAAAAACGCCTTCGATCCCCGCGGCGCCTTCAACCCCGAGAAGTTCTTTCCCAAGGGTTACATGTGCGGCGAAGTCAGGGCCCTCCGTGCCCAGGCAATGGCGCACAAGCACGGCATCTATGCCTTCTGAATCCCCGACCGCGATGACCGATCCGGCGGCCCTCAGCATCGACGGCTTCACCCCCAGCCGGATCGCCGAACCCGAAGACCCCGGCGACGTTGCCGGCATCCTCGCCGAAGCCGCCGCCAACGGCGATGCCGTCGCGCCGGTCGGCGGTGCCACCTCGCTCGCCCTCGGCAATCTTCCTGAGCGCCTCGACGTCGGGCTTTCGACGGCTCGACTCCGCGGCGTCATCGACTACCAACCGACCGATCTCACCCTCTCCGTCGCCGCCGGCTCTCCCCTCGCCGAAGTCCAAGCGATCCTCGCCGAGCACGGACAGACCCTGCCGATCGAAGTCCCGCATCCCGAACGCGCCACGATCGGGGGACTCATCGCCACCGCCATCGCGGGTCCGCGCCGCTACGGTGCCGGTTCCCTGCGCGATCTCCTGATCGGCATCTCGGCTGCCCACCCGAGCGGAACGGTCACCAAGGCGGGCGGTCTGGTTGTCAAGAACGTCACCGGCTTCGACCTGATGCGCCTCTACCTCGGCTCGCTCGGCACGCTTGGCATCGTCGTCTCCGCGAACTTCAAAGTCCTCCCGCTCCCGCGGCACGAGGCGACGCTCCACGCCATCTTTCCCGACCTGTCGCCGGCGCTCGATGCCGCCAACCGCCTTCGCACGAGTCGTGTCCAACCCGTGTCCCTAGAAGTCGCACGTGCGGACACCGACTCCTGGCTTCTCGCGGCGCGCATCGAGGGACGCGAGGCGACCGTCCGCCTGCTCACGACGGAAGCCCGCGACCTGGTTGGGTCGGACGGCTCGGTCCTCGAGGCACGGGCGAGCTCGGATTGGTGGCGCTCCTACGTTGCCGATCAGGCGATCGCCACCGCAACCGGCGAGGCATTGATCCGCTGCACATCCAAACCGAGTGTCACGGCGGCGATGGTGTCCGGAGCGCTGAACGCAACGTCGGAAGAGGTGTCCGTGAAGTCGGCGATGATCTCTCCCGGTCTGGGAGCGTTGCTGCTTCGCGTCGCCATCGGCTCCCCCGATCCGGTGCCGTGCTTTTCGCGATTTCGGGAGGCACTGTTCGGAGTTGCCGATCACGTCGTCGTCCTGGCCGCCGATCCGGTGTTGAAGCGCGACCTCGACGTCTGGGGCCGTACCCCCGAGACGATCGACGTCATGCGCGCCATCAAACAGCAATTCGATCCGTTCCGCGTCCTCAACCCTGGACGATTCGCCGGTCGTCTGTAGGCGCCTGCAGGCGCCGCATCGAAGGAGAGGTCAATCCCCGCATGGCGGTTGCAACCGAAGCCGATCTCCGTCGCCTCGGCGGCTTCTCCGGCGACGACGTCCCGGAATACGATCTCCTCCGCGCCTGCGTCCACTGTGGGATGTGCCTCTCCTCCTGCCCGACCTATCGCCTGACCGGCCAGGAGATGTCCTCTCCCCGCGGCCGTCTCTGGATGATGAGCGCCGTCGCCGACGGCCGCCTCGACCTCCTCGACCCCGTCTTCGACGAGCAGATGTACCAATGCCTCAACTGCCGCGCCTGCGAAGCCGTCTGCCCCTCCGGTGTCCACTACGGTCCGCTCGTCGAAGCCTCCCGTGCCCAACTCGAGCAGCACCGTCGCCGCCCGCTCTGGCAACGCGCCGCCCGCAAACTCTCCCTCGGTTGGCTCTTCGGCGACGTCTCACGGATGCGCGCCCTCGTCGGCCCGCTCCGACTCTACCAGCGTAGCGGCCTCCCGTCCCTGGCCCGTAAAACCGGTCTCCTTCGCGCCATGCAAATGGACGACCTCGAAGCGATGATGCCCCCGATCGCGGACCGCTTCCTCGTCCCCGGCACCGAGCGCTGGCGCCCGGAACATCCGACCCGCACCGCGCAGCTCTTCAACGGCTGCGTCATGGGCACCGTCTTCGCCGACACCAACCGCGCCGCTGCCCGCGTCATGGCCCACAATGGGATCGCCGTCACCGTCACCCCATCCCAACAATGCTGCGGCGCCCTCCAGGTCCACAGCGGCATGATGGACGAAGCCCGCCGCCTCGCCCGCGCCAACATCGACGCCTTCGAGGCGTCGGGCGACGACGCGATCGTCGTCACCGCCGCTGGCTGCGGCGCCGCCCTCAAGGAGTACTCCTACCTGCTCAAAGACGATCCCACGTACCGTGACCGCGCCAAACGCTTCAGTGCCCGCGTCCGCGACGTCACCGAGTTCCTGGCCGATCGACCGCTCCAACCCCCCACCCATCCCGTCCCCCGCACCGTCACCTACCAGGAACCGTGCCACCTCGCCCATGCCCAGCGCATCACCGCCCAACCGCGCCAACTGCTGGCCGCGATCCCCGGCCTCACGTTTGTCGAGATGAAAGAATCCTCGCTCTGCTGCGGCAGCGCCGGTATCTACAACCTCATCCGCCGCGACATGGCCGACGACCTCGGCGACCGCAAAGCCCGGCACGTCATCGAAACCCCCGCCACCGACGTCATCACCGCCAACCCCGGTTGCGCCATGCAACTCCGCACGTCCCTCCGCCGCAACGGCAGCCCCGTCCGCGTCCGCCACATCGTCGAGATCCTGGACGAGGCGTATGGCGGCGAAGAGTCCGCGCGTACCGAACGCTGGGCGGTCGATACCTGACCGACTGGGCGCTTACCGATCCAGCAACGGAAACGCGATCGTTGCCGCCGTCCCTTCGTCGCTCGACTGGATCGAAAACTCTCCGCGCAGGTCGGAACTCACCAGTCGCTGCACGATCCGCATGCCCAGTCCGCGGCTTTCGCTCGGGTTGAACCCTGCCGGCACCCGCTGCCCGTCGTTCGCCACTTCGAGCATCGCCAGATTGCCGTCGCGCCATGCCCGGATCGTCACGCGACCTTTCGCGCGGCCGCGGAACCCGTGACTGACCGCGTTCGAGACCAACTCGTTCGTCAGCAGCGCCAGCACCGTCGCTTGCTTCGACGGCACCTCGATGTCGCTCTTCGGGATCTCGAACGTCACCTGCAACCCCGGCGGGATCAACGTCGAGTGCGCCTCCTCGGCGACCAGACGCGCGATTGCGTCGATCGTCGCTCCGCCCAGCCTCCGCTCGTCG
>DATBFX010000124.1:0-5812 GCA_036558305.1 Thermomicrobiales bacterium | reverse complement strand
TTCTTCCTCATCGACCGCGTCGGCCCGACCAGGACGCTGAGCGTGACCTTTCTCATGCCCGGTTTCGGCGTCCTCTGGAATCGCCTCTTCCTCGGCGAGACCGCCGGCGCCGGCACGTTCGTCGGTCTCGGCGTCATCCTCGCCAGCGTCTTCCTCGTCACGTTCGGCGCTACTCCTCCTCGACGGCGATCGTCCAGTTGATGCCGAACTTGTCGGTCATCCAACCGACCTCGGCGCCCCACGGTTGCCGCGTCGGCGGCATCTTGACCACCCCGCCCTCCGCCAGACCGTTGAAGGCAGCGGTGAGCCGATCCTTGTCGATGCCGGTCAAGGCGATCGCCAGGTTGTCGCCAACCGTCGGCGGGTAGGCGGGGTGGCCGTCCCCGCCGAGGATGAGCGCGCCGTCCGTCTCCAGCCGCGCCAGGGCGACGCGGTCGCCGCCACCGGCCGGTTTCGCTTTCCCCTGCTCGTCGATGGCGTGCAGGTCGAGGTTGCCGCCCAGCACGGCGTGGTAGAACGCCATCGCCTCGCGGGCGCGGCCTTGAAAATTGACGTAGGGACTGATTTGGATCTTGCCCATCGCCGGGTTGCTCGTCCTTTCTCGCACGCTTCCTGCCCGGTCACGACGACCGGGATTCGTTCGTCACTGCTCTGACGGATGGCGACGAGGGCGTGTGACCGATGTCCGAGCACGATTGGCTGGCAGAACGATGCGAGACCAATTGCAACCACCCGCGGGCGGTGGCCCATCGGATGCTCGGCTCGGCAAGCGAGGCGGACGACGCCGTGCAAGCGGACGAGTCCGGCGCCCCGGTTCCCGGTCGGTGAGCGGCGCCTGCTTAACGAGCGCATCGAGCAAGCGAAAAGGTGACAAAATTGGGTGAACCTATGTGAACGAACGGGAAGGACACCCCCGCCCGCGCAAGCATCTGCCACTTGACAGGTACAACAGATCTATCATAATTCGTCCATGTGGGAGATCGTGGGAACCGACGAATTCGCGGCTTGGTACCACGGCCTCTCATCTGACCAGTCGGATGCGGTCGACGCGGCGGTCGGTACCCTCGAAGCGAAGGGTCCGGCGCTCGGGCGGCCGTTCGTCGATACCCTCCATGCGTCGCGGCACGCGAACATGAAAGAGCTTCGGCCGCGTGGCGGTAACCTCCGCATTCTCTTCGCCTTCGATCCTCGCCGGACCGCAGTCCTTCTGCTCGGCGGGGACAAGACGGGGCGGTGGAAGGAGTGGTACGAGGAGGCGATCCCGGTGGCCGACGAACTCTACGATGCGTACCTCGCCAGACTCGCGAAGGAAGGAGTCATCTGATGGCAACTCGGCCGTGGCGGGAGATTTCCACAAAGGATCGCAAGAGTCCCGAGCGGATCGCGCGGATCGAGGCCGAGACGGCGGCGATGCTCGTGATCTCGGCGCTTACCGAGTTACGCGAGTCGCGCAACCTTACCCAAGCGCAACTTGCGTCGGCGCTCGACGTGTCGCAAGCCAGAGTCTCTCGCATCGAAAACCAGGACGATCTGAATCTGTCTACGCTCAACGAAGTCGTGCGAGGGATGGGAGGAGAACTCAGAATCAGCGCGGTGTTTCCCGACGAAACGGTGGAACTCCTCGGCGGCAGGGACAGCGCGGGTGTCGAATCCACCCGATAGCAACACCAACCGCCCCACCCGCCGCGTTTTTCCGCTTACGCGGGTCGGGTGAGGAGACCGAAGTCCGATGACGACGGCGGCCGACCCGGCGCATCCGCTCTCCTGGGACCAGGTCCGCGCCTGGCGGATAGGGCGGCATCACCTCGTTGCGCGGGCGGCGTCGTCCGACCTCCTCCGTGTGGTCGGCGACATCTGCGGTTTGCACGCGCAGCTCATGTCCTCGGCCGGGTTGAGTCTCTGGGCCCGGATCGACGGGCTCGAACGCGGTGCGCTCCACGATGCGCTCTGGCGGCAACGCGCGTTGGTGAAACTCTGGGCGATGCGCGGCACCCTGCACCTCCTCCCCGCGGCCGAGTTGGGACTCTGGCTCGCCGCGCTCGGGACCCAGACCAAGTACGGCAACGCCAGTCACCCGGAGATCGACGCGCTGTCCGACGCCGTCGGTCGCGCGCTCGCCGGTCGCCTCCTGACACGCGAGGAACTTGCGCGCGCGGTCGAGGAGGACACGGGTTCGCCGGTCGATGCCGAGTGGGTGCGCTTCAGTTGGGGCTCGTACCTGAAGGCGGCCTCCTTCCGCGGCTTGATCTGCTTCGCCGACAATACGGGTACCAACGTGCGCTTCACGACCCCCGCAACATGGGTGCGTCACAACATCGACAGGCCCGACGCGGCGGAGGCGCTCCGCGAAATCACTCGCCGCTTCCTCGGCGCCTACGGACCGCTCGCGCCCGAAGACCTCGCGCTCTGGTGGGGCGGGTACGGACCCGCGCCCGGACGACGCATGCTTGCCGCACTCGGCGACGAGGTGGCCGAAGTCGACGTCGAGGGTCAGCGCGCCTGGGTCTTGGCGCGGGATGTGCCGGCGATCGCCGCCGCCGAATCGCGCAACACCGCGCGGCTGCTCCCGGCGTTCGATCCCTGGGTGGTCGGCGCCTCTCGCGGAGCTGCCGCGCTCCTGGAACCGGAGCACAAAGCGCGCGTCTACCGGCCCCAGGGTTGGCTCTCGTCGGTGTTGCTTGTGAACGGGCGCATGGTCGGGGTCTGGCGACATGCCCCGAAAGGCAGACGCCTGCTCGTCCAAATCGAACCCTTCGGCACGTTGCCCAGATGGGCACGCGCCCAGATCGAAGCCGAGGCGGAGCGACTGGCGGCGTTTCTCGGTGGGGAGCTCGCATTCGGCAGCGTCTAACGACCCGCTTCTCGCGGCGCGCCAGCGGCGGTGGTTCGCAACGAACAGAGCGGCGCCGCGGGAGCGCCGACCGTCGACGGACGAGAGGTTCGTCGGTAACCTTCCGACGACCGGACGTGTCGTGCGCTCGGCGGGCGGCAAAACCCGCGCCGACTGTACGCCAATCGACCGCGGACGCGCCGGTCTCGATCACCTCGACTCGGCGGAGAGGGAGGCATCGGTGGACCCGGAGAGCAACCCGATCCGCATCCTCGGCCTGACCAAGCGGTACGGTCCGACGCTGGCGGTCGATCGTCTCGACCTTCGGGTGGAACCGGGCGAGGTTTACGGTTTCCTGGGTCCGAACGGCGCCGGCAAGACGACGACGATCCGGATGGTCCTCGGTCTGCACCGGCCGAGTGCCGGCAGCGCGACCATCTTCGGCGTCGATGCCTGGCACGACCCGGTGGCGGCGCACCGCCGCGTCGCCTACGTCGCCGGCGAGCCGTCGTTGTGGCCGCAGCTCACGGCCGCCGAGACGCTCGAATTCCTCGGTCGCCTGCACGGGTCGGTCGACGTCGCCTACCGGCAGTTGCTGGTCGAGCGCTTCCAACTCGACACCGGCAAAAAGATCCGCGCCCTGTCGAAAGGCAACCGCCAGAAGGTGCAATTGATCGCGGCGCTGGCGACGCGCGCCGACCTTCTGGTGCTGGACGAACCGACCAGCGGTCTCGACCCGCTGATGGAAATCGCCTTCCGCGAGTCGGTGCGCGAGGGCAAGGCGCGCGGTCAGGCCGTCTTCCTCTCGTCGCACATCCTCAGCGAGGTCGAGGCGCTCTGCGACCGCATCGGCATCCTCCGCCAGGGACGGCTCGTCGACGAGGGAACGATCGCCGACCTGCGGCACCTCAGCACGCAGACTCTCGAGGTGACCTTCGCCGGTCCGGCCCCGGCGTTGCCCCCGCCCGACGGGTTCACGGTCGAACCCGCCGGTCCAAACGCGCTCCGCTTCCACGTCGCGGGGAGTGTCGCCCCGCTGCTCGCGGCGCTGGCGGACAAGCCGGTCGTGACGCTGACGAGTCGCGAACCCTCGCTCGAAGAGATCTTCCTGCGCTACTACGGAGCGGCGGACGATGCGGCAGGCTAGGACGCTCGTGCGGCGCACGTTCGCCGACGCGCGCGTCCGCACGCTGAGCTTTGCGCTCTTCTTCGTCTTCTACGCGGTCGCCAACGCCGCCGGCTACAAGCGAGCATTCCCGACGGTCGCCGATCGGCAGAGTTTCGCCCGGAGCTTCGGCAACAACCCCGCCCTGAAACTCTTCTACGGTGTCCCGCACGACCTGACGACGGTCGGCGGTTACGTGGGCTGGCGCGTCGGCGGCGTGTCGGCGGTCGTCGCCGCGTTCTTCGGTCTCTGGTCGGCGGTGCGCGCCTTCCGCGGTGAGGAGGAGGCCGGCCGGCACGAACTCGTCCTCGTCGGCGTCGTGACGCGGACGACCGTCTTCCTGGCGCGGGCGGTGGCGATCGGCGGCACCGTCGCCGCGCTGTGGTTGGCGCTCCTGATCGGGTTGGTGGCCGGCGGGTTGCCGGCGACCGGGTCGGCCTTCCTCGCCCTGGCCATCGTCTCCGCCGGCGCCGTCTATGCCGGCGCCGGGGCGATGGCGAGTCAACTCGTCGCGACGGGGCGCGGCGCGCTCGAACTGGCCGGTATCCTCCTCGGTCTCGACTTCGTCGTGCGCGTCGTCGCCGACACCGCCGGCCACCAGGGGCTGCACTGGCTGACGCCGCTCGGTTGGGCGGAGGAGATGCGCCCGTTCGCGGATCCCCGGCCGGTCGTCCTGGTACTGCCGGCCGTCACCACCGTCGCCCTGCTTGGGCTCGCCCTGGTCCTCGACCGCCGGCGCGACGTCGGCCTCGCCCTCTTCACCTCCCACGAGACGAGGGAGCGACCGCGCCTGCTCCTGCTCGGCTCGCCGGTCTCGTTCGCCGTGCGTGCCGAGAGTCTCGGTCTGCTGATCTGGAGTGTGGGCGTCTGCGGGTTCGCCTTCGTTCTGGGTACCATCTCGAAGAGTTTCACGTCCGCCAACCTGTCGCAGAACTTGACGGAGCAGTTGGAGAAGTTTGGCGCGGACGTCCTGACCCCCACCGGCGTCCTCGGACTCTATTTCCTCTTCTTCGTCCTCGCGATTTCCCTCTTCTGCTGCAGCCAACTCGCGGCCGCCCGGGCCGAGGAAGCGTCGGGGAGGCTGGAAACGCTCTTTGCCCTGCCCGTGGGCCGCATCGGTTGGCTGGCCGGTCGCCTCGGCTTGGCGGTGGCCGGGGCGACGCTGCTCGGGATCGGCGCCGGTCTCGGCGCGGCGCTCGGCGCGACCGCCGTGGGCGCCGACGTCTCGTTTCCCCGCCTGATCGAAGCCGGTCTCAACTGCCTCCCCGCGAGCGTGCTGTTCCTCGGGATCGGCGCCCTCCTCGTCGCCGCCGCGCCGCGCGCCGGCGTCGGCGTCGCCTACGCGCTCATCGGTCTCACATTCGTCTGGGAGCTCGTCGGGGCCCTGCTCGGCGTCCCGTCCTGGCTGCTCGGTCTTTCACCCTTCCACCAGATCGGACTCGTCCCCGCGGCGCCGTTTCGCGCCGGTCCGGCCGTCGTCATGGTCGCGATCGGCGTTGCCGCCGCCCTCGGGGCGCTCGCCTGGTTCCGCTCCCGCGATCTCTCCGGCGCGTAGCACGGGTCCCGGCCTTGCGACTGGCGGACCCTGGAGTCGGATGTCTTGTGATCCGCTTGGGGCCGTCGCGGGGTACGATGTTCCGGCAGCTCGCGATGGCGCACCACTTGCCAGAGGAGGGGTCAGACCACGAACGTCACGACCCCCGCCACGATCAGCGCTCCCGCCCAGATCCGGTCGAGGTTGAACCAGGCCCGGCGCAAGACCGCCAGCCCGACCCGCTCGAAGACGACCACCGCGATCGCCCCCATCACCAGGAACA
>DATBFX010000123.1:0-17360 GCA_036558305.1 Thermomicrobiales bacterium | reverse complement strand
ACGCTCGGGCGGTTGCGAGAGCTCGCCTCACGGCATTCCCTGATCGGTGAGGTGCGCGGTCTGGGATTGATGATCGGCGTGGAACTGGTCACCGATCGCACGACCAAGGAACCGGCCAAGGCGCAGGCTGCTCAGGTCCGTCGCCTCTGCCGCGAGGCGGGTGTGCTGGTCGGCGTCGGCGGTCAGTCCGGCAACGTCGTCCGCTTCCAACCGCCGCTGATGATCGACGACGCGGATCTCGACCGGGCGGTGGAGGTGCTCGACCGGGCTCTCGGTTCGATCGCGTCGTAGCAGTTTCGCCAGGACGGGGCGAAGGCCGTACCTCCGAGTATCATTGCTGCGGTCTCACCAGCATGATGCCTGGAGGCTGCGTCACCTCATGTCGAGCGAGGCAGACATCGGGCTTGGTGACATGAATCTCGCGCCGCTGGTCCCCTTCCCGCTCCCGACGCGGGATCGGTTGGTGCTGCCCGACTTGCCGGTCCCGCTGACGCCGCTGATCGGGCGGGAGCGGGAGGTCGTCGCGGTCATCGAGTTGCTGCGCCAACCGGAGGTGCGGTTGGTGACCCTGACCGGTCCCGGTGGCGTCGGCAAGACCCGCCTGGCGGTGGAAGTCGCCGACAGCCTGCGACCCGACTTCCCCGACGGCGTCGGTTTCGTCAATCTGGCGAACGTCACCGATCCGCAGCAGATCGTGCCGGCACTGGCCTGGAGCCTGGGTCTAACCGACGCCGGTGGAACGTCGGTCCAGGAGAAATTGCTCGGGGCGCTCGGTGAGTGCCAGATCCTGCTTGTGCTCGACAATTTCGAGCACCTGGCGTCGGCGGCGCCAATCGTCGTCGAGCTGCTCGGCGCCTGTGCGGGACTGAAGACGCTGGTGACGAGCCGGTCCCGCCTTCGCGTGCGGGGCGAACACGAGATACCGGTCGAACCGCTGCCGGCGCCGGGTCCGACGGAGACGGTGGCCGCAACGGATCTCGATCGCTACCCGGCAATTGGCCTGTTCGTCGGCCGGGCACAGGACGTCAACCCCGCCTTCGCATTGACCGACGCCAATGCGGCGACGATCGCCAAGATTTGTCGCCGGCTCGACGGTCTCCCGCTGGCGATCGAGTTGGCGGCGGCACGGACACGCTTGCTCCCCCCCGCCGCGATGCTGGCACGCCTCGACCGCCGCCTGCCGCTCCTGACCGGTGGCGCCCGCGACCTCCCCCGCCGCCAGCAGACCCTCCGCGACACGATCGCCTGGACGTACGACCTGCTCCCCGAAGACGATCGCTCCCTGTTCCGCCTCCTTTCGGTGTTCGTCGGCGGGTTCTCGATCGAGGCGGCGGAGGCCGTTTGCGCAGGGGGACAGGGGGACAGGGGGGCAGGGGGGCAGGAGGTCGGTCGTCTGCCCCCCTGTCCCCCTGTCCCCCTGTCCCCCTCCGTCTTGGAGGGAATCGAGTCCCTGGTCGAAAAGAGCTTGGTGAAGACGCTAGCAGCAGAAAAGCAGCCCGATGGGGAGCCGCGATTTGCGCTCTACGAGACGATTCGCGAGTTCGGATTCGAGGAATTGACGACAAGCGGCGGGGGTGAGGCGGCGCGGCAACGGCACGCCGAGTGGTGCACGTCGCTGGCGGCGCAGGCCATGGCCGCGCTCCACGGTCCCGATCAAACGCCGTGGTTGAACCGGCTGGAGATCGAATCGGACAACCTGGATGCGGCGCTTGCCTGGTCGTTGGAGACGAATCGGATCGAATTTGGTTTGCAACTGGCGGCCGATCTCTGGCAATTCTGGTACGTGCGTGGACGGCAACGACCCGCTCGGGCCTGGCTGGAGCGTCTGCTTTCCGGCGCCGACGAAACCGTCTCGGCCGCCGCGCGCGGGCGGGGGCTGAATTACCTCGGCAACTTCGCGCTCGACATGAGCGACTACGCGGTCGCGCAGGCCGCCTACGAGGAAGCGCTCGCGCTGCGCCGGCAACTCAACGATACGCGCGGAGCCGCCGACACGATCAACAACATGGGCATCCTGGCCGCCTCCCAAGCCGATTTCGCGCGGGAGCGAGTTCACCTTGAGGAGGCAGTGGCCCTCTATCGGACCGCCGGCGATCCGCACCGGCTGGCCAACGGCCTCTGCAACCTGGGCGGCTCGATCAACGCCAACGGGGACCCGGAGCGGGCGAAGGCCGTGCTGGACGAGGCGCTGGCGATGAACCTGCGTTTCGGCGATCGATTGGCCGAGGCGTACACCCGCATCCACATGGGGGAAGTCGCGCGCGACGTCGGTGACCCGGTCGAAGCCCGCCGGCAGTGGGAGCAAGCGGCGGCGCACATGCGGGCGGTCGGTGAACGGCGCGGACTCGGCATCGTCCTGTTCCGTTTGGCCACGCTGTCCGCATCGGCCGACCCGGCCGGGTCGGCGGCACTGCACGCCGAGGCGCTGGCGGTCCGGTGGGAGGTTGGGGACCGGCGCGGGATTGCCGAGGGATTGGAGGGGGTCGCGCGGATCGCGATGAGATGGGGGAACGCCGAACGGGCGGCGCGTCTCCTGGGTTCGGCCGAGGCGTTGCGCGAGGCGATCGCGGCACCATTGCCGGAGTCGGAGCGGCCGGCGTACGACCGATTGGCCGGGTCCGTCCGCAACGCGCTGGGACGAGACGCATTTTCCGCCGCGATCGAAGCGGGTCGAGCGACGTCGTTGCAGGAAGCCGTATCGACCGCCAGCGCCGAAGCGAACGGGACCGCCGGCGGCGAGGAGACGGCAGCGCCCGCCACCGCCCCGATTGCCGGCGTCGCGGTACCGCGGGCGTCGAGCGAGTCGGCGGTCGCGACCGAACGGTTGACGTCGCGCGAACTGGAAGTCCTCCGGTTGATCGCCGAGGGGTGCAGCAACCGAGAGATCGCCGAACGCTTGTACATCAGCCACCGCACCGCGATGCAACACGTTGCCAACATCCTCGCCAAACTGGACGTCGGCTCGCGAACGGCGGCGGCCGCGTACGCGCACCGTCACGGGCTGCTGTAGCCGCCTGAGCGCCAGCCAGCGCAAAGCCGATCTCCGACTCCGCGCGGGGTCGTCTCGAAGCACGACGTCGGAGCGGCCCTTCGGGTGCACGCGGCTGGTACCGGGCGCGGACGACCTTGAGGAAACCGACCGCCATACCGCCGGGGTTCAACTGCGGCCGATGCCGGCAGGCGCGGAGTATCATTGGCTGCAAACGCTCCACCGCACACCCGGAGTCCTGCTCGATGGAATCGCGTGCGCCGGGAACCGACGACGAGGACCCGCTGTCCCCGATCATCCCCTTTCCGGCAGCGGAGCGCGAACGGGCACGGCTTGCGTTGCCGCCGGTGCCGATACCGTTGACGACGCTCCTTGGGCGCGAACGCGAGGTGGCCCAGGTTGTCGAGCTCGTCGGGAAGGCGGACGTCCGGCTCGTCTCGTTGACCGGCGCTGCCGGTGTGGGGAAGACCCGGCTCGCCGTCGAGATCGCCAAGCGGGCGCGGGGAGCGTTCGCGGATGGCGTCGGCTTCGGTTGGACAACACCGGCGGCCGGTCGCTGTACGAGGCGGTGGTCTCGCACCTGCGGGAACGCGACCTGCTTCTCGTTCTCGACAGTTTCGCGGGGACGGTCACGGCCGCCCCCGCGGTCGCTTCGCTGCTGAGCGCCTGCCACGGCCTGAAGATCCTCGTCACTACCCGGACGCGACTCCGCGTCCGCGGTGAGCGCGAAGTGGTCGTCGAACCGCTGCCGCTGCCGTCGAGTGGCGAACCGGCCGACACCGGAGCGGGGGCAGACAATCCCGCGGTCGCCCTCTTCGTGCAGCGGGCGACCGACGCCAACCCCTTCTTTTCGCCCGACGCCGAGACCGTAAGCACGGTCGCCGCGATCTGCCGGCGACTCGACGGTTTGCCGCTCGCGATCGAGTTGGCGGCCGCCCGCAATCGCCTGTTGCCGCCGCGGACGATGTTGGCCCGCCTCGACCGACGCCTGCCGATCCTGACCGGTGGTCCTCGCGATCTCCCGCGCCGGCAACAGACCCTCCGCGACGCCATCGCCTGGTCCTACGACCTCCTGCCGCCCGAAGAACGGGCCCTCTTCCGCCGCCTCGCCGTCTTCGGCGGCGGATTTACGCTGGCGACGGCGGAGCACGTCGCAGGGGGACAGGGGGACAGGGGGACAGGGGGGGCAGGAGATCGGTCGTCTGTCCCCCTGTCCCCCTGTCCCCCTCCGTCTTCGAGGGAATCGAGTCGCTGGTGGACAAGCATCTGTTGCGGGTGATCGATTTTGGAACCGAGGAAGGCGAGGCGCGATTCGGATTTCTCGAGACGATCCGGGAATTTGCGCTCGATCAGTTCGCCGGCGACCCGGAGGCCGAGGCGATCATGGACCGCCTGGCGGATTGGTGCCTGGCGTTTGCGGAGGAGGCTCACGGTCATTTCCAGCACCTCGATCGGGGTCTCTGGTTCGATCGTCTCGATCGGGAATTCCCGACCATTCGGGCAGCGGTCGATTGGCTCTATGGTCGAGGGGATGCCGAGCGGGGACTTCGCATCGGGCGATTGTTGGGGTGGTAGATGACGCAACGCTACCGGTTGGCCGAGGGCAGCCGGTGGTTCGAGCAGTTCCTGGCGTTGCCCGAATCCCGGCTGGTGCCCGAGGAACGGGCGCGTTCGCTGACCGCGGCGGGCGAGGTGACCTATTGGCGAACGGATTACCCACGCGCGACCGAACTCTTCGAAGAGGCACTCGTCGCCTACCGGGACCTCAACGACGAACGAGGCATCGCGAGTGTTTGCAGCGCACTCGGGAACTGCGAATTCGACGCGGGCAACGTCGAACGGGCAGAGGAGTTGGTGCGGCGCGCCGTGGAGGCATTTGGCTAACTCGGCGACCGGTTCGGTTTCGCGGTCGCGACGGGACTGCTTGGCCGGGTGGTGCTGGCGCGAGGGAGTACGACCGAGGCGCGTTCCCTGTACTCCGAGGCGCTGGCGATCTCCGAGGAACTCGGGAACAACGGTTGGAAAGGCTACATGACCGAGTCGCTCGGCTTCGTCGGGCTGCTGGCAGGGGACGAGGCGGCGTCCCGTCGCGCCTACGAAGACGCGCTCACCATCGCGCGGGCGATGTCGGACGAATGGCGCATCGCCTCCTGCCTGTTTGGGTTCGCCGAACTGGCACGCCGCGCCAACCACCCCCGGCGCGCGGTTCGCCTGTTCGCGGCGCGCGGCGAAGACCCAGGAGGCGCTCGGGATCGGCTTGCGCCCGGCTACCCAGCCGATCCACGACCGCTGGGTCGACGCCGCGCGCAGGGCACTCGACGACGCGGTCTTCGTCGAAGCGACGGCAGCCGGTCGCGGGTTGTCGCTAGAAGTGGCGGCAATGGTCGCCCTGCGGTGGACGGAGGACGAAGCGGTTGCCGTCCCGGTCGCACCCGACGCCGGTCGCGTGCCGCCGCCGACATTTGCCGGACTGACCCCGCGCGAGGTCGAGGTGCTGCGACTGATCGCGGAGGGGTGTTCGAACCGCGAGATCGGCGATCGCCTGTACATCAGCCACCGGACGGTGATGCAGCACGTGGCAAGCATCCTCGCCAAACTCGAGGTCGGTTCGCGCACCGCCGCCGCCGCGCTTGCGCATCGCCAGGGTCTGATCGAGCGGTTCGGGCATACGATGGACGTAGTCGTCATGGCCGACTACGTAGTGCGTTGCGACAGGAAATACATAGAACGGCCGATGCGCGGGCCTTACGCGAATGGCATCCTGGTCGCACGGTCGGGGTATCACCGGCCGAACATCGGAATGGTTTGCGGTGTCGGTTACACGGGAGATTGGCAATGAGCGGTCTCGAAGGGTTGATTTTCGCACTGGTCGCGGTGGTTGTCCTCGACGTGCTCTCGCTCCGGTTCGGCCGCGATTCGCGCTCGTCGTCCGATCCCCGCCGAGACTGGAACTAACGGCTGGATGGGCGAACGATGGTGAAGTCCCTCGGTACGCTCGGGGAAGACCTCCCCGACGGTGCCGGGGAAACTCTCGTCATTGCCGGACGCGTCGGTATTTCGACCAACCGCATCCCAATTTCCTTGCGGCAAATGGGTGAATCGAACGATGCCGGTCGGTGTCGCGACGGCCATCACTGAATGGTCGCCGGGGCGTCGGGCGAGTGCGCGATTCGCGAAGCAGGGCCGGCAGGCACGCCGGACACCATGCCGTCGATGAGGGAATGAGGATGGGTGTCTCGGGATTACCGTCGACCAAAGACGATGCCGGCCACGAAGGAGCGGACCACTCGACCGAAGACGGCGCCCATCCCCCGCTGGCCCCCGATCCTCACCAAGAACCCGGCGATCACGGTGCACCAGGCGATCGGTCATCGTTCGTCACGATCGGCGGCGGGCTGATCGCACTCGGGTTGCTGGTCAGTGCGAGCGGGCGACCCAGGAATCGCCGCGTGCGTCCGTTCGGCTAACCGCGCCCCGCGCATCGTCTACACTACCGGGCGTGAGGTAGGAGCCCGTCCGACGGCGCGCGACGATCGGTTTCCTCGCCGTGCGACGCCACCGGGGTTGGTAGACCAGGAGCGCAGCACGCGATGGATCATGTGGTTGCTCCGGCGCGGCCGGATCCGTTTGGCGCCCGCGACACGTTGACGACGAGTCTCGGCACGACCGTTGCCTATTACCGGTTGGCGGCACTGGAGGAGCAGGGCGTCGCGAAGATCGACTCCCTCCCCTTTACGATCCGCATCCTCCTGGAGAACGCCCTCCGCAACGTCGGAACGGAGTTCGTCGACGAGGGCGACGTCGAGACCCTGGCGCGCTGGCAGCCGGGTGCGACCGGCGACGTCGAGTTGCCCTTTTTGCCCGGCCGGGTGGTGCTGCAGGACTTCACCGGCGTGCCGGCGGTCGTCGACTTGGCGGCGATGCGGTCGGCGGTGGGCCGGCTCGGCGGCGACGTGACGAGGATCAATCCGCTCGTGCCGGCGGACCTGGTGATCGACCACTCGGTCCAGGTCGATCGGTTCGGGACGTTGCTCGCCTTCGCCCGCAATGTCGAGCTGGAATACGAGCGCAACCAGGAGCGGTACGCGCTGCTGCGCTGGGCGCAGCAGTCGTTCCAGAACTTCCGGGTCGTACCGCCGGGAACCGGTATCGTCCACCAGGTCAATCTCGAGTATCTGGCGAGCGTCGTCGCCACCCGCCAGCACGGGGCGGAGACGATCGCGTTCCCGGACACGCTGGTCGGCACCGACTCGCACACGACGATGATCAACGGGCTCGGCGTCCTCGGTTGGGGTGTCGGCGGAATCGAGGCGGAGGCCGTTCTGCTCGGGCAGCCGCTCTACCAGTTGATGCCCGAAGTGGTCGGGTTCCGCCTTACCGGCAGCCTGCGGCCGGGCGCAACGGCGACCGATCTCGTCCTCTACGTCACCGAGATGCTGCGCAACTTCGGTGTGGTCGGACGCTTCGTGGAGTTCTTTGGTCAGGGTCTGAGCAGTCTCTCGCTGGCGGACAGGGCGACGATCGCCAACATGGCGCCCGAGTACGGGGCCACGGCTTCGCTCTTCCCGGTGGACGACGAGACGCTGCGCTACCTGAGGATGACGGGTCGCAGCGACGACCTCGTCGACCTGGTCGAGCGGTACTGCAAGGAGCAGGGGATCTTCCGCACGGACGAGACACCCGATCCGAGCTTTAACGACGTGCTGGAGTTGGACCTGAAGACGGTCCGACCGAGCGTCGCCGGACCGCGGCGACCGCAGGACCGGGTGGCGCTCGGCGATTTGCGGCGGACGTTCCGCACCGCCTACAGCGCCAAGTTCGCGGACGCGCCGGCCGAGGAAGACGAGCAGGACGAGCAGGAATTGGAACGACTGGAGGACGAAGGCGGTTCGTTGAGCGACGACGCTGACACTCACGCCTTGAATGCGACGATCAATCCGCGCGTCGGCAACGTCCCGGTCGAGGTCGGCGGGTCGCGGACGACGATGCACCACGGGTCGGTAGCGATCGCGGCGATCACCTCCTGCACCAACACGTCCAACCCGTCGGTGATGGTCGGTGCGGGCTTGTTGGCGAAAAAGGCGGTCGAACGTGGGCTCGACGTTCCGCGTTACGTCAAGACGAGTATGGCACCGGGATCGCAGGTGGTGACGCGCTACCTCGAACGGTCGGGGTTGCTCCCCTATCTGGAGGCGCTCGGGTTCCACACGGTCGGTTACGGATGCACGACCTGCATCGGCAACAGCGGGCCGCTGCCGGCCCCGGTGGCCGAGGCGGTCGATGCCAACGAGCTCGTCGTGGCGGCGGTGCTGTCGGGGAACCGCAATTTCGAGGGGCGGATCCATCCCCAGGTGCGGGCATCGTTCTTGGCGTCGCCGCCGCTGGTCGTTGCCTACGCCCTGGCCGGCAGCGTCGACATCAACCTCCACCGCGATCCGATCGGCTACGACCCCAACGGCGATCCGGTCTACCTGAAGGATCTCTGGCCCTCCTCCGAGGAAGTGCAGGCGACGATCGCCGAGTGCATCGAGCCGTCGATGTTCGCCGCCGAGTACCGGACGGTCTTCGCCGGCGACGAACGGTGGCAGAAGCTGCCGGTACCGACCGGCAATCTCTACGAGTGGGATGCCGACTCGACCTACGTGCAGGAACCGCCCTACTTCGTCGATCTCGCGCCGGAACCGGGGCCGCTCGCGGACGTCGAGGCGGCGCGGGTGCTCGTGATGGTCGGGGATTCGGTGACGACCGACCACATCTCACCGGCCGGTTCGATCGCCAAGACCAGTCCGGCCGCCAAGTACCTGCTCGATCGTGGCGTCCAGACCTACGAGTTCAATTCCTACGGCGCGCGCCGCGGCAACCACGAGGTGATGATCCGCGGCACGTTTGCGAATATCCGCCTGCGCAACCTGCTGACGCCCGCGACGGAGGGAAACTGGACGGTCCACTTCCCCAGCGGCGAGGAGATGAGCATCTACGACGCCTCGACCCGCTACCAGGCCGAGGGGACGCCGCTGATCGTCATCGCGGGCAAGGAGTACGGGACCGGTTCTTCCCGCGACTGGGCGGCGAAGGGGACGCTGCTGCTCGGGATCAAGGCGGCGATCGCCGAGAGCTACGAGCGTATCCACCGCAGCAACCTGGTCGGCATGGGCGTGCTACCGCTTCAGTTCCTCCCCGGCGAGAACGCCGCTTCGCTCGGTTTGACGGGTCGCGAGACGTTTTCGATCCACGGGATCGCCGACGGGCTGACACCGAAGGAACGCCTCGACGTGACGGCGACGCGGGAAGACGGCACGACGATCGATTTCCAGGTCATCACGCGCATCGACAGCCCGGTCGAGATCGACTACTACCGCAACGGCGGCATCTTGCAGACGGTACTCCGCCGGTTGATCGGGAGTGGGCGAACGGCCGAGGGTGCCCCCAAGGCGTAAAGGAGCAGACCGGCAATGGCCGTTGCGACGAAACGCTGGACAATCGAAGACCTCGAAGCGATGGAGGGTGACGGCACTCAGTACGAGCTCTTGCGGGGGGAGTCGATCGAGGTGCCAGGGGCAAAGTTCGAGCACGGCTTCCTCGTCGGGCGATTGCTGATTTGGTTCGGCAATTTTGTCGATCAGCACGGGCTGGGAGCGATCATGAATAACTGCGCATTCGTGATTGCGCACGACCCAGACTCGCTGCTGATCCCCGATTTCGCGTTCGTCAGGGCAGAACGGCTGCCTAAGGACGATGAGGATTGGGAGATCTATCTCGGTCCGCCTGATGCGGTGCTTGAGGTCGTTTCTCCCTCGGATTCTGCACCAGAGGTGCACGACAAGGTGCTCGTCTATCTCGAGAACGGAGTCCGCGCCGTGATTGTTGTCTGGCCGCGGAGCCGGTCGGTCAGCGTGCACCGACCCGGTGGAGTCGGTCGCGAATTCAACGTGGGTGACGTCCTGGAAGTTGAGGATGTCTTTCCGGGACTCCGGCTTCCCGTCGCCGACATCTTCCGACGAGCAAGAGGGCAGACACCGAACCAGCCCCAAACTACTGAGACAGCCCCGTGACCGCGATGATCCCGCGTTACGCCGACACCATCGTCCTCGGCGGCGGCACCGCCGGTGCCGCCGCTGCCGGGCTCCTGGCGGAACTCGGCGACCAATCGGTCCTTCTGCTGGAAGCCGGGCCCGATTACGGACCGCTCGCCGGCGGCGGTTGGCCGGCGGACCTCCTCGATGCGCGGGACCTGGCGCCGACGCACGGGTGGGAGTACGACAGCGGCGATCGCTATCCGGGCCGGGTGATTCCGTTTCAACGAGCCAAGGTGATCGGGGGGTGCTCGTCGCACAACGGCTGCGCGGCGATCTGGGGAAGCCGGCTCGACTACGACGGCTGGGCGGCGGCGGGGAACCCGGGGTGGGCGACCGAGGAGCTGCTGCCGCTGTTTCGCAGCGTCAACGAGCGGTTGCGGGTACGCATCCCTGGGATGGACGAGGTTCAGCCATTCCATCGCGCCTTCCTGGAGGCGGCGCCGGGGGTCGGGATTCCGCTCGTCGACGACCTCAACGACCTCGACGAGGACGTGGGGATGGCGCCGAGTCCGGCGAATATCCGCGACGGGATTCGGTGGAACGCCGCTTTCGGCTATCTCGATCCGGTCCGGGGAAAGCCCAATCTGACGATCGTCGGGAATGTGGTCGCGGACCGACTGGTGATCGAGCGAGGGCGCGCCGTTGGCGCGATCGTCGTCGGACCGGACGGGCCGACACGGGTCGAGGCGAGTCGTGTCGTGCTCGGAGCAGGCGCGTACGGGTCGCCGGGGATTCTCCTACGATCCGGAATCGGCGATCCCGCGGAGTTGCGGAAGCTGCGGATCGTGCCGGTTCACGACCTCCCCGGTGTCGGACGCAACCTCCACGATCACCCGGCAGTCGAATTGGTGTACTCCGGCACACCGGAGTTGATCGAACGACTCACCGCCTTCGCGGTGGACCACTGGCTCCCCGAGGAGCAATCGATCGCGAAGGCGCGGTCGTCGTCCTGCACGGAAGGTTTCGACATTCATCTCTATCCGGTCGGAACACCGTACAACGACCCCGCGCGCCAGCGCTGGGAGTTCGTCGTTCCCGTCGCCTGCATGACGCCGCGGTCGCGCGGCCACCTGCGGCTCTCCGGTGCCGACTGCTCGCTGGCCCCCCTCTTCGAGCACGGCTACGTCTCGGACACCGACGGAGCGGACCGCCGCGTGCTGGTCGATGCCGTCAAGCTGGCGCGGGCGTTCGCGGCGCAACCGGCGCTGCGTGCGCTGATCGGGCAGGAAACGTCGCCCGGTCCGGGCGTTCGATCCGAAGCCGAGATCGCGGCCTGGATCGACGCCAACGTGGTGCACTACTACCACCCGGTCGGCACCTGCAAGATGGGACCGGCCTCCGATCCGGACGCCGTGGTCGACCCGCGCGGCGCGGTCCACGGTCTGGAGGGTGTCTACGTCGCGGACGCTTCGATCATCCCCGTCATCCCGCGCGCGAACACGAACGTACCGGCGGCGGTCGTCGGCGAGCGGATCGGGCGCTGGCTGGTCGAGTAGGGCGCGGGGCGGGAGAGGGCGGCAGAAGACGGGGGAACGGGAGAAGACGGACCGGTCGTGCAACCGACCGCTACTGACCGGTCCACGCATCGACCCGGATCGTCAACCTGTATCGGTGCTCGCCGGGACGGCCACCGGTAAAGTCGGCACCCGTGTATTTGCGCGCCAACCGATTGACGAAGGTCAGGTCTTCGAAGAGTTGCCACTCGGCGACCTCGCCGCGCAGCTCGACGTAGCGCATGGGATTGGCGGGATCGAGAAAGGAGATCGCGACGTGCGGGTCGCGTCGGAGATTCTTGTACTTTTGGGTGACCGGTCGGACACTGAGCAGGATGCTTTCGCCGTCCCAAAGAAACCAGACGGGATTGACCTGGGGCCGACCGTGCTCGTCGACGGTCGCGAGGTGCCCAAGCGTGGTGCTTCGAAGAATGTCGTGAAAGCGTTCAGGAATCGGACCCGCCGGCATGGGCACTTGCTTTCTCTTCTTGTGGCGATAGGGACTGGTGCCACCGGTCAGGTGACCGAGCGTCGGCCATTATAGGGTGCGGTGGTGAGTCTCCGGCCGTCGATACGAGAGACTGCTCATCCCGCCTCCAAACCAATCGCGAAGAGCCCGCTCGCGAACCCTCACCGGCACCGCCTCAACCGGGGAGGAGGTCGGCCAGGATGCGAGCGGCGCGCTCTCGACCGCCGAAGTCGAGGTTCACGACCGGTGGGGGGCTGTTGAGCGCAGCACGGATTGCGGCCGCCAGACGCGCCGAATTCTGTTCCGGCTCGGGCACCCAGGTGCAGGCGCCGAGCTTCGCCAGCCGTTGCGCCCGCACGTACTGGTCGCGCGCCGAGACCCGCGGCAGCGACACGACCCGCTTGCCCAGCGAAACCGCTTCGATCAGCGTCAGACCGCCCATCGTCACGACCACGTCGGCGGCATTCAGGTGGCTGAGGAGATCGTCCGCGAAGGGGACGATGTGGAGGTTGGGCAGGCCGTTGGCCAGTTCCGACAGGGCTGCCAGTTCCGCCTTTGCCCCCGCGACGAGCGGACCGATGACGACGTACGAGATCACGCCATCGAGTCCGCTCTGGCGTTCGCGGAGTGCGGACAGATCGAGACGCAGCAGCGGTCCGCCGAACTGACCGCCCCCAACGGTGACGACGACGAGTGGTGCCTGGCCGGCGCCGATATCGTCACGAATCGTCTCCGGCGGAGTCATTGGCTCAGGCCGCCGGACATAACCGCAGATCTCCATCTTGGCCGTCACCGCAGGGGGAAACCCATATTCCCGCGTTGGGTCGACGACCTCCGGGCAGCCATAGATGAGGATGCGATCGTAGACCCGCTCCATCAATTCGAAATGCCCCGCTGCTTCCCACTCCCTGGCGACTCGCGCCGGTTCGTCGAGGACGTCGCGCAGACCGAGCACGAGGGCGATGGGCGGTTCGATCGCCCGCAGGTGATCCAGCGTGCGGATCACCTCCCATCCTACGCCTGCCGGCAAGTTGTCCACGAGCACCAGGTGCGGGGCAAACATGGTGGCGGTGTCGAATGCGAGCCGCTCGCGAAGGGCAACGAGACCGCCTTCACGGCGCGAGTGGTCGGGGCTGGGCGAGACATGGGCGAAGAGCTGGTACCTGGCGGCGGCCGGCAGTTTGACGTAATCGAAGCGGTCAGGGAGCTCGTAGGCGTGGGTCTGAAGACCTCCGGTGAGAAGGAGGAGGTCGACGTCCGGTCGCAACTCCGCCACCTCATGGACGATTGCCATGGTGCGCCGGACGTTCCCAAGACCGGAGACGTCGGCGCTGTAAAAGAGGGCGCGCGTACCGGCCGCCCCGGTGGCGGGCGTTATTCCCGCTCGCCTCGGTACGGGCGGGAAGGGTGTCACCATTCGCCAAGTATCCGATCCTTCAACCCCGACGCCGACGAGCACGCACCTCGACCCGAAGGATGCGGCGAGGGGGCGCCGGCCGGCGCCCCCTCGTCAACGACCCCCCGGAATCGGCAAACGACCCGGCGTCAGGGGATGGTGGTGCATTGGAAGCCGGTCGGCCCCACATCGGTGAAGGTGCACTGTAGACCACCGCAGCACAGCTGACCACTCGTTGGGCTGCAAGGATCCCCCAATTGGAGACACGGGACCGAAGTCGTCGTCGAGGTCGTGGTCGAGGTCGTCGTGCTGGTCGTCGACCCCGGACCACAAAGGCGCTGGTGGGTGATGGGAACCGGTGGAGCGCAGAAAAGAGAACAGCAGTCGATGTGCTCGCGACAGGTGCGGCCGTCCGGGCGGCAGACGATCGCCTCGGCGTCGCGCCAAACACTGAGGCCGACGGCGGCGGCGGCGAGACCGCCGATCCGCTTGACCATGTCGCGGCGGGAATGGACTCCGGCGACCGACTTTGCGAGATCATCAAATCGGCGGTCATCCATCGTCGTTCTCCTTGTCATCCGTGTACCGATGGGGCAGCGCCAACGCGAACGGTTCTCAATCCTGCACGGGACCTACATTACGTCATGCAGAACGCAGAAGCAAGATGGCAATTGCGACAAAATCTGCTCAACTCGACATTGGGAATCCGATTAGACGGCCACGTGGCGCTCTTGGCGAAGGACCAACCCCGCGGCGATCGCGACGCGATAGAAGTAACGGTCAATATTCGGGATGAAGTCGTCGAGACCGACCGTCGTCGGCGCCGGGCCCTCCGCGCCCGGCGCGAGACACTCGGCGGGAATCTCGGCGGCGTCGCCAACGAACAGCGCCAGCACGCCGCCGATCGGCACGCGGATGAGCGCGGCCAGTTCGGCCGGGTTCGGTCGGTAGTCGGTCAGCGGCCGGTCGCTGGGTAACAGGAAGACGTCCTGCAATTCGCGATCGACGATGCCGGATTCGCCTTCGTTCGCACAGACGCGGACGCCGAGGGGCCGCAAGTCGGCAAGCGAAACCGAAACGCCGATCTCTTCCTCGGTCTCCCGGAGCGTTTGTCGCACGGTTTCGCCCGAGCGGTAATGTCCACCAACGGTCGCATCCAACCGACCCGGCCAGGTGTCCTTGTCGCCGCTGCGCCGCTGGAAGACGAGAAACGGCTCGCCGTCTTCCCCAACACCGGCGATCCAAACGTGGATCGAGCGGTGCCAGTCGCCGTCGCGATGGACGGCCGCCCGCGGTTTGGTGACGCCGGTCGGTGAGCCGTCGGCCCGCACGACGTCGAAGAGTTCGCCCGGGTCCTGGGCGGCAACGCCGTTTGCCATCACCGGTTTCCCGATCGAGCCGGTGGCACTTGACCGGCGACCTGGACGGCGTCGGGTTCGAGCAGGGCGAAGACGAGGACGTCGTGGTACTCGCCCTCGAGGTACGTCGCGCCGCGCAGGGTCGCCTCGTGGCGGAAACCACAGCGGCGGTAGAGGCGCTGGGCGCGTTCGTTGAAGGCCTCGGTTCGCAGCCAGACGCGATGGAGATTCCAGGCGGCAAAGCAGGCATCGACGACCGTCCGGACGGTGTCGCCGCCGAGTCCCTGGCCCCACCGGGTGCGCTCGCCGATCAGCAGGGACAAGGCAACCGATCGATCGTTCGGTCGATAGTCGCCGAGGACGACGAGCCCGACGGCTTCTCCCTCAAGGGTCTCGACGATCAGGCAGGCGGGTCGACCGAGCCGGCCCTCTTCTTCGAGCCACCCTTCGATCCGCCGCTGGATCTCGTTCGAGGAGGCGGTCGCGTCGGCGACGCCCCAAAAGCGCATCAACTCCGGGTCGTTGAACCAGCGGAACAGGTCGGGGGCGTCCGCACGCTCGACGGCCCGGAGATTGACCAACTCGCCGCGGATCATCCGGTGCCGGTGATCCGCGAAGCGACCGTCAGCGCGCCGGACCACTTGTCGGCCAGATCGACGATGCGCGAGGAGAAGAGTCCGAGGGCAAGGTTGGCGATCACCATACCGGCAATCCCGACGTTGAGCAGTTGGGTCGAGGCCGGTCTCAAGGTCTTCTCGGTCGGGGTGAAGTACATGACGGCGACGACGCGGAGGTAGAAGTAGGCGCTGACCGCGGACATGATGACGACCGCCAGGGCCAGCCAGAGGAGATCGGCGTCGATGGCGGCCAGGATCACGTAGTACTTGGCGTAGAAGCCGAGTAACGGTGGCACGCCCATCAGCGAGACCATGAAGACGGACATCGCCGCGGCCGCTAGCGGGTTGGTGCCGGCGAGACCGGCAAAGTCGTCGAGCGTCATGCCGCGACCACGGTGTTGCAACCAGGCGACGACGGCGAAGGCGCCGATGTTCATGAAGGTGTAGGCGAGGATGTAGTAGAGAAGGGAGGAGACGCCGAGGTCGGTGGTCAAGCCGGCCTGCTGGGTGGTGCTGAAACCCGCCTTGGTCTGGTAGGCCGCCAACCCGACCAGCATGTAGCCGGTGTGGGCGATCGACGAGTAGGCGAGCATCCGCTTGATGTTGCGTTGGGCGATGGCGACGATGTTGCCGAAGACCATCGTCAGGATCGCGAGGGCGGCGATCAGGTTGGTCCAGTCGTCCCGCATCGGGCCGAGCCCTTGGACCATGATCCTGACCAGCGCGGCGAAGCCGGCCGCTTTCGGCACAACGGACATGAACCCGGTCACCGGCGTGGGTGCGCCGTCGTAGGCGTCGGGCGTCCACATGTGGAAGGGGACGGCGGCGATCTTGAACCCGAGGCCGACGGTCAAGAGCAGCAAGGCGAACAGGAGCGAGGGTTCGAGGTAATCCTGACCGGAGATCGAGCCCTGAATGTTCCGGGCAATGTCGTCAAGGTTCGTCGACCCGGTCAGACCGTAGGTCCAGGTCAAGCCGTAGATGAGGATGGCGCTGGCGAAGATGCCGAGCAGGAAGTATTTGAGCGCGCCCTCGATCGAGGTGACCCGCCGCTTGGCGAAGGCGGTCAAGACGTAGGTTGCCAACGACGACAGTTCGATACCGACGAAAATCATGACGAGGTCGCCGGACGCGGAAACGAGGAGCGCGCCAAGGACCGAAAAGGCAAGCAGTACGTAAAACTCGCCGAGTGGCATCCGCCCTTCGAGGTGTTCGACGTAGCTGGCCGAGACCATCACGGAGAGGATCGCCGCGGAGAGGATGATGATCGAGAGGAAGACGGTCAGTCCGTCCGCTCGGAACATGCCCTGGAAGGTCGATTCGTCTTTGCCGTCCTGCCAGTAAAGCGCGACCATCGCGGCGGCGTAGCCGATCAGGGAGAGTGCGGTCAGCCCGACGTAGTGCCAGGCCTTCGGCAGGAAGGCATCGCCGAAGAGGAGCACGATCGCCAGGACGAAGACGATCAACTGAGGTAAGACCAGGCCCCAGTCGGGATATTGCAGGTTGAGGTTGATCAGGTCCACTCAGCGTGCTCCTCTTGACCGAAACGCGGATCAGGTGACCGCTCTGACGCGACGCGGTTGAAAGGTCCGGAGACGAGGGAGATCCTCGCCGTCCTGTCTCGCGATATCGACAAGCGACTCGATGACCTCCCGACCCATTGCCGCGGCCTGCTCATAGGTATTGCCATGTGTGCGCGCGCCGCGGAACTCCGGGACAGTGACGATGAAGATGTCGCTTCGAGGATCCCATTCGAGAATCATGGAGTACGGGGGGTAACAATCGCCGTCGTCTGTCTGCGCGGCCTGCTGGGATTCCTGGCCGTCGACCCACCAGCGATTGGCGACTTCCCTGTCGAAGGTACGTGGCTCCGGAATTGGGAGTCCGAGACCTCGCTCGGCATCTACCCAGGTCTCGATCGCCTCCCGCCCCTGCCGTGCGGCTTCGTCATAGGTACGTCCG
>DATBFX010000122.1:0-10452 GCA_036558305.1 Thermomicrobiales bacterium | reverse complement strand
CAACGCGACGAGGGCGACCCCGTCGATCTCGCGGATGGCCAGACCGAACCCGAACTCGTCGCCGTCGCCGACCAGCAGGTAGCGTTCGGTCACCCGCAACCGTTGCCCGCCGAGGTGCCCGCCGCAGACGGCGTAACCGGGGAAACCGCCAACGACGTTGCACGGGGCCTCGAACAGGATCTCGCCGCGTTCGGCGTGCCACGGCCGGTGACCGTCGTCCCACTGCTGGGTTCGATCGAGCGTACCGCTAACCGCACCGCCGGCCCGCGTCCGCGACCGCGTCAGACCGAGCACCATCGGCATTCCTCCTGGCGTCGCCGTCGTCCCCACGGCGACGTGTCGATCGGCGGGACGGGGAGACGACTAATCGGGGAGGGGCGTCGGCTTCAGACCGGTCGCCGGGGCGGCGGATGCCGAGGGGGAACCGGTCGAGGCGCTCAGATCGTACCGCAAAAGGGGTGTACGTACAACTAGATCGCATGTACTATGCACACGAAACGCGGATTCCTCGGCGAGGAGATCTCACATGCGCGTGTCTCGTGCGTTACAAGGGGTAGACGGACGGCTACGGGACGTGGTAGACCGTAGCGAGCAGTCCGGAGGAGCGACAGACCCGATGGTTCAGGCGACGGTCACCGCCGAGGTCACCGAGTGCGAGGGTGCGATGCACGCCCCGCCGTTCGCCCTGCCCACCGTGCTGACGTTCGACGATCTCGTGGATCGTCACCAGGCAGAGATCTATCGGTTCGCCATGCAATTGACGCGCAACCGCGCCGACGCCGACGATCTCTACCAGGAGACGCTGATCAAGGCCTACCGGGCCTTCGACCGCCTCGACGGCGCGGCCAACCACCGCGCCTGGCTCTACAAAATCGCGTCTAACACCTTTCTGAGCAATCGGCGCAAGGCCGGGCGCGAAGGGCCACTCGACGAGACGGTCGAGCTCAGTCACCCGGCGGAGGCGACCGACCACGCGGCCAGCCTCGATGCCCGCGACCTGCTTCACGAAGTGGAGGCGTTCGTGGACAATCTGCCGGCGAAACAGAGGGTGGCCTTGATTTTGCGAAAGTACCACGAGGCGGGGTACGACGAAATCGCGGCCAATCTCAAGTGCAGCGAGGCCGCCGCCCGCGCCAACGTCCACGAGGCGTTGCGCAAACTGCGAGAGTGCTTCGGCGATCGACTGTGACGGTGCGGGCGCGGCCCGCGAGGGTCCTCCGCGCCGTCCCGCTCACCCGCTGTTGAGTGATGTTGGATGGATGTAGCCATGACGACACTAACCGGTCCGACCCCGATCAACCGCTCCACCCCCCTTCGCCGGCGCCGCGCCGTCAAGGCCCCAGCCGCTCCCCCTCCCGATCCCAGTCCCACAAGCGATCTGGCGGGGGCCGCGAAACGATCCAACGTCGACCCCTGCGATATCGCGTGCGAAGCCATGCCGGGTTACGTCGTCGGCGACTTGAATCAACGGGACACCGGTTGGCTGCTCGATCACACCCAAAGTTGCACCTATTGCCGGAATATGTTGGGTCGGTACGAACGCATCGACGATATGCTGGATACGCTCAATCGTTCCCTCACCGCCGATCTCCCGACCCCTCCCCCGTTCATGATCCCTACCAACCGCCGGGCCGGGTACGGTCGCGTCGATAGTCCGCTCGGTCCCCTTTACATCGCCGCCAGCGACGCCGGTGTCTGCGAGATCGGGTTTGGCGTTAACGAGAACGAGTCTGTTTTCCAGCACCACCTCAAGGAGCGCGGTTTCCGCCCCGTCGCCGATTGGAACGCCATCGCCGGGGTCGCCCGCCAGCTTCGCGAATATTTCGGAGGGCAGCGGGACCGCTTCGAGGTCCCGCTCGATTTTTCCGGTGTCTCTCCCTTTACCCGTACCGTCTTAACCGCGACCTCCCAGGTCCCCTACGGTCACCTCAGCACCTACCGCGACATCGCCCAACAGGTCGGCCGCCCCAGCGCGACCCGCGCCGTCGGCAACGCGCTCGGAAGGAATCCGATCCCGGTCATCGTTCCCTGCCATCGCGTCGTCCGTTCGGATCATTCCATCGGCGGCTACACGGGCGGTTTGGAGATCAAAGAGCGGTTACTCTCCCTCGAAGGTGTCCACCTCAAGATCTGATCGGCGATTCAATCGATCTGCTCCCCGACGTTTCGGAATAGACCTCCCTGCATGACCGGGCAGAAGCGCGTATCCTCATGCCACGCGCCGGTTTCGGCGCGCCGTGTTGCCCGCCGAAAGGATCGCCCGCGTGTCCCGGTCCCGGTCCTCGCTCGACCTCGCCGACGGCGCGATGCTCGTCGTCGCCGTGATCTGGGCCTTCAACAACGTCTTCACCAAGGCGATCCTCAACGTCCGCATCGACCCCCTGCCGTACGTCTTTTGCCGCTTCGCCATCGTGGCCGTGCTGCTGTTCGGGTTGTTGCGGCTGCGGCACGTCGACCTCCGCGTGCGACGCGAGGACTACCGGCTGTTCCTCCTCGCCGGGTTGACCGGCTACGCTGCCTACAACCTCCTCTTCGTCGTCGGTCTGTCGCGAACCACTGCCTTCGCCGCCGCGATCATGATCTCGTTCGGCCCGATCTTCACGATGATCTTCGCCGCCGCCCTGCACCTGGAGCGCGTGCGGCCCGTCCAATGGGCCGGTGTCGCCTGCGGTTTCGCCGGTGTCGCCCTCTTCGTCGGCGAGAAACTCGCCGAAGGCCGTCCCGCCTGGGGCGACCTGCTGAACCTGACCGGTGCCGCTGGCTTCGCGGTCTACACGATCGCCACCCGTCCGCTAATCCAACGCTACGGGGCGCCGGCCGTCACCGCCTGGTCGGTCTTCATCGCTCTGGTCGCCGTCACCCCCATCACCCTGCCGGCCCTGCTGCGACAGGATTGGGGAGCGGTCGGGTTCACCGGCTGGGCGGCGCTCTTCTACGCCGGCGCCTTCTCCCTGCTGATCGGCTACACCCTCTGGGGATGGGCGATCAAACGGCGCGGGTTCGGCCGCACGGTTCCGTACCAGTTCCTGGTCCCGATCGTCACCGGTGTGCTCTCGACCCTCTTCCTCCGCGAGACCCTGACCGCCTTCAAAATCGCCGGGGCCCTGCTCGTCCTGCTCGGCGTTGCCCTCGCCCGTCGCACCACCGTCGTCTCCGAGTCGAAGCCCGAGCCGTCCCCGGTGACGGCGGACACCCCCGACGCGGAAATCGCACGCTCCCATCCCAGGACCTCCCCGACCCCCGGCCCGTAACGGACGCATCGAGATTCGCGGGCAAGAACCGGATAGGCGCTCGCGCGCCCGCGCGATTAGGATGGTCGGCGGAGGTATAGCCATGCTCAACGTCACCACCCACGACCAGAGGGAACTCCTGGCGGACGAGGACCGCTGCTGGAACGCACTCCTCGCGCGCGACGCCGCCCTCGACGGACTCGTCTTCTTCGGCATCCGCTCGACCGGCATCTACTGCCGCCCGGTCTGTCCGGCCCGCAAACCGCGCCGCGAGCACGTCGCCTACTTCGGCAGCGCGGTCGAGGCCGAACGCGCCGGCTACCGCCCCTGCTTGCGCTGCCGTCCGCGCGAAGTCGGCCGCGATCTGCACCTCGAACTGGTCGCGCTCGCCTGCCGGTACCTGGATGAGCACGGCGACGAGACGGCGACTCTCGCCGCGATCGGCGAGCACGTCGGTTGCAGCCCGCACCACCTGCAGCGCGTCTTCAAGGAGAAGACCGGCATCTCCCCGCGCCAGTACGCCGCCGCCCGCCGCGTCGAGCGGCTCAAGGGCGAACTGATCGCGGGCGTCGACGTCACCCGCGCCACCTACGCCGCCGGCTACGGTTCGAGCAGCCGCCTCTACGAAGCATCCGCCGCCGAACTCGGCATGACCCCGGCCACCTACCGCCGCGGCGGCGAGGGCGTCGCAATCGCCTACGCGGTCGCCGCCACGCCGCTCGGCTGGCTCCTCGTCGCCCGCACCGCCAGGGGCATCTGCGCCATCCGTCTCGGCGACGACCCAGCCGACCTCGCTTCCGGTCTCTGCGCGGAATATCCCCGCGGCCAGGTCACCCGCGACGACGCGGCGCTCGACACGGATCTCCAGCAAGTCGTCCGATTGACCACCGGCGAGGCGCCCCACGTCGATCTTCCGGTCGACATTCAAGCCACCGCGTTCCAACGCCGCGTCTGGGAGGCATTGCGGCAAATCCCCCGCGGCGAGGTCCGCACCTACGGCCAGATCGCCGCCGCGATCGGCCAACCGGAAGCGGTTCGGGCGGTCGGTCGCGCCTGCGGCGCCAACCCCGTCGCCCTCGCCATCCCCTGCCACCGCGTCGTCGGAGCGGACGGCAGTCTGGGTGGGTATCGCTGGGGTGTCGACCGGAAGCGCCAGATTCTGGAGGCGGAACGTCTCGCGTTCGAATCGGCTGCCGATTAGGAGGACCGCGGCGAAGCTCCGGGCGACATCGCGCATTATGGTCACACCGCGACACTGTGCGGCACCGGTGCCGGTGCCGCCTCCTCCGTCCCGGACTGAGCGGTCCGCCCAACCTCCCGAATCAGGCCGACGGCGACGATCGTCACCGCAGCCAGCGTGGTGCCGCCGAGGACGAACGGTAGTCCGGGTGCCAGCGTGTAGAGGATGGAGCCGCCGAGGGCGCTGCTGGCGGCGCCGGCCATCATCGCGGAGCTGAACCTCCCCTGGATGCGGCCCTGGATTCGCGGGTCGGCTCGTGAGGCCAGGTAGGCGTCGAGCGTCGGGAAGGCGATCGCGGCGGCGGCGCCCTCGCACAACCCGAGCAGCAAGATGGCGGGCACCCACGACGCGAACCCGTAGCCCACCATCACCGCGGCCAAGCCCAGGAAGCCGACCAGCAGCCAGCGCGGGTAGTCGCCACGGTCGGCCAACCGTCCGCCCAGCGGCGCCAGCGCCAGGTTGGCGATCGCGAAGGTGCTGAACGACAGCCCGATCGCCACGTCGCCACCGCCCCGGTCGGCGACGTAGAGCGCCCAGATGCTTTCGAAGAAGCCGTACTGGAGGTGCCCGGCGAAACCCAGGAGGAAGGCCGCGACCAGCGGCCGGACGAGCAAGGCGGAGAGCGGCACGCGCTCGCTTCTGGTCCCCCGCTGCCCCGGTCGACCCGCCCCCCGCAGGAAGACGACCACCCCGGCCGCCAGCGCCGCTTCCATCGCCGCCGTCATCAGGAAAAGGTCGTCGCGACCGAGAGAATGGACGAGGAGTCCGCCGATCGCCGGTCCCAACAGGAGCCCGCCGCTGTAGGCCATGCCGAGGGTGGCGTAGGCGCGGCCTCGCTGGTCCGGCGCGGTGACGTCGGCGACGAGGGCGCGGTAGGCCGGCAGACCGAGGGCGAAGGCGACGCCCTGCGCCGCCCGCAGCAGCATGAACGCCGCCGCCGAGTCGGCCTGGGTGAACCCGACGGTCGCCAGCGAGAAGAGGGCGATCCCGGTGGCGAGCGGTCCGGCGCGGCCGACCCGATCGGAGAGGGCGCCGAGCGGGACCTGGAAGACGATCTGGGTCAGCAGGAAGCTGGCCGCGATCAGGCCGATGGCGTCGAGCGAGACGCCGCGGTCGCGGGCGGTCAGGGTGAGGAAGGGCATGGTCAGCCCGAAGGCGAAGGCCCAGACGAAGACCAGGGCCAGGAGCAGTCGCAGAATCGGATGACGCAGGATCCAGGGTATCGGCATCGGACGTTTCCTGACCGTGACCGGCGGTGAGCCCGATAGCGGCCGCGAGTCTGCCGACTGAGTTACGGCCCGCGGGGCGACGGCCAGTCGCCGTCGCCAATCTGGACTCCGCTGGTCGGGCCGTCATCGGCCGTCCGGCGGATTCCGCGAGCGACCACGGACTAGGCATGACGGACGAGCGCCTACGTACGCGGGTGGCAGTGTGGCGATCGCGGCGGTTGCCGCGTTTGGGATGCCGGCCGGTGACTACGATGCGCCGGTGGAGAGGTGGTCGACCGGCGGGGCAACGAGGCTGGGCCGTGATGCGCGGGTGGTCCCATGCGACACCAGGCTCCCGAGCCATCGCCGTGCGGCCAGGGGAACGCGGTGGAGACTGTGGGGCCGTTCCTCGCCGGCCGCTTCGACCGCCAGCCAGGCCCGCGCCGCCCGGCGATCCAACCCGTCCCGTTCCGCCTGGACCGCCATGTACGAGATCGCCGCGTTGGCGTTCATCGGTCGCCCTCCTCGGTGGCATCGAACCGGGCGTCGATCCGCTCGGCACGACCCATCCTGCGCCTCCCGTCCGGGGGACGCATCCGACAGTCGTCGGGTATGGGGCTCGTAGACGCGTTGGAAGACAGCCTACGGGGGTCGTACGACCCCCGCGGGTGAGTCGGAGGGGAGGTCAGACGAGGCCCTCGCGGACGGCGCGGGCGGCGGCTTCGGTCCGGGTGGCGACGCCGAGTTTGGCGAGGATGCTGGTGACGTGGGTGCGGGCCGTCGTCGGGCTGATGAAGAGCAGTTCGGCGATCTCCGGATTGGACTTGCCCGCCACCAGGAGGCGCAGCACCTCCCGCTCGCGCAGCGTCAGGCCGTGGCGGGCGGGCTCCGGACGGCCCGAACCCGCGTTTGCCACGGTCGACGCCGCGGTCTCCAGGACCGCCTCGACCTCCTCCCCGACCCGCGACAGGGGAAGCGAGCGGCCCTCGCTCCAGGCCGCGGCGAAGGTCGACGCGCCGAGGCCGGCGCGGGCGTCGGCGATCGCCCGCTCGTAGGTCGCGCGCTCGGGCAGGGCCAACGCGAAGCCGATCTCCTCGCGCAACGCCTCCGCCGCCCCGAACAACCGGGCCGCCCGCGCGTACTCGCCGCACGCCGCCGCCAGCGCCGCCACCCCTGCCGCCGTGCGCGCCCACGATTCGCTCTCGCCGGCAACGCCCCGTTCCCACATCGAGCGTGGGCGCAACCCGTCCCCGAACCAGTCCGCGGCGGCGGCGAGGTCACCGCGGGCGCAGGCGACGTGGGCCAGGTGGAGTGCCGCGGTCCTCGCCACGTCGGCGAGACCGTGCTCGCGCGCCCCCGCGCGAGCCTCCTCGCCCAGGGCTTGGGCCGCCACAAGATCCCCCACGCCGTAGGCGACGACCCCGAGGTGGTACACGCACCAGGGAACCATCACGCGATACCGGAGAGCACGAAGCGACTCGACCGCCTCGGTCAGCGCTGCCCTCGCCAGGGCGTAGTCGCCCCGATCCTCCGCCACGAGACCGATGATGAACTGCGCCTGCGCCGACCGAAGCGCGTCACCCGCCGCGCGGAACAGCGCCAGGCTCTCGTCGAGCCAACCGGCGGCGCGTGGGTCGCCTTGATACCCGCCCAGGAAGCCGGCCACGAGCAGTCCCAAGGCTCGCACGGCGTCCGGCACCGTGCTGCCTGCCGCCAGCGCCCGGTCCACCCAGCCGCGGCCTTCGGTCCACCGACCCGTGGCGTACCAATAGACCCCGAGCGCCCCGGCGAGCTGCAGGACCGCCGTCTGGTCCTCTTGTTGCGCGAGCCAGCCGAGCACCGCGCGCAGGTTGGCGTGATCGGGCTCAAGGCGGGCGACGGTCGCCCACCGCGTTGCACCATGGAGGAGTTCCCGTTCGATCCGGTCGGCAAGCGACAAGAAGTATGCGGCGAGCCCCCGGCGCGCTTCGTCTTGCTCGCCGTGCTCGGCCAACCGTTCCAGGCCGAACTCGCGCACGGTCTCCAGCATCCCGAAACGCTGCTCGCCCGCGACGGCACCGCGGCGTTGGACCAGGCTCTGATCGACCAGGGCTTCTACGCCAGCGAAGACGTCCTCGGCGGGGATCCCGCCCGCCCCGGCGACCGCCTCGGCGGCCTCCAGAGTGAACCCTCCGGCGAAGACGGCCAGCCGCCGGAAGAGGATCTGTTCCTCGGGCGAGAGGAGGTCGTGGCTCCAGGCGATCGCGTCCCGCATCGTCCGCCGCCGCGCCGGTTGGTCGCGGGCGCCGCCGGTCAGCACGGTCAGCCGCCGGTCGAGACGGCTGAGCAGGGCGGGCGGCGCCAGCAGCCGCGTCTTGGCCGCCGCCAGCTCGATCGCGAGGGGCAGCCCGTCCAGCCGCTCGCACACCTCCCCGATCGCCCGGGCGTTCTCGGGCGTGAGGCCGAAGGTAGGATCGGCGGCGCGGGCGCGCTCGACGAAGAGTTGGACCGCCTCCGAGTCAACGAGTGGTTCTCGTCCCTCTCGACTCCTCGCCTCTTCGGGCGCCCTCTGGGCACCTCGACTCAGCGAGAGCGGCGGCACCGGGTAGTCGTGCTCGCCCGAGACGTGCAGGAGGACCCGGCTCGTGACGACGACCTTCAGGAGCGGGCAGGCCGTCAAGAGGCGGGTGACGAGCGGGGCGGTCGCGACGACCTGCTCGAAGTTGTCGAGCACCAGCAGCAGAGAGCGGTCCCGCAGGGTGTCGACCAGGCGCTCGGCGAGCGACCGGTCGCCCGACTCCCGCACGCCGAGAGAGTTCGCCACCGTCGGCGCGACGAGGACCGGCTCGGCGACCGGTGTCAGGTCGACGAAGGCGATGCCGTCGGTGAATTCCGCCCCGACCAACTCGGCCACGCGCAAAGCCAACCGCGTCTTGCCCACCCCGCCCGGCCCGGTCAGCGTGACCAAGCGCACGCCGGGACTGCGCAGCAGGGCGACGACCTGCGCGACCTCGCGCTCGCGGCCGACAAAGGAGGTTAGCGGGGCGGGTAGCGACACGCCGAAGCGCTCTCGATCCGCGACCGGGACGGGCGATACCGGCTGGTTCTGACGGACGGGTCCTCCGACGGTCACGGCACGCCTGCTACCCACAATGCGATCCGGGCGGCCCGACGTCACCTTCGGCGCGGGTCGACGGGCATCGCTCCCGCGATTCTTGCTGCCGCACCAAGACTCATTGACAGGTTCGGCATAATGCATTCCGATCGTAACACGTACCGTGATCCGACGGTATCGGACACCGGGTTCGTGCAGCGTAAGGAGTGGCAGAGGTGATGTCGGCGGTCGTCGATGGGCGACTAAAGGGCGCGTTTCGGGCACTCATCGGGAAGGTACGGACGACACCGCCAGTCAGTTCGGCGAATTCGCCCTTTTTTCGTGCGATACTCAACGGGTCGATATACGACGGCTTCATCGGTTAGACACCGTCCCGCCCCTCGGCCAGAGCGGCAAGGCCGGCGTCTCGAAGTCGAGACAGATACGTTCGAAGTGGGGCGTCAACCAATCCATGCCCAGTACTCCATCGATGGCGGGATCGTCGGGCAGGTTCCCCGGCAAGCCATCCATACCGAGCAGCAGAGGAAACCGCAACCAGAACTGGCCGAGTGCAGCACCCTCCGGCCGATATTGAGGAGCAGCAGCGTGGCCGATCGGCACGACGAATGGACGCAGATCCGCTTGCAACAGGATCGCACGGCGAATCTGCGTCCGATCGGCGGTTGTGTCGACCACGAGACGGCAAGGTGCGTCGCCGTCCAGCCAGACAAGGACGGTCATGAGGTGACCGTCGTCATGGAACATGGCGTCGACGAGATAGGGCCCGCCCTCAGCCATGTCGAGCGGCTCGACCTGTCGCGGACGAACCTGCGCGGTAGGCAAAGAGCGAGCGTAGCTGAGGATGCTCGCGCTTGATTGCTGCTATCCGGTCGGAGATATCTGCCCGTTCGTCGCCCTCGGCCAAGACGCGGCCGGCCGCAATGGCCAGACCTGCCGTGACCGCCGTTGGCCAGAGCGCTAACCAACGACCTCTATACTCCAGCTCGATCTGACCAAGCGAGCGAATCGGGTGCAGAGCGCGAACCTCCTCCGGCAGCGTCTCGTCCGCTGCGCTGAGGCGCGCCTGCAGCATCCGTACCTGATCGGGTCGATGTTCGAGGCGAGTGCCAAGGAGGGCGCGTTCGGCATCACGGTCCGTTGGCATGGCAGCGTCTCCGTTGCTCGGCATCAAACATCCGATGATTTGCCTTGGCTGAGGTCGCGACGGCGGACAGCGCAAGGCGACAATCATGACAATACTCCACGCGTTCCCGGAGCGCCACGAGACGAATTCGAATATGCAACTCGGACCGACGCACGATTCATCAGCACCGGCGTTTTGACCCAGTTGACAGCCTCCTCTCGTTCCTGTTAGATTTGCAAAAGGTTTCATTCCCACGCGTTACACCGAATGCACCGATCGACATTGCCGGTCAACCGCCTCCGTACCACGGAAGGAGCGCCCCGCCGATGCCACGTTGCTCGCGCCGCTACGCCGTAGCCGTGACGATCATGCTCGTCGTCAGCACGCTTGCCAATGTCGGTACCGACACGCACTCTGCATCAGCCTCCACCGCCAAGAAGGTCTCACTGTCCCCCGCCTCGGGTCCCGTCGGCGCGACGGTCACCGTCTTCTTCCGCAGATTCACGAAAAACCACTCGATCACGATCTCGTGGGACGGCAAGACGGTCGCGACGTCG
>DATBFX010000121.1:0-6235 GCA_036558305.1 Thermomicrobiales bacterium | reverse complement strand
GAAGCGGATCTTGGAACCCTGGGGCATACCTGCCTGCTGGATGAGTTGCTTGGCTCCCTCCACGTCGTAGGGGATCGGCTGCAGGTCCGGGTCGTACGCCCAGTGCCCCGGCGCAATCGGACCGAGACCGGCCTTGCCGAGACCGAGCAGCGAATCGGCGGCGAACTGCTCGGTGTTGAGCGCCATCGCGATCGCCTTGCGGACTTCCTTCTTCGCCAGCCACTCGTTCTTGAGGTTGAACATCCAACCGTTTGGCGAGTTGAACGGCACCGTCAGCACTTCGAGGTCGCCGTTCTTCTTCAGGTCCTCGGCCGCTGTCGGCACGGGATAGATCGAGCCGTCGACGTCACCCGATTCCAGCGCCAGGACGATGCTCTGCGAGTCGGCGATGACGCGGTGGGTGTAGCTGTCGAGAAGCGGTCTGCCGGATTCCCAAAAATTCGGATTCTTGGTCACGACGAAATCGCCGCCAGTGCTCCAGCTCTTGAATGCGAACGCGCCGGCGCCGATCGGATTCTGGAAGAATTGATCGTCGGTTAGGCTCTTGCCGTCGAGTTTGGCTTTGGGCACCACGTAGATGTAGCGCAAGTTGAGCAGCAAAGAAGCATCGGCCTTCGCCAAGGTGATCTGCAGGGTCTTTGGGTCGACGACCTTGATCCCGGTTACGTCCTGCGCGGTACCGTCGGCGTAGGCTTGTGCTCCGTCGATGAAGGTGTATTTGGCCTGGCGGCTCGAACCGGTGGCCTTGGCGAGGTGGCCCTTGATGGTGAAGGCGACGTCGTCGGCCGTGACGTCGCTGCCGTCGGAGAACTTGGCGTTCGGCTGCAAACTGAAGGTGAACGTGAGACCGTCGATCGTCCAGGAGGCGGCCAGACCGGGAACGGGTGCCAGGGTCGATTGGTCGAGGCGTACAAAGCGGTCGAAAAGCGTCGAGCAGCGCCAGTCGCCCTCGGATTCCTGAACCGTGAAGGGATTGATGGTCTGCGCTTCGCCGAGGGTGGCGATGATGATCGTCTTTTCGTCTTGCGCGCCGGCGAGGCGAATGGCCCGCGGGCCGCCGAGGGCGAGCAAGGCGGCGGCACCGGCCGTGCCGCCCACGAAACCGCGGCGGCTGAGGAGGTAGCGGAGATCACGATCGTTGTCGACTCGTTCGGTCATCCTCGACTCCTTCCTTTCGGTGCTGATCGGTCGCCGTTGACGATCTTCGAAAACCGGTGTCGCCGGTGCCGTGTGCCGGGCGGACATCGAACCGGAGGCGGCAGGGCAACTCCAATGCGCTGGGCTTGGGAGACTAGCAGAGGGGAGGGGGGGTGTCAAACGCGGTCGGCGGTTGCAGGCAACACCCCGACCCTCCGTGGCGATTAGGCAACCCGCTAGGCAGGCTTGCCGATAGACGAACGGCGAAATCTTGCGACAATAACGATCGCGGATTCGGTTGCTCGAGTCCGTGGGTGGTCGCGTCGCCTACATCGCCACAGGATTCATCCGTCAAGCAGGCTGTTTCGTAGGAAAAGGCGAAGGGTGGCGAGACCACCGGTTGTGGTGTCCGCCGGGCGATGGGTCCGGCGGCGGGACGACACGCACAGGAGGTTTGGGAGGATGTCTCGAACACACCGTCGGTTGATGCCGCTGGCGGCACTCGTCGCGGCGTTCGTCGTCGTGACCGGTTTGGTCGCCGGCTACGGTGCGCGGGGCACCAGCGCCCACGAGGGCGAGGAGCACCCGGCCCACATCCACTCTGGAACGTGCGGCGCCGGACTGGGTGACGTCGTCTATCCGCTCAACAATGTCGGTGCACCGATGATGAACGCCAGCGGCACGCCCGAGGCGAGCATGCCGATGGGCGCCACGGATGCGATCCCGGTCGACGTCAGTGTGACGACCGTCCAGACGACCCTGGCTGAGCTCACCAGCAATCCCTACGCGATCAACGTCCACGAGAGTGCGGACAACATCGGCAACTACATCGCCTGCGGCAACGTCGGCGGCGAGATGATGGGCAGCGACCTGGCGATCGGGTTGGGCGAACTGAACGGCAGCGGCTACAGCGGCGTCGCCTGGCTGCACGACAACGGCGACGGCTCGACCACGGTCAGCGTGTTCCTGACGGAGTCGGGTGCGGAGGGCGCCGGCGCCGAGGCCAGCCCCGCGGCCGCGACCACGAGCGGCTCGACCACGGCGGCCGTCGAGATCAAGAACTTCGCCTTCGATCCGCCGAGCATCGAGGTCGCCGCCGGCACGACCGTGACCTGGACGAACGACGATCAGGCGCCGCACACGGCGACCCAGAACGGCACCGGCTTCCAATCCAACAAGATCGACCCCGGTGCCTCCTTCAGCTTCACCTTCGACACACCGGGCACCTACGAGTACCACTGCGAGTACCATCCGAACATGCACGGCACGGTGGTGGTGAAGTAGGGAAGCACGAGTCGTTAGTCGTCAGTCGTTAGTCGTCAGTAGCCGACCACGACGAACGCGCACGGTCGCGGCCCCGGAGCAATCTCCGGGGCCGGGACGCGTCTGTTGGCGGTTTCCGATCGGCTTGGCGCGAAACGTGCGGCAGGAGGGGGATCGCCCGACGCGGGTCGGGCGGGTGGTCGGAAAACAGGAGGGAGAGACGCGTGAAGACTCGTTGGTCGGTTTCGGTAGCCGCGCTGTTGGCGGTGCTGGCACTCGCATTTGGAGCAATGGTCGGTTTTGGCAGTCGCGGGGTGAGCGCGCAGGCGGCGGACGCGTCGCACCCGGCGCACATCCACAACGGGACGTGCGGCGCCGGACTGGGCGACGTCGTCTATCCCCTGAGCAACGTCGGCGGGCCGATGATGAACGCCAGCGGCACGCCCGAGGCGAGCATGCCGATGGGCGCCACCGACGCCATCCCGGTCGAGGTGAGTGTGACGACGGTCCAGACCACGCTGGCCGAGTTGACGAGCAAACCCTACGCGATCAACGTCCACGAGAGTGCGGACAACATCGGCAACTACATCGCCTGCGGCAACGTCGGCGGGGCGGTGATGGGCAGCGACCTGGCCATCGGCCTGGGCGAGCTCAACGGCAGCGGCTACAGCGGCGTCGCCTGGCTGCACGACAACGGCGACGGCTCGACGACCGTGACGGTCTTCCTGACCCAACAAGGCGAGGCGCCGGGGACGCCGGTCGCGAACGGATAGGAGCGAGTTCAGAGTTTCGAGCTTCGAGCTTCGAGCTTCGAGCTTCGAGCTTCGAATAATTGTAGCGGCGCCGGGCGGGCTGCCCGGCGCCGCCGGTTTGGTGGGCGGTACGGAGTCAGCGGTTGATGGGGACGTGGGCAGTGGGGTGAGCGGCGACGCTGCGGCGTGGGGGTGAGGTGACGGCCGCGCGGGCGCCGGACTTGCCGCGGGCGGTCGCGACGATCAGCAGGGCGAACAGGAGAAACCCGAACGCGATCGGCGCCTGCGCCCAGGCAATCGGGACCAGCGGTTCTTCGCCGTAGGCACGACGAGCGAGCATGAGCGCGCCGAGCAATGTTCCGCCGGCGAGGGTTCCCATTTGGACCGCGGCGAGACGGGGCCAGCGAAGTGGGCGACCGAGGAAACGCGGTATCAGGTAGTAGCCAACGCCGGCGATGAGGAGACCGGTCCAGCCAAAGAGGTTGAGTTCGGCGTGGACCATCCGCAAGCGCGCCCCGAGCGCCGGATCGATGGCGAAGGAGGTGCCAAGTCCGATCCCGGCCAGCAAGAAGAGCGCGGCAGCGGCGAGGGCGGGTCGGGTCGGGTCCGGCAGCGCGATCACCATCGGCGCGCTCGTGACCACGAAGAGCGCCAGCGCCGCGGCCTGAAGCGGGCCGGCCACCAGGAAGAGGTCGCGCTGGTCGGTGGCCAGGGCAAGCAGCATCAACGGCAGCCCGAGGGTGACGACGGCGAGGTGCAGCCGGATCGGGGCGACGGCGGGCCACGGTCGCCCGGTCCACCGCGAGAAGACGTGGTAGCCGACGCCGGAAGCCATCGAGAGGAAAAAGCCGACCAGCATCGCGTGCGCCCAAACGAGGTCCCACCGTCCCGTCCGAGGCGGCCAAAGCTCGATCGCCAGCCCGATCGTCAACCCGACGAGGAGGTAGAGACCGGAGAGGCGGGTGAAGCGTGTCGCCAGGCGGTCGACGGCGGCCTGTTCCGGAAACGGCAGGGGGGACGCGGGCAGCGCGGCCGGTTGCCGGAAGAGGCGGACGACGTTGGCGGCGAACACCAGACCCGCCGCCAGGGCGATCGCGCTGCCGGCAACGACGAGCCAACGCTCGGCGGTGAGCCGGCCGGCATAGACGGTCCAGGCGCCCCCGATCGCCAGACCGACCTGCGCGCGAAGCCACCCCTCGCCGGGCCAGCTTCGTCGGGAGAAGACCGGTACGATGCGGATGTTGACCGCGGCGATCATCGGCACGATCCCGCCGAGAACCGCCAGCGAGACGGCAGCCCGCCACCACGCCGGGTGGCTGGGGACACCGCCGACGGTCAGCGCGGCGGTGGCGAAGGCGATCATCGCCCCGACCATCGTCGCCGGCACGAGGGCGCGTCCCATCCGGTTACTTGCCTCCGTTATCGGCAATCGCCAGGAGACGAGCGAGCGCGGGGAGCACCTCCCCGCGGGCGATGCCGTGCAGGTCGAGCGCCTCGCCCAGCCGGTGGGCGCCGCCGCAGCAGAGATCGATGCCGAGCGGTGCCAAAATCTCCATCGTCGCCGGGTAGGCGGCAACGAGGTCGCGGACCGTCGTTGCGGCGAGGGTTTGTTCATCCAAACCGGCGATGACGGGATTGGGCCAATCGAGCTTTCGGTTTGCCGATGTCATCTGCTCCTCATTCTCCGAATGGTCAGCGTGCACTCTTGCGCGCGGTGCGCGGTGCCACCCTCGGCCACAACTGAACGACGAAGATCGCGAAGGCGAGGACCTGTAGTGCGCCCGAGCAACCGAGCAGGGCGGTGATCCGATCGCCGTCGTGCCCCGATCGGTGCGCCGGTTCGACCGCGACGCGCAGAAGCAACCCGGCGTTGAGCAGCGCGACCGCAATCAGGGCGAGGCGCTCGTCGTAGCCGAGCGGCCGGGCGGGTGAACGGCGCCGCGGCAGCAACCAATAGGCAACTCCGAGCGCGAACTGGACGAACCAGCCGACGAAAAGCATGTGCCCGTGGGTCGGGGCCATCCAGGCGCGCCAACTCCCCGGCAAGACGTCGTCGACCATCATCGCCGCGCCGACGACGGCACCGGCCAGGAGCCAGACGAACGACGCCCGCAGCATCGCCGCACTGAGTCGATCCACCGCTAGCGATCGACCACGAAAATCGTGGTGAAGTCGGGGAATTGGGCGGCGTTGGCGGCACAGCCACTGGAATAGGCCTCGCTACCGGCGGCGGTGAAGGTGCGGCGGTCGGTTTGACCGGGCAAGAGGAAGGTGTAGAGGATCATGTGCGGTGCGGTGTCGTCGTTGCGAATCACGATCGTGTCGCCGACGTGCAGGCGCATCACCGACGGCATGTGGTACCCGGCGTCGCCGCTCCGCTTCATCGCGGCGTCGGTACCGGGCGGGATGACGATCGTCAGGACGCCGTCGGTGGGCGAGGACGGCACGACGACCGTGCCGCTCCCGTGATCCATACCAGACATACCCAATTCGCGAGCGTGGGACGGCACCTCGACCGCGGCCGTCTCTGAACCCGCTTCCCGACGCAACGCCGCGTGGGAAACGACGAGAACTGCGCTCACGATCAGGGCGATGAGGACGATTCCGAACGGCTTCATGCACTGGCCTCCGCCTCCCGGCACGCCGCGAGCCGTCATGGGTCGCGGCGTGCCGTCCCTTCCCGCGAGCGAGTAATCCTACGACGCCTGGAAGATACCGACCGCGCCGTGGCTGGCGTGGCCGAAGGCGTGGTTGACGAACGGGTAGCTGCCCGGTTCGTCGAGGGTGAATTCGACGACCGCGCCGTCGCCGGGGCCGATGCTGACCGATTGCAGACCGACCAGTTTGTTGGCGGGGTTGCCGTTGACGTAGACGGCGTCGAAGATGGTGCCGACGACGTGGAAACTCGACCAGATGTCGGGACCGGCGTTGACGACGAAGACGCGAATCGGCGCCTTGACCTCGACGGCGATCGGGTTCTCGACGTACTGGTTGGCGTAGCCGTTGAAGAGGCAGTAGTCCATCATGCCGTTGCCGACCATCTTGGTGTAGTCGGGTTGCATGACGCCGCTGCCGTCGTCCTT
>DATBFX010000120.1:0-1528 GCA_036558305.1 Thermomicrobiales bacterium | reverse complement strand
GATCACGACCTCGCAGTTCGAGACGTGATCGAGGTCCCCGAGGTCGACGATCGCGAGGTCGCGATCACGCCCGCAATCGACCGTGTCGGCCTCGCCGTCGTTGACGTGGATCACGTCGTGACCGCGTCCGCCGAACAGCGTGTCGCCGCCGGGTAGGGCGGCGTCAGCCGCGGCCAGCGCGTACATGACGTCGTGACCTGGCCCGCCGAATGTCGTATCGACGCCGATTCCGGCGAAGACGTGGTCGTTCCCACGTCCCCCGCGGACGATGTCATCGCCGCTCCGACCTCGGAGGAGGTCGTTGCCCTTCCGGCCCATGATCACGTCGTTGCCGTCCTGGCCCAGAACCGTGTCCGGACCACGGCCGGCATCGACCGTGTCGTTGCCCGGACCGGCGTCAATCCCGTCGGCGCCCTGATTCCCGAACACGGTGTCGTTGCCATCGCCTGCCGCAACGAGGTCGTTGCCGTGCAGAGCGAAGACCGCGTCGTTCCCCGCCAGCGCCTGAATCTGATCGCCGGTATGGGTGCCGAACAGCTGGTCGTCGTTGTCTGTGCCCATGATCGTCCCCGCCATGGCGACATTGGCCCCTACCGCTGCCACTGTCGCGAAGGCCACCACGATCACGGTGATGGTTGTCCTTCGCATCCGAATCCCTCCCTGGGATCGTTTTGTCGCCGCTTAAAACATTCGCTGGCAATCGCGGTTGCGGTTTCGCATAATGCAAATCGCCGGAAAGGGAAAGCTGGCAAGAGCGCGCGGCCCGCGTGGAGGCGAGACAGGAGGTCTGGATGCGCGGCCGAGGACTGGTCATCGCGATGATCTGTGGGGTGGCTCTGGCGACCGCTGCGGCGGCGCAGGGCACCCGGCTGGTGGGGACCAAGCAGGGGAACCTGCTCGTCGGAACCAAGGGGCCCGACCGGCTGATCGGCAAGGGCGGCGGCGATCTGATCAAGGGACGCGGCGGTCGCGATCGCCTCAGCGGCGGCCGGGGTCGTGACCTGCTCAACGGCGGGCCGGGCCGGGACCGGCTGATCGCCGGACCGGGGAACGATGGGATCAAGGCAGCGGACGGCCGCCGGGACCTGCTGATCAATGGTGGCGCGGGTAGGAACGTCTGCGTCGTCGACATCCCGGCGGACCTGCCCGTGACCCGCAATTGCGAGACGCTCCGGACCGCGCCGCCGCCGGCTGGCGGCGGGAACGGCGGAGGGGGAGGTGGAGGTGGGACCGTCACCGACCCCAATCTCCTCGAGGTCACGACGGCGCAGGGGCTCACCTGCCTGCCGCTGCTCGGGTGCGTGTTCACGATCACGGGCAAGGGCGCGGACGCGCTCGCCGGAACGGTCAGCAACGGCGGAGCGGTTTCCTCGGTCATCGGTACCGCAGCGAACGACGTGGTCCTCGGGACCTGGCTCGCGACCGGTACCTACACCTGTGGCGCGACCGGCGGGAGCGGCTGGCTCGTGGTCACGATGGGCGGCAAGAGCACGCCGCAGATCCCCGTGGAGTGCAGCTAGGGCCGAGC
>DATBFX010000119.1:0-3122 GCA_036558305.1 Thermomicrobiales bacterium | reverse complement strand
GGGCTCAAAGGGGTAGGTATCAGGCATGAGTGATTTCCAGGGGCGTCAAGATGCGGGTCACGCGGAGGTCCGGGCCGGGACTCGGCCAGGCTTGGGGAACCAGCCAGACCCGGGCCCAGAGCCGCCGCATCCGCACCAACTGCCAGCGCAACTGGCCGACGCCGCGGGCGAAGACGCTGATCGTGCGGACGTGGTCGGCGGGCGGCGGGGTCGGCGCGGTGCGCAGGTTGGCCGGGGCGACGCCGGCCAACGCGGCGTCCTCGGCGCGCGTCCCGTAGGCCAGCACCCAGAGGGTGGCCACCGCGAGGACCAACCAGTGCCGCGCCACCCGCTCGGGGTCGGTGCGCCGGGTGCGCTCCCAGCGCCAGCCGAGCCCTTTGAGCGCCCGGAAGCCGAACTCGATCCACATCCGCAGCCCGTACCAGAGCACCCCGACCTCGACCGGGGGCAGCGTCGTCACGAGCACCCACGGGTCCTGCTGACCGGTGTCCCAGACGACGAGCAGGGTCCCGTCGCGCCGCGTGGCGCGGTCCTTGAAGGCGGTGCCGGCCCCGACCCAGGCGTGCCCGGTCCCCGGCACCAGGGTCCGCACCGGAACCCGCTGCCGGCCGACCGGGGCGAAGGTGGCGGCCAGTTGCAGCCGCATCAGCGGGTGCCAGCCCAACGCCCGGATGCCGTCCCACAACCGGTTGCTCCACAACCCGCGGTCCGTTTGAACGATCACCGTCATCCCCGTCGGCACCGCCGGGGCGAGCCGATCGAGCAAGGCGAGGATCGGGGGGACCCACGCGCCGGCGCGGTTGGCCGGCAACACGTGCCAGGCCACCGGGATCGCACACCCCCGGTACAAGACGCTCACCGTCAGCACCACCACCTTGTCGCCCAAGGCGGTGGCGTCGATCGCCAGCGGCACGGCCTTGCCCCGCCACCAGGCCAGCGCCCAGCGCAAGAGCGGCGCGAAGCAGGCCGCCACGTCGAGCTCGACCTTGCAGGGGGCGGCCTTGTCCGCCCCGGCATACAGCCACTCGCGCAGCCGTTGGCGCAGGGCCTGTTCGGCCGCCCCCAACGGGAGCAAGGCGGCGACGACGGCGACCTGGCAGGCGCTGCCGGCGACGACCGTGCCATAGACCCAGAGCGCCAAGCCGAGGCGCTGGGCCGGACGCAGGTCGGGCAGAAAGGTGGTGATCGTCTCCTCGACTTGGCAAACTTCGCGGGGCACGTGCACGGGACGCCTCCGACGGAGAGGGCGGGTCAGCACCCCCATCCTGCCAGATGTCGTCCCGGCACGTGTTCCTCATCGCCGCCGATTTCCCACTTCCCACTAGATACCTACCCCTTTGAGCCGAGCGTGGGGGAGGGGAGCCGCGCACATCGTCGTGGCGTGCTCCCCCTTTCTCCCACGCTTGGGGGAAAGGGGGCTGGGGGGTTAGGGGGCCATAGAGGGAGGTAACCACAACGTGCTCGTCGGATACGTCAGCGACGAACGATACGTCGCCGTTGCCGATGTCCTTCTCGAATTCGAGCGCGAAGACGAGAGCGTCGCCGTCGTCCGTTCGACCCCTCGCGGGGCCGTCTACGCCGATCTCGAACCAGGCACCTACCGGGTGACGCTGGTCAAGGATGGCTTTGGGTCGAAGACGGTCGAGATGTGCGTCGACCCAGCCACCCCGCACCAGTTCAGGTTGCTGGCGGACGGGTTGCTCGGCTATGTCTGGCCCAAGTGGGTCCGCAGCGGCGAGCGGTCGGAGTTCCGGGTGCACGCCGTGGAAGCGTACCAACTGACACTCTGGCGGTACGGGCTCAACAAAGAATATGTCAAGATGCTCGGGTGGTTCGACGAGCACGGTCCGCGGGCGGTGATGCAGATCACGCCTGACGGCGACTACAGCCAGACGGGCGTCGCCTGGAACAAGCAAGGGTACGGTAGCCCGCACCTGACGCAGCTCGTGACGGGACCGGAGCGGTCGGGCCTCTACTACCTGCACGCGAAAACCGAGTCGGGGCGGTTCTTCTCCTTCCCGTGGATCGTGGCGCCGGCGGCACCCACGGCCGCGATCGCGGTCGTCGGCTCGACCAACACCTGGAACGCCTACAACAACTTCGGCGGGCGCAGCAACTACATCAATTCGACCGGTCTGCCGCCAACACCGACCGTCAACGCCCGGCTCGACATGATCCGCTACTCGCAGATCGGGTCGTTTTCCGAGTGGCATGCCCCCGACGACGCCTATCCGCCCCTCTCGTTCGAGCGACCGGAACCGTTCAACCACGTCCCCGAAGAGACCCGGGTCACCGATCCGATCGCCGGTCGCCAACCGTGCCACTTGGCGCCGGCCGAGTGGCGACTGCTCGGTTGGCTGGAGCGGGAGGGGTTCGGCTACGACCTCTACAGCGAATCGCAGCTCCACGACGGGACGCTCGATCTCGACGCCTACGAGGTGCTGGTGATCAGCGTCCATCCGGAATACTGGTCGCGCCAGATGTACCAGCGGGTCAAGGACTGGGTGCACCAGCGCGGCGGCCGCTTTCTCTACCTCGGCGGCAACGGGCTCAACTGCGAGGTGGAGTTTCTGGACGAGACGCGACTCCACTTCCGCACCGAGAACCCGACACCCGGCGGGCATTTCCGCTACGTCGATCCGGTCACCGGTCGCTCAATCGAGAGCCGGTTCGACCGCACCTACGAGAGCGAAGCCAACCTCCTCGGGGTCGTCATGACGGAGACCGGAATCATGACCTCCGCCCCCTACCGGGTGGTCGACGCCGATCACTGGGTCTTCGCCGGTACCGGTCTAAAAAATGGCGATACGTTCGGCGAGAACAACCAGCACGAACGCTGCCCCGGCGGCGCCTCCGGTCACGAGACGGACAAGATGAGTCCGTCCTCCCCACCGGGAACGGTCCTCCTGGCGAAGGGCCTGAACCCGGACGACGGCGGCGCCGAGATGGTCTGCTACGAGTTGGACAACGGCGGCGCCGTCTTCTCCGTCGGTTCGATCACCTACCCGGCGAGTCTCCTGGTCGATGCGAACGTATCGCGGATCACGAACAACGTGCTGGCGCGGTTCCTGGGGAGGTGATGCGGCCCTCACCCCCGTCCCCTCGCCCTCGGAAGGGCGAGG
>DATBFX010000118.1:0-15250 GCA_036558305.1 Thermomicrobiales bacterium | reverse complement strand
GACCACACGGCGGAGCGCGATCGCTGGCATCGGTTCAAGGACGACCGCGAGCGCGAGCGGGCGATCGAATGGTTACGATCGGAGGGAATCGAGCCAATCGAGGAGGGAACGTGAATGGCGCCTCTCCCGATCTCCGAGGCGGTGATTCGTGAGCGTGCGACCGGCGAATCGTATCGACGCGGACAAGAGTACGAGCGGGCCGGGGCGGTGCTCGAAGTGGTACGGCAAGGAAACGCCGTGGTGGCCGAGGTGCTGGGAAGCGCACCGGAACCGTACCAGGTCACGGTCTCCTTCGACGCCGCCGGGATCACCGGGACCGAATGCACCTGCCCCGTCGAGTGGGGTTGGTGCAAGCACGTCGTCGCGACTTTGCTCGTCTGCCTCCACGAGCCGGACGTCGTCGAGGAGCGGGAACCGATCGCGGCGACGATCGACCGCCTGGACCTCGACCAACTGCGAGCGGTTCTGGTGTCGCTCGCCGGGCGAGATGCCACCATCGCTCGCCTGATCGAAGGGGAAATCGGGCGGGCGCAATCCGATCCGCGGGTTCCGGCGCGAGCGGAGGAGCCGAAGCCTACCCGGCCGATACCGGTCGATGCGAAGGCGTTGCGACGGCAGGTGCGCGGCGCCCTCCACGGTCTCGATCGGATGCGGTCGTCCGAGGCGTACTGGCACGTCGGGAGTGTCGTCGGAGAGGTCCGCGGAATCCTGGAGCAGGCATGGGCGTTCATTCGCGCGGGGGATGGGGCGACCGCGCTCACGATGTTGGAAGCGATCACCGACGAGTACGTGCAGGAGTGGACGACGCTCGACGATTCGGACGGCATGGCCGGCGAATTCTTTGCGGAGATCGGCGAGGCATGGACCGAGGCGCTGTTGGCGGCCGACCTCTCGGCGGACGAGCGGGCGGTCTGGGTTGACCGACTCGGGGGGTGGGCCGACGAGGTGGCGGACTACGGGATCGACGACGCGTTCGCCACGGCGATGGACGCGGCCGAGATCGGCTGGGATGACGACGACCTCGAAGCCGTTCTGCATGGGGAGTCTGCCGAGGAAGGGGTCTGGCACGGCTGGGGCGAAGAGGTGAACGGGGGATTGACGATCGCGCGGCTCAACGTGCTGGAGCGGCAGGGGAGGCGTGACGAGTATCTTCTCCTTGCGCGTGCCGCCGGACTCGGTTCGTACGTTGCGGCGGCACTGGTGCGGTTAGAGCGATGCCAGGAGGCCGCGGACTATGGGCTGACGCACTTTGCCGACGCGGGGCAAGCGCTGACCCTCGCGCAGCAGTTGCGAGACCGCCAGGAACTCGAACTGGCGATTGCGGTCGGCGAGCACGGGTTGGCGCTGGCGGGACCGAAAGGACCGCTGGCGCTCTGGCTGCGCGAACTCGCGGCGGGACTCGGCAGACGCGATCTGGCGCTGGCAGCGGCCGAGACTGCTTTCGACGAGGAACGCTCGCTGACCTCATACCTCAGGGTCCAGGAGTTGTCGGGAGACGAATGGCCGGAAAGGCGGGAGCGAATCCTCGAACGCCTGCGCCGGGCCAGGCCGTTCTCTCGGCTCGGTCCGGTCGAGATCTTTCTTCACGAGGGACTGATCGACGACGCGATCGCCGTCGTCGACGACTCCAACGACTACCACGCGATCGAGCCGGTCGTCGTCGCCGCGATCGCGACGCGTGCGGATTGGGCGATTCGTGCCTCGAAGGCCCAGGCGGAACCGCTCATGGATCGGGGTCAGGCGCAGTCCTACCACCACGCGGTGCGCTGGCTCGGTCACGCACGCGACGCCTATCTCGCGGCGAACCGGCGAGACGAGTGGCAGGAGTACGTCGGTGCGCTGATGGAGCGGCACGCGCGGAAATACAAGCTGGTGCCGATGCTCAAGGGGTTGGGCCGGTAGCGATCGAACGGCGATAATGGCCGTCAGGATTTCGGGCAGCAACACGATCCGCGGCCAAGACGGAGAATCGGCAGATATGGCAGTTGACCTGCGACCACACACCTCGCATTGGGGCGCATTCGATGCGGTCGTCGAGAACGGGACGGTCGTCGATGTCCGGCCGTTCGCGCGGGATACCGATCCGTCGCCGATCCTGGGGAACATCCCCGGTAGTCTTCGGCATACGACGCGGGTCGCGCAGCCGATGATCCGGGCTGGCTGGCTCGATCGGGGACCGGGGGCGGACGAGCGGCGGGGGGCGGAGCCGTTCGTGCCGGTGAGTTGGGACACGGCGATCGAAATGCTTTCCGGCGAGTTGCGTCGTGTCTACGAGAGGTACGGGAGCGGCGGAGTCTACGGCGGATCGTACGGATGGGCAAGCGCCGGGCGGTTTCACCACGCCAAAAGCCAATTGCGCCGGTTCCTCAATTGCCTCGGCGGCTACGTCGGTTCGGTCAACACATATAGCTACGCGGCCGGCGAGGTGATACTTCCCCGCATCGCCGGGACGTTCGATGGTCTGCTGTCGCACGCCACCGCCTGGTCGGTGATCGCCGCGCACACCGACCTGTTCGTCACCTTCGGCGGCATCCCGTTGAAGAACACCGCCGTCAGTCCGGGCGGCATCACCCGGCACACGGTACGCGATTGGATGCGGGCGGCGAAGCAGCGCGGTATGTCGTTTGTCCTGCTCAGCCCGTTGCGCGACGACCTGCCGGACTTTGCAGAAGCGGAATGGCAAGCGCCGCGACCGGGGACGGACGTGGCGGTGATGCTCGCGCTCGCCCATACGCTGATCGATGAGGGGCTCCACGACCGGGATTTCCTGGCGCGGTATTGCGTCGGTTTCGAGCGGTTCGCGCGGTATCTGCGGGGGCAAGAGGACGGGGTTGCCAAGACGCCCGAGTGGGCGGAAGGGATCTCGGGAATCGCGGCGGAGACGATCCGGTCGCTCGCGCGGCGGATGGCGGCGGGGCGAACGATGATCAACGTGAACTGGTCGTTGCAGCGGACCGATCACGGCGAGCAGGCGCCGTGGCTGGGGTTGACGCTGGCGGCGATGCTGGGTCAGATCGGCCTGCCCGGCGGCGGGTTCGGGTTCGGGTACGGATCGATGGGGTACGTGGGCGAGGCGCCGTTGCGGGCGGGGGTGCCGTCGTTGCCGCAGCGCAAGAACAAGGAATCGGCGTTCATTCCGGTCTCGCACGTGTCCGAGATGCTGCTGCGTCCGGGCGACCAGTTCGATTACGACGGGGAGCGGCTGACCTATCCGGACGTCAAGCTGGTCTATTGGTGCGGCGGCAATCCGTTTCACCATCAGCAGGATCTGGGGAAACTGCGGCGGGCGTTGGCGCGCGCGGAGACGATCGTCGTCCACGATCCGTTTTGGACCGGGATGGCGCGGCACGCCGACGTGGTGATGCCGTCGACGATGACGTTGGAGCGAAACGACATCGCCGGGACGATGAACGACCACTACTTGGTGGCGATGCATCAGGCGGTCGAGCCGTACCAGCAGGCGCGGAACGACTACGACATGTTCTCGGATCTGGCCGACGCGCTCGGGACAAGACGTCGGTTCACCGAGGGTCGTTCGGAGATGGAGTGGCTGCGGCATCTCTACGAGTGCTGGCGGTCGCCGCTGGCAGAGTTGGGACAGACGCTGCCGGCATTTGAAGAATTTTGGCGGCAGGGTTACCTCGAGTTGGGGTTCACCGACGACGATCTGGTGGCCTTCGCGGACTTCCGGCGCGACCCGGAGGCGGAGCCGCTGCGGACGCCGAGCGGGAAATTCGAGATCTTTTCGGAGACGATCGACTCGTTTGGGTACGACGACTGCCCAGGGCATCCGGTCTGGATGGAGCCGGTTGAGTGGTTAGGGGCGGAGAAAGCCGAGAGGTACCCGCTGCAATTGATCGCGAACAATCCGCGAACGCGCTTGCACAGCCAGCTCGACGTGGGCGCGTACAGCCAGTCGTCCAAGGTGCAGGGGCGGGAGCCGATCCGGCTGCATCCAGAGGACGCGCGACAGCGCGGGATCGGGGACGGCGAAGTCGTGCGGGTGTTCAACGATCGGGGGAGTTGTCTGGCGGGGGCGGTGGTCAGCGAGGACGTGCGACCCGGTGTGGTGCAGTTGTCGACGGGCGCCTGGTACGACCCGATCGATCCGGCGGATCCGAACGCGATGTGCGTGCACGGCAACCCAAACGTGTTGACGCTGGACAAGGGAACCTCGAAGCTGGGCCAGGGAAACATCGGCCAGCATGCGCTGGTCGAGGTCGAGCGCTGGGAAGGGCCGGTGCCGGCGGTGCGGGTGATGGAGCCGCCGGAAATTGACGTACGGGTGGGTTTGTAGGGGCACGGCAGCCCCATTGGTTCCAAGAGTTTCGAGTCGCGCCACTCGCCGCACCGGCTGAAGTGTTCTCAAGCGGAGAATGCCAGCCTGAGGCTGATCACCTCGAAGGGTCGCACGCTCAGAGAGCGCGCGTTCCCGGCGTCGATCGTCGGCTCATCCGCGTCCGTTGTCGCCTCCTCCAGGAGGTTGACCCGGTCGGCGTGCGCCAGCGGACGGGCGAAGCGGAGGGTGGCGGCACCTCGACGGCCGTGGGGTTCATAGACGCGGAGGATGAGCGCCTCGCCGTCGTCGGCGCGCTTGAGGCTGCCGAGGGCGAGGGGGACGCCCTCGGATTCCACGAGACCCCATTGGGAGGCGGCGGACCCGGTGTCACCGGCGGGGAGCGGGATGAGGGGACTGTTGAGGGCGAAGGCTTGCTGGACGACGGTCGACTCGGTCCAATCGCCGGTGTGGGGGAGGACGCTGTAGGTGAAATGGTGCTCACCCTCATCGGCGAGGGGGTCGGGGTAGAGGGGACCGCGCAGGAGGCTGAGGCTGAGGACGTTGGCGTGGACACCATGGCCGTATTTGCCATTGTTGAGGAGGGCGACGCCGTAGCCGGGTTCGGAGAGATCGGCGAAGCGGTGAGCGCTGCCTTCGAATTGGGCGGCTTCGAGAGAGGTATTGCGGTGGGTGGGACGGCGAATCACGCCGTACATGGTCTCGAAGGTCGCCTCGTGGCTGCGGACGGCGAGGGGGAAGCGGGCGCGCAGGAGGACCTGGCGCTCGTGCCAATCGACCTCGGTGTCGATGTCGAGGCGTGGAGAGCCGGTCCAAAGGCGATAGGTCTGGACGATCCGGGAATCGCGCCAGGTGCGGGAGACGCGGACCGAGGCGCGGACGGGGCCGCGCTCGACGATTTCGACGGATTCGACACCGCCGATCTCTTCGCCGTCGCGTTCGTAGGTTTCGTCGATGTCCCAGGCGTCCCAAGAGCGGGGTTTGTCGACGTAGGCCCAGAGTTGGTTGGCGCGATCGGCGAGGACCTCGCGGGCGGCGGATTTGTCGAACAGGCGGGCGATCGTGCCGTCGCGTCCGATCTCGACGCGGAGGAGCTCGTTTTCGAGGATGGTCGAGTCTGCGGAGTTGTCGATCGTGACACCGGGCATGGCTGCCTTTGATTCGTTGCCGCCGTTCTCGGAGACGGTGAGGGTCGTCCAACCGAGACCGGGGACGAGGTGCTGCGGGCCCGCGACGAGGAGACCGGCGTCGCTTGGTTGGGTCGCAAGGGAAGCGCCGTCGGGGGTGGTGACCGATGCCCCGGCCGGAACATCGACCAACGCGAGGCCGAGGGGACGGGGCGAGAGACCGGCGTTGGCGACCAGGATCCGTCGGGACGACGGTCCGGCGCTTCCGGCGAGGTGGGTAAGGGCGGCGTCGCGGGCTGCGGTGGCGGTGGCGACGACGCCGTCCAGGAGGCGATGGGTGTCCTGGTAGACCTCGTTGATGGCCGAGCCGGGGAGGATGTCGTGGAATTGGTTGAGGAGGAGGGTTTGCCAGGCGGTTTCGAGGTCGCGTTGCGGGTAGGAGAAGCCATCCAGGGAGGCGATGGCGGCGAAGGCTTCGGCTTCGAGGAGGCGGTGTTCGGAGGTACGGTTGAGGGCCTTGGTTCTGGCCTGGGTGGTGAGGGTAGCGCGGTGCAGCTCGAAGTAGAGCTCGCCGACGTAGCGCGGTAACTCGGAGCGGTCGGGGAGGGATGCGAAGTAGTCGTCGATCCTGCCCATGCGGAGGCGGGGCAGGGCGGGAAAGTCTTTGAGGCGGGCGTAGTTTTCGAGCATCTTCTCGCTGGGACCGCCGGCACCGTCGCCCCACCCAAAGGCGAGGAGACTTTCGGGGTGGAGGGTTTTGCCGCGGAAGTTGCGCCAGGTGCCGAGGGTGTCGAGGGGGACGAGGTTGCCGTTGTAGCCGTGACCGGGGTTGAGGAACATGTGGGCGGTGACCTGGCTGCCGTCGATCCCTTCCCAGGCGAAGAGGTCATAGGGAAAGAGGTTGGCTTCGTTCCAGTAGAGCTTGATCGTGAAGAAGCCGTCGATGCCGGCGCTGCGGAGCAGTTGGGGCACGCCGCCGGAAAACCCGAAGACGTCCGGCAGCCAGGCGACGCGGTGGCGTTTGCCGAAGGTGCGCTCGAAGTAGCGCTGTCCGTAGAGGAGGTGGCGGACGAAGGCCTCGCCGCCGGTCACGTTGCAGTCGGATTCGAGCCACATGCCGCCGGTCGGTTCCCATCGCCCCTCGGCGACGCGCTCTTTGACGCGAGCGAAGAGGGCGGGGTCGTCCTGTTCGATCCACGCATAAGCCTGGGCCGACGATTGGTTGAACGTGAAGTCGGGGTAGCGGTCCATCAGCATGAGCACGGTCGAGAACGTCCGCCTGATCTTGCGGCGAGTTTCCGCGAGGGGCCAGAGCCAGGCAAGATCGATGTGCGCGTGTCCGGTCAGGCAGAGGCGACCGATAGGCGGGTAGTCCTTCTTCACGTGGTCGATGCCCTCGGCGTAGATGGCGCGGGCCCGGTTGACCGCTTCGACCGCACCGGGCGGGAGTGGTTCCAGGGGACGCGGGGCAGGCGGCAGACTCCATGTGTCCTGAGTGGGGCGGCGGGCGTCGATCGCCTCTGGAACCCAGTCGCCGGGAACGGCTACGACGCCGCTGCCGAGACCGTTGTCGAAGCCGAGAACGTAGCGGGAGACGGCGGTGTCCATCGCGGAAGGCCAGTCGTTCGCGAGTTCCGAGAGGGCAGCTTCGGCGACGTCGAGGAGGAAGGGGACGACCTCGTGACCGGGGAGTTGGAGGCAGGCTTCGTAGAGCATGGTGAGGTCGCGTTCGAGGGCGCGGACCTCGCGCTGAGGAACGACGAGGTGGGCGCGCTCGAGCCGGGGTTCGGAGATGTTGCTGCCGAAGATGCCTTTGGGGACGACCTCGGCCTCGATGATCAGGGGTTCGCCACCGGTTGCCGATTCGACCACGGGGAAACGGTGGTGCATCGGGTTGAGACCGGCCTGAAGACCGGTGGAGAGGCGAACGAACCCTTCGCCGCCGAGCCAGAGTTCGAGTTCGACGGGTCGGCCTGCCCATTCGGCGGGGATGCGGGTTTCGGCGGTGAGGCGGACCGGGGTTTCGTGGACGGGCCAGAAGTCCTTGAGGTGAACGGTGCGGGGTTGACCGTCGCGGGCGGTGAATTGCCAGTCGGGGGTGGGGGTCTCGCGGGCGTTGCGCCAGGCGCGGAACTCTTCGAGGCGGCGGAGGACACGTTCGAGGCGACGTTCGGTATACGGTGTGGGCACGGAATCGTTGCTCCCTTGCGGCCCGGCGGGGACCGTCGGGGCGGACCGGCGTGTCCGCCCTCCTCGGCGTTCGCGGCATGGAGGACAGGGCGGACACGCCGGTCCGCCCCGACAGCGTGGGAACCGTCAGGGTCAACCGAGTCTCATCACTTGAAGCCGCCGACGGTGACGCCTTCGACGAAGGCACGCTGGAAGGAGAGGAAGAGGACGATCACCGGCAGGATCACGAGCGTCGACGCGGCCATCAAGAGGTTGAATTTGATGTCGTGGGACGATTGCGAACTGAAGAAGGTCAGCCCGATCGAGAGGGTGTATTTCTCGGCACTTTGCAGGTAGATCAAGGGACCGAGGAAATCGTTCCAGGCTTGCAGCGCTGCAAACAAGCTGACGGCGATCAACGCCGGCCACGACTGCGGCATGATGACCTGGAACAGGATCCGCAATTCGCTCGCCCCGTCCAACCGGGCGGCGTCGGATATCTCTTGGGGTATCTGCATGAAGAACTGACGGAGGAGGAAAATCCAGAAGGGCGCCGGGATGAAGCAGAAGAAGAAGGGCACGATCAGCGGTTTGAACGTGTTCACCCAATGCAGTTTGGCAAAGATGTCGAACAGCGCGACGATCAGGGCCGGATACGGGATGAACACCGTCGCCAGCACGACGAAGAACACCTTGTCGCGCCCGGGCCACTGGATGCGGGAGAAACCGTAGGCGACGACCGGCGTCGTCAGCGCGACGCCGAGCACGGTCAGGACGGTGATGATGGTGGTGTTCTTGAGGTAGAGCCAGAAGGGGAAGACGTTGACGGCTTTGCGGAAATTCTCCCAATGCAACTCGTGCGGGAACCACGTCGGCGGATAGGCGCCGAGTTCTTCGTTCGACTTGAGCGCGCTGACGATCATCCAGTAGAACGGCAAGATGTAGTAGGCGCCGAGGAGGATCATGGCGATCCTCGGGAGCACCTGGGTCCGCGCAAGTCTGCCGGCTTTCGCGCGCGTCGCGCCGGTCGTCACGGCCCGGCTTTGCTGTTCGACTGGGATCGCCTTCGCCATCGTCTTGCTCCGTCAGATCGTCTCGTAATTGACCCACCAGCGGGACGATCGGAAGATGATCAGGGACAGCACCATGGTGACGACGAAGAGGATCCACGCCATCGCGGAAGCCAGCCCCATCTTGGCGTAGGTAAAGGCGTTGTTGTACAGGTAGAGGACGTAGACCATCGTCGAGTTCGCCGGTCCGCCGGCCGGGTTGCCGCTGAGGATGTAGACCTGGGTGAAGATCTGCAACCCATAACTCAGCCCGAGAATCAGGTCGTAGAGGATGACGGGGGTCATCAACGGCAGGGTGATGTTCCAGAAACGCCGCCACGACGTCGCCCCGTCCAGCGACGCCGCCTCGTAGAGCGTGTAGGGGATACCTTTCAGCGCCGCGAGAAAGACGATCGCCGCCTGGCCGGCGCCGTATTGGGCGAGGATGACGAGGGCGATCTTGGCATACCGGGGATCACCGAACCAGTTGATGTTCGGCAGTCCGAAAAAGATCAAGACGCGGTTGAAAATACCCTGGGTGGGATTCATCAAGACCTGGAAGACGAAAGCGAGTGTAAAGAGCGGAATGACCGATGGGATGTAGATGACCACCCGGAAGATACCGACTTCCGGCAGCGGTTGATTCATCACCAGCGCCAGCACCATCGCGACGACCACGCCGACCGGCACCGCGAGCGCCGTGTAGTAGGCGGTGTTGTAAACCGCGGTCCAGAACACGTTGTCGTGGAGGAGCGTGCGGTAGTTGTCGAGTCCGATCCACTGGGGCGTGCCGAATCCGGTGTACTTGGTGAAACTGATGCGAACGGTGTAGTAGATCGGGTAGGCGAGAAAGACGAAGAAGCCGACCAACCAGGGACTGATGAAGAGGATCCCCATCAAGAGGTTGTGCCGCTCGCGCTTCGTCATGCGCCAGCGGCTCACCGCGACCGGACGGGCCGGTGCTCCTACGGCGACGGGTGGTGCTGCCACGCTCGGAACCCCACTTTCGCTCGGCCGGCAGTTCGGGACAAGCCGCGACGGCAATGATAGACGGGGGCCGGACGGTTGTGCGCCCGGCCCCCAACGCGATCGGCGAGGTTACGTCGTCGGCGTTCCCTCTTCGGTGATCGTGACCGGGCAATACTGCTTCAGATCGGCATCGACGTTGTTCTTGACCGTCTCCAGCAGATCGGCCGGTTTACCCTGGTTCAGGTACGTCTTTTGCCAGGCCACCGTCAACTCGTCCCAGTACTTGGCGCCAACCGGCAGGGGCGGCCGGTTCTTGGCGGTCGGGAGCATCTGGGCGAAGAATTGGTGCTGACCGGCGAAGAGCTCGGTGTCGGAGAGGAGCGCCTTCCAGGTCGGCAGGTGGGAGCTGTTCTGCGTGTAGAGGCGGCTGCCCTGCTCGCCGCAGATGAACTGCATCGCCGCCCAGGCGCCGTCGACGTTCTTGGCGCCCTGCGGGATGACGACCGACCAGCCGCCGGCCCAGGTCACCGACGGGTCGCCCGCCTTCGGCACCGGCATCCAGGTGATCCCGTACTGCATGTCGGGGGCGTACGTTACGAGGTTTGCGATCTCCCAGTCGCCGGTGATCGTCATCGCCAGTTTCTGGGTGTGGAAGGTGTTCTGGGCGGGGTCGGCACCCGGCAGGTTCTGGGCGTTGGCGAACGCGCTCACCTTGTCGGCACCGAGATTGACGCAGTAGTTCTGGACCCAAGTGAAGGCGTCGACGATCGGTTGATCGGTCGGCGAAACCTCACAGGCCGCCTGGTCGAAAAACTTACCACCGAACGAGAAGCCGTAGGTGTAGTGCCACCCCTGGTTGTCCCAGGGGACGAACCCCATCTGGGTGTAGTTGCCGTTGCTGTCCTTCACATCGAGTTTGGCCGCGATTTCCGCGACCGCGTCCCAGGTGACCGGGCCCTTTGAGGAATCGAGTTGTGCGGGGTCGACGCCGACGCTCTGGAGCATCGTCTTGTTGTAGTAGAGGGCGCGGGCATCGGTGTCGAAGGGGAGCGCGTAGGCCTTGCCGTCGTAGGTGGCTTCCTGCGCGGCGAACGGGACGTAGTTGCTCAGATCGGCGCCGAGCGACGACAGGTCCTGGAGCAGACCCGTGGCCGCGTTCTGGGCGACGACGAAGCGGTCCATGTGGTACATGTCGGGACCGGTACCGCCGCGGACCGCGGTCATCAATTTCGAGACGTCGGTGACTTGCGCGGGCGGCACCTGGACGATGTTGACCTTGGCGCCCGTTGCCTGGGCGTTGTAGGCATCGGTGACCGCCTTCATGTTGTCGAAGTCGTTGGCCGAGAAGGTCGTCCAGAATGTGATCTCACCGTTGTCCTGCGCCCGGGTCGGCACTTGCCGGAGGGCGCCGCTGATGGCGGTGGCGGAGAGCCCCATCGCCGCCGCGCGGGTCATGAACTGGCGCCGGCTGAGGCGTCCGCTGCGCATCCTGCCGACGAGGTCGCGAAGTGCGTCGTTGCCCATGCGTGTCCTCTTTCTCGTTACGGGGACATTCGAGCAGTCCCCACCTGTGGCAACGTTTAATGCCCGAAGTTGGAATCCGTGAGAATGCGGTGGTTTGGTCGTCGCGGCGTCAATCCTCCTTCCTCGTGGGGTGGAGCAAAAATGCCGGCAGCGCGGACGGTAATCGAGTGTGCCGAAGTTGTCAATACTTTGTATCTCTTTGTTCTGTCGCACAAGTGCCGGTGGTCGAGACTGCGGGATCGGAGTTTGCCCGACGAGGCGCGATCTGAAGGCCGAGGGTAACGAAGAATACGAACCAGGCGCGGCCTCCAGGCCGATTGTGACAGCCGTGTGCGGGGATTGTCCCCCCCTTCCCCTACAAGGGGCCCAAGAGCAGATTGTATTATCGGCGTGACAAAGTCGATGCCGTTCGCTACTTCAATTGGGGCGAGGGACGGCGAATGCAGGTCGATCGGCGAAACCCGATACCCGTTTCGCACCAGTTGGAGGCGCTGATTCGGGGGCAGATCGCGCGCGGCGAACTCCGACCCGGTGATCGATTGCCGACCGAGCACGAACTGTGCCAACGGTTGGGGATCAGCCGGACGCCGATTCGCCGCGCGCTCGGGGTGCTCACGGCGCGCGGACTACTCGTGCGATACGCGGGGCGGGGAACGTTCGTCGCCGCGACCGAGGCCATCGCCGAACCGGCCGAGCTGACCGAACTTTCGGTCGTCTTGGCGGGGGATCGCTGGTGCTGGGTGTTGCAGCGCGGCGTGGCGAGTTGGAATGCCGAACACCCAGAGCGGCCGGTCCGGCTCCGCTTCGACATCATCGAGAAGCAACACCTGCGGTCGCGGCTGACGCTGGCGGTGGCCGAGGGGACGGCGGCGGACATCTCGCTGGTCGATTCGGCGTGGGTCGCGGAGTTTGCCGAACGCGGCTACGTGCAGTCCTTCGACGCGATCGACCGGCAACTCGCGGCGGCACTGGCGGGCGATTTGGTCCCGCAACTCCGGTTGGAGAACAGCTACGGCGGGGAACTCTACGCCTTCCCGCCGGCGGCGGACGTGGCGCTGCTCTGGTACCGCAAGGACTGGTTTGCCAGGGAAGAGTTGGCGCCGCCGCGGACGTGGAACGAGTGGCTCGACGCTGCCCGGCACTTTCTCCGGGCGGACGTCCGGGCCCGCTACGGACTCGGTCCGTACCCGGTCGTCTTCGCGGGCGGAGGAGCGGCGGAAGAGACGACGACGTTCCAACTCCTGCCGGTACTCTGGTCGGCGGGGGCCGACGTGATCGCGAACGGCGAGGTCGTCCTGAACAGTGCGGCAGCGCGGAGCGCGGTCGCGTTCATCACCGATCTGGTGCGGAGGCATCGGGTGGCATCGATCGACGTGACCGGCATCACCTGGAACGGGCCGTCGATCGAGATCGGTTCGGGGGCGGTGGCGTTCGCACTCGGCGGCAGCTACGAACGGGCACTGATCAAGTCGGTGGCCGGTTGGGACGAAGAGGAATGCCAAGCGCGCTTGGCGTTCGTGCCGATCCCGGCCGGACCGGGGGGCCAACCGGCGACGCTGCTGGGCGGCATGTCGTACGCGATCCAGCGCCAATCGCGCCGGCAGGAGCTGGCGCTCCAGGTCCTGGCTCGCGCCATGGACGGCGAGGTGCTGAGGGAGTTTTCCGCGCGGACGGGCGAGAATCCGCCCACGCTGGTGGCCAATCAGCGGCTGGACGCGGCGTCGGAGCCGTTTCTGTACGAGGTGGCGCGACTCGTCGAGCACGCGCGGGCGCGGTGGCCGCTGCCGGAGTACGCGCGGGTTTCGGCGCAGATCGGGCGGATGTTCGAATCGGCGATCCTCGGGGAGTTGGAACCGGAGCAGGCGGTAGCGCGGGCCGCGGCGGTGATCGGCGGCATCACGGGATTGCCGGAGCGGGGAGAGCGGCGGTCGGCGCGGATTGCGGGCGGGCGGGGGAGTGGGATTCGGCGGGGGTAGCGGCGGAGCGGCGTTGGCCGTGTTTCCTCAATGGGATTGTGTGGCGGCGACGGGCGCGAAGGTTGGTGTTGGAAAACGCCGACGATCAAGCCCAATACAAGATCGCGACGCTCGCAATCGCCCAGCCGGTAATGCAGAGGAGGAGGGGACGGTCGGTGACCAGGAGGACCTCGGGGCTGCCGCCCTGGTCTTTGCGGTAGATGAGAAAGAGGTAGCGGAAGATGGCGTAGGCGACGAAGGGGATGGTCAGCATCATCGCGTGGTTGGTGGGGACGTTGGGGGCATCGAAGGTGTAGAGGGAGTAGGTCATGACGGTGGCGGAGGAGACGACGGCGATGATCTGGTCGAGAAGGGGAATCGAGTAGCTGTCGAGGTTGGCGCGGTGGTGGACGGCCGCCTCCTGGAGGGTGGCGAGTTCGTTGCGGCGCTTGCCGAAGCCGAGGAAGAGGGCGAGCAGCATGGTGCAGACGTAGAGCCAGGGCGAGATCGGCACCGAGATCGCGACGGCACCGCCGGCGGCGCGAAGAACGAAGCCGGCGGCGATGGCGAAGACGTCGATGATGACCAGGCGTTTCAGCCAGTAGGAATAGGCGATCATCAGGACCATGTAGCCGGCGATGACGGCGGCGAAGGCGGGGCGGATCGCCATCGCGGCGGCAAAACCGGCGACCAAAAGGACGGCGGCGACGGCGGTCGCGCGCTCGGGCGACAGTTCACCGGCGGCGACCGGGCGGTAACGCTTCCTCGGGTGCAGTCGGTCCTGCTCGGCGTCGCGGACGTCGTTGATCAGGTAGATACCGCTGCTGACGGCGCAGAAGACGAGGGCGGCAGCGAGGCAGCGCAGGAACGGCTCCAGGTGGAACACCTGGCGGTCGAACGCCAGCGCGGCGAAGACCAGCCCGTTCTTGGTCCATTGGAGCGGACGCATCGCCCGGACGATCGGCGGTTGGTGCGCAAGCGCGGCGAGCAGGGCCGACCTCCGTCGTCGCGCTGCGGGGTGGGCGACGACCTTCTCGCCTCCGCCGGGATGGGCCGAGACCGGTCTTGGAGCTGTGGGTCGGTCGTGCACGAGGTCTTCCACGGCAGTCTCGGGCCTCAAAATGCGCGTTTCAGGACGCCGAGGGCGCCCTGCTTCCACGGGACGCGGTGGGTGATACCGGCCTGGGCGGCGAACCGGCCGCGGTGCGCACGGTACCAGGCAAAGTTGCGGAGGAGCGCGTCGCGGTTCGAGTACTTCGGTTGCCAGCCGAGCTGGCGCTGGGCCTTCTCGATCGAGACGAAGGAGTCTTTGGCGACGGTCTCGTAGACCCATTTGTAGAGCGGCGAGACGCCGAGTTTTTCGAGCAGGCGAAGGGCAAGGATTGCCGGCGCGGCGGGGATGCCGATCACGCGCTTGCCGTGACCGGCGGCGTCGAGGACGGCCTGGTAGTCGGAGCGGATCGTACCGAAGTCGCGGGCGCCGATGTTGAAGGTGTCGTCGACGACGTCATCGGGGAGGGTAAGGCAGAGCCAGATCGCCTCGCAGAGGTCCTCGACATCGAGGAACTGGTACCGGTTATGGCCGTTGCCGAGGACCGGGAAGTTGCGGCCGTCGAGCGCCCAGTCGTAGAGCAGCGAAAAGACACCGAGGCGCTCGGGGCCAATGAACGACTTGGGGCGGAGAATGGGCACGACCAACCCCTTGCCGCGCTCTTCGAGGGCGATCATCTCGGCCTGGATTTTGGCCTGCCCGTACGGTCCGACGCCTTCGAGGCGGTCCTCCTCGACCAACGGGTGGTGGTCGGGGATGCCATACACGGCGGTCGAGGAGATGTGGACGGCACGGCGAACGCCGGCGCGGCGGGCGCAGTCGAGGACGAGGCGGGTGCCGACGACGTCGGTGGTGTAGATGTCTTGCGGGGAGTAGAGCGGGAGGGCGGCGGCGGTATGGACGACGGCGTCGCAGTCCTCGAGGGCGCGGGCGACGTCGGTTTCGCAGCGGATGTCGCCGCGGACGACGGTGACGCGGTCGCGGACATCGGGGTAGGCGAAGTCGGCGAGATCGAGGGAGGTGACGGCGACGCCGCGGGCGAGGAGGTACCGGGTGAGGTTGATGCCGAGGAAGCCGGCGCCGCCGGTGATGAGGACGCGGCGGGGCGG
>DATBFX010000117.1:0-29974 GCA_036558305.1 Thermomicrobiales bacterium | reverse complement strand
GTAGTTCGCCCCGCTCAGGACGTAGGGGAGGACGCTGTTGGCGCCGGTCCCCAGGTAGCCGACGTCGACCACGAACGCCTGGGCGGTGGCGTCGACGGTGAAGGCGGCGGTGGTGACGGAGGCGGTGCCCGAGGGGAGGCGCGCGTACGACCCGTGGTCGACGTCGGAGGCGATGGCGGCCGACCCGGTGTCGTGCCAGGGGGTGAGAGCGCCGGTGGCGAAGTCGTCGTTGGTCGGGGGCGTGCCGACGTCGGTCGGGGCGGTGCTCAGGTCGGCATCGGTCGGCGCCGTCCCGACCGAGTACGCCGCGGTCTCGAAGTCGTGGTCCGTGGGCGAGCCGGGGAGGGTGACGACGTCGGCGTCGAGGGAGTGGTTGAGGGGATAAGGCGGGTAAGCGCCGGAGGCGGCCGGGGGGGCCGCCTGGTGGCGCGCCTCCTGTGCCGGCAAGGTGTTGCGGCCGGGGGCGAGGGCGGCCAGCGCACGGTCGCGGGCCGCGTGGTCGGCAGAGAGCCGCGCCAGCGTCTCCGGCGTGCCGGGCAGCAGCAGCAGCACGACGAGCAAGGCCGTCCGCCAGCGGGTCCACGTCGTCGGGCGACGCCTGGCGGTCTCCCCTCTCCGTCCCATCCGTGCCATTCCTCAAGGCGGACACGCGACCACGGTTCATGCAGGCCCAACCGCAGCCACGCCCGGGTCGGTCCCCGCCGACAGCCTCTCCCATTTCGGTCAGATGTCACGATCATACCGGCCACTGTGCCTCGTTGTCAATACCAACGAACTGCACAAATCTCCCACTCCCTCGATCGACACGACTCCTTCCGCCTTTCGCCTCCCGCCTCAACGCCCCACCTCACCGCCACGGTCTCAGCCCTCCCTCCTCCAAGATCTGGTCGATCGCCTCCTGCAGCGTATCCCGCGCCCCGATTAAGCCCTCCTGCGTCTTCAGGACCCGCGCCGTCGCCGTCGCAATTCGGCTCACCCCCATCGCCAGCTTCCCCAGATCTTCCTCCTCCGCCAGCAACCGCATCAGCACGAACCGCAACGCCCCCACCTCGTCCGCCAACCCGCCGTCCTCCGCCGCCTGCGCGAACACCTCCCGCACCCGCCCATCTACCAACGCCCGGTACTCCCCCCGCTCCAACCCCCGCCGAAATCCCTCCCTCGCCCGCTCCCGCTCCACATCCGTCCCCCTGCCCCCCTGCCCCCCGACCGCCCGCACCACCGCCACCCCCATCTTCCGCACCTCCTCCGCCACCGCCCTCGCCTCCTCCGTCCGATCGTGGTCCCGGCACATCGCCTTCCCCGGCCGCACCAGCCGCCCACACCCCTCAGCCAAACACCGCCGCCCCATCGCCAACCTCCTCCTCACGCAAAGCCAGTCCACCATTACGAGCGCATCGACAATCCCAAAAGGCGACAAATCTCCGCAAACCTCACCACCACATCTCCCTGCCCCCAATCCTGTGGGGGCAGCGACGGCCGGGTACTTGACAATGATCATAAGTTCTGATACCGTCCTCCCCAAGTGGCACTCCCGGTGCGGTGAGCGGGCCTGGGCAGCGGACAACCCACCCGGGCCGGCCCCCGTCATCCGAGCCCCGAGCCCCCCTCCGTCCCCACCGCCCGCTGCAGCGGACGAATCGCACTGTGGGAGCGCGCGTGAGGACCCCGCTCGGTTCAATCCCGCCAACCCCCGGACCCGCCTCTCCCTTCTGGGGGCGTCGTCGGTTCCGCACGGTGGGTGCCCCTGGGCGTCGGCCCCCGGACCGGCAGGGTGCAATCATCCCGTGAATAATCCGGTTCAGCCGAGTTGGACGCCGAGGAAGCGATCGAAGAGGCGGGCGCGCCAGATGGCGCGCAATGCCGCGGCCCAGACGATGACGAGGATGACGATCCCGACGTAGTCCCAGAAACCGAGCAGGTGGAGACCGAAGAAGTCGCGGAGGAAGGGCGAGGCGAGGATCGCGACGTAGGCGATGAGCATACCGAGGGCGAGGATGGTGGGGCGGCGGTCGCCGCTCAATTCGTCGCCACCGGTCCAGAAGGGAGTCGGTGGTTCGGCGAAGACGATGACGAAGAGACCGCAGAGGATGAGGGTGGTCGTCGTCGCGTCGCGCGCCAGGGTGGTTGCCGTCGGAGCGGCGGATTCGTCCTCGGTGAGGGCGAGGGTGGGTCCCTGATCCGTGGTCGGGAGGTCGTTCTTGGCGCCGTTGTAGTAGTAGATGTAGACGGCGAGGGCGAGCAGGGCCATCGTGGTCGCGGCCGGAACGACGAAGTGGAGGAGGGAGCGGACGAGACCGTGCTGGGAGGAGACGCCGACGCGGGACCAGGCGGCGAGGGCGAAGGCGGGGATGCCGACGGTGAGGGTCGAGAGAATGCCGATCTGTTTGGGGGTGAAGGGGAAACCGGCCTGGATGGCGATGACGGCGATCAGGATCATGGCGACGGCAAAGACGCGGGTGAGGAAGAGTTTGAGGATGTCCTGCATCCCGTTGCGGATGCGCTGGCCTTCCTGGAAGGCGGCGGGGAGCGCGGCGAAGGAATCGTTGAGCAGCACGATGTCGGCGACGGCGCGGGTGGCCTGGCTGCCGCTCTGCATGGCGATGCCGAGGTTGGCCTTTTTGAGCGAGAGGACGTCGTTGACGCCGTCGCCGATCATGGCGACGTAGTGACCGCGCTGGCGTAAGGTATCGACGAGCCGTTCCTTTTGTTGCGGCGTGATGCGGCCGAAGACGGTGGTTTGGGCGGCGGCCTGGGTGAATTGCGCCTCGTCCATCGCCGCCAGGTCCAAACCCGAGACGAGTCCGGCATCGCGGGCGAGACCGGCTTGGCGGGCGAGGGCGGCGACGGTCTCCGGGTTGTCGCCGGAGATGATCTTGAGGCGGATCCCGGCCTCGGCGAAGCCATCGAGGGTTTCCTTGCAGTTGGGCCGAAGCTCGTCGGTGAACCCGAGGACGGCGAGCGGGATGAGCTGCGGCGGCAGGGCGGGGTTGCCGGCGGTGTCGCGGAGCGGCGCGAGTTCGGGCGACCGGGCGAAGAGGAGGACGCGCAGACCGCGGTCCGCCCAGTCCTGGAGCGTGGCATCGGCTTCCGGGTTGGGCTGGAGGGCGGGGCGGAGCATCTCCGGCGCACCGAGGACGTAGACGCCGCGGCGGGCCGGGTCGTCGAGGGCGAGGGCGCTCCATTTCCAGGCGGAGGAGAAGGGGATTTCCTCGTGGACGGTGCGGCGCTCACCGGGGAGGGCGGCGGCGATCGCTTCGCTGGTTTTGTTGAGGGTGGAGGCGCTGGCGGCGAAGTCGCTGAGGGCCTGTTTCAGGTCGTCTTCGGCGATGCCGAGGGGGTGGATCTGGTCGAGTTTGATCCGGTTGGCGGTGAGGGTGCCGGTTTTGTCGAGGCAGAGGACGTCGACGTTGCTGAGCGATTCGACGGCGTTGGCCTGCTGGATGAGGGCGTCCATCTTGGCGAGGCGGATGGCGGCGATGGCGTAGGCGATGGTGATCATCAGGAAGAGACCGGGCGGGACGAGACCGACGATGACGGCACCGGCGAGGACGGCGTCGGTGAAGGGGAAGTCGTGGATGATCGAGGCGAGGGCGATCAAGAGACCGAAGAAACCGGTCATCAGCAGCAAGACGCGCAGCATCAGGTTGACTTCGCGCTGGAGCGGGGTGAGGACGCGGCGGAAGGCGCGGGCGCCGGCGGTGATGCCGGCGGCGAGACTCTCCTCGCCGACCTTCTCGGCGAGATAGTAGGCGGTGCCGGAGACGCAGAAACTGCCGGAGTGGACCTCGTCGCCGGTTTGCTTCGGGATGAGGTCGGTTTCGCCGGTCAGGAGCGATTCGTCGACTTCGATTCGGCCATCGCCGACGAGGTGGCCATCGACGACGATCTGGTCGCCGGGGCCGACGCGCAGGACGTCGCCGCGGACGATCTCGCCGGGGTCGACCTGACGGTCGGTGCCGTCGCGGCGGACGGTGGCCTTGGGCCGGGTGAGGAGGGCGATCTGGTCGAGGCGGCGTTTGGCGCGGATCTCCTGGACCATGCCGACGCCGACGTTGATGAGGACGAGACCGGCGGAGATGATGGCGTCGGAATAGCGGCCGAGGACGAGGAGGGTGATGCCGATGGCGAAGAGGGCGATGTTGATGAGGGCGACGAGGTTGTCGCGGACGATCTGAGCGTAGGTGCGACTTGCCTCGCGCTTGACGCGGTGGCCCTCGCCGCGGGCGCGCCGCTCGCGGACGTCGGTTTCGGTGAGGCCGGCGAGGGGGTAGGTTTGGTCCACCAAATCGCCTCTCCTGCCCGTGATTGTTCGCGCGGCGGCGACGCGGGAGACGAATGCGCGCGATGATCGCGGACAGGTTCGTTCTGGCCGGTGCTCGATCGGGACCGCGTGCACCGGCAGAAGCCAGAACGCGGTGGCGCAAGGATACACGGCGCATCCGGGAAGGAGATGCGACGCTCCGTAGGGGAGCGCCCCGTGCGCTCCCGGACCGATGAGCGGAACGGTTCCTACCGGGAAACGGCGCCAACGAGCGCGGGAGCGCACGAGGCGCTCCCCTACCCCGAATGCGAGGCGAGACAGGGCGAGAGTGGCGGGCTCCTCCGGTAGATACGTGGGGTATGCTAGGGAACACGGCCGGAGTCAATCCTGGTCGTGGAAGGAGCTGAGCGATGGCGACGAATGCGCACCCCGCCGAACCGGGCGAACCCGCGTTGACCGAGGAGGAAAAGCGGCAGCGGCAGATCGAGTTGAATCAGCCGGCAATCGCGCTGCTCGATTCCTGGCTGGAAGATGACAGCTGGGATCTCGAGGAGCAACGACGATCGTTGATCGAGTTGATGCGCGGGATCGACGAGAACCGAAAGGGCTACCGCCAGTTGTTTCAGCATCTGCTCAAGTGAGTAGGCTAGTCGTCCTCGATAGCGGCCTCCTCGGGCTCCTTGCTCATACGCAGGTGGCCCAGGAAGCGATCGACTGCAACCAATGGGTGCGAACGCATCTTGCGAGTGGCACCACAATCATCATTCCGGAGATCGCCGATTATGAGGTCCGGAGAGAACTGATTCGCGTCGGCATCACGAAAGGGATCATTCGGCTCGAAACGCTGGAGACCGTTCCGGGTATCATCTACCTTCCCATCACGACCGCGGCGATGCGTTTGGCGGCCGAGTTTTGGGCGCAGTCGCGGCAAGTGGGACGACCGACGGCCGACCCGAAGGAAATGGATGGCGACGTCATCGTCGCGGCCCAAGTCCACACGGTTGCGGATGAGGGCGATGAGGTGACCGTGGCCACGACGAACCCCGGTCACCTCGGCCGGTTCGTTGCTGCCGCCGCCTGGCGAGATATTCGGCCGGGTTGATCGACAACTGCTCCGTCACCACAGCCCGTATGGTCCACCCGCGTTCGGAACCGAATGGGTGTCGAATCGATCCGTACCGCCAGCCGTGGGCGACGGCACCGGTGAGGGACCGTCCAGCCGTTTTCCTAACGCCTCAGAGCACGCCGAAGACGCGGTAGACCTCGTCGATGGGCATGCCGGCGGCGAGTTGTTCGCGCTCTTCGTTCTCCTTTTCGAAGGTGGCTTCGACCCGGAGGAGGACTTCGTCGACGAGGTCGCGCGGGATGAGTTGGACGCCGTCGTTGTCGCCGAAGACGAAGTCGCCGGGGCGAACGGCGACGTAGTGGGTGAGGTGACCGGGCAGGTAGATCGGTTGGTCGACTTCGGTGATGATCCAGCCGCCGTACCAGTTGGGCCGGGTGCCGAAACTGAAGAGGGGAAAATCGGGCATCTTCAGGACGTACTGGGTGTCGCGGCAGTTGCCGGCGAGGAGCATGCCGCGGCAGCCGTGGGCGTAGGCAAGTTGGCAGCTCATCTCCCCGAAGTGGGCGGGTTGGAGGTCGCCGCCGCAGTCGAAGCAGAGGACCGAACCCGGCGCGGAATCGGCGACGGCGCGCATCATCCGCTTCTGGGGGTGTCCGCCTTCGGCTTCCCACTTCGCTTCGAGTCGTGCCCGTTCCTCGGGCGAGGGATCGTAGTCGACCCAGGTGTGGAGTTTGATCGGCAGCGCGCGGCCGACGAGTTGCATCCCCTGGCGCAACGGTTTGAAGCGGTCGGAAAAGATCGTGTCCCGCACGCCGAGGGTGTAGAGGGCGTCGGAGACGCTGCCGCCGTACCCGGCGCGGCGGTAGCGGGCGATCCGTTCGAGGTCGGTGACGTCGAGGCGACGGGGGGAGGATTCGGACATGTGGGGGTCTCCTGGATGGACCCTCACCCCCTGCCCCTCTCCCGGTGCGCGGGAGAGGGGGAACCGCGCTCATCGGCGCGCTCCCCTCCCCTACGTAGGGCCGGGAACCCTCTGGGTGGCGGTTGGGGGTGGGGGCCGTTGCGACGCCTACTGCGCGGCTTCCTGGAAGGCGAGGACCATCTTGTCTTGCGCCGCTTTGGCGGCATCCTCCGGGGATTTTCCGCTGACGACGACGTCCTGGGCCATCTCGGCGATGATCAGTTTTTGGTCGACGGCGCTGAGTTGGGTGAGGAGGGTGGGGGAGGCCTGGGCGGGGTACCAGACCGGGCGGGCGCTGTCGATGATGTTGGGGAAGTCGGCGAAGAAGGGGCGGTCGACCCAGAACTTCGCCTGGCTGAGGTCGCGGTAGACCGGGTACCAGCGGCCGCCGACTTTCTCGTAGACCGCTTGCAGTTTGTCCGGTTGCATGATGGCGGTGATCATCGCCTTGGCGGCGTCGGCGTTGGGGCTGTCGGTGAAGATCGACCACGACCAGGTGCCGACGGTCGGGAAGGAACCGGCGGAACCGGCGGGGTTTTGCGCCTGGGTCGTGTCGGCGAGGAGATCGGGGTCGTCCTTTTCCAGGGCGGCGAAGATCGAGGCGGGGTTGAAGACGAAGGCGGCCTGACCGGAGAGGTAGGCCTTGTTGTTCGAGGAGTCGTCCCAGGAGGGGGAGTCGGGCGGGATCAGCTTGTCGTTCCACCAGCGTTGGACGCGGGTCAAGGCGGAGACGGTGCCGGGATTGTCGATGGCGGGTTGTCCGGTCTCGTCGACGAGGGTGCCGCCGTCGGAGAGGATCAATTGGGTGATGTTGCCGGCACCGTCCGGCGTGCGGCCGAGGACGAGACCGATGCCGAAGGTGGTCGGCGGGGCGTTGATCTCGCGGGCGAGGGCTTCCATCTCGTCGAGGGTGGCCGGTGGGGTACGGGTACCGTTGGCCTTCTCGATCAGGTCGAGGCGGGCGTACATGACGCTGAGGTCGGATTCCATCGGAATCGAGAAGATCTTGTCGCCGACCTGGACGTGGGGGAGGAGGTTCGGGTACATGCCGCCGGCGAGATCCTTGAGACCGTTGTAAACGTCGGTGAGATCGACGAGGCGGTTTTGGGCAGCGTAGAAGTGGGTGAGGTCGCCGAGCATCATCACGACGTCGGGAACGGCACCAGCTTCGACGGCGGTGGCGACCTTGGTCGTGTAGTCGGATCCCTGGTTGGCGACGTATTCGACCTTGACGCCGTTGGCGTCGCCCCACTCCTTCATCTGCTGGCCGAGGAGTTCGTCGCCTTCGGTGGTGAAGGAGACGACACCCCAGACGGTGAGGCTGCCGCCAAACTGCTGGGCGCGGCCCAGGCGGGGAGCGATCGCCGCGGCGGCCGAGAGCCCGGCGGTGCCCTTGAGCAGTGTGCGGCGGCTGATGAGCGAGCGACTGCGGTCGGTCATCACGGATTCCTCCTTGGTGCGACGGCATCGTCAATCGCAGCACGGTACGTCGTTATGTCATGCCACCTCCCCTCCCAGGGTTGCCCAAATTCATCCCTTCAGCGCGCCGCCCGAGAGGCCGGAGACGACCCAGCGTTGGGCGAGCAGGTAGATGGCGACCGGCGGGATGGAGGCCATCAGCGAGGCGGCCATCAGCGGGCCCCATTGGAAGACGTCGCCTTTGACGAAGTCGGCCAGACCGACCGGGAGGGTTTTCTGCGAGTCGCGGCCGATCAGGAGCATGGCGAAGAGGAATTCGTTCCAGGCGAGGGTGAAGGTGAAGAGGGCGATCACGGCGAGGGCGGGCAGGGCCAGGGGGACGATGATGGTGACGAGCGATTGGAGGCGGTTGGCGCCGTCGACGAGGGCGGCGTCTTCGAGTTCGGCGGGGATGGTGTTGAAGTAGGAGATGGCGAGCCAGGTCGAGAAGGGGACGGTGAAGATGAGGTAGATGACGACGAGACCGGTCGCCTTGTCGGAGAGGTGCAACTGGTGGGCGAGCTGGAAGAGGGGGATGAAGAGGAGGGCGGCGGGGACGAGGTAGGTGACGATGGTGGCGCGGGCGAGGACGGTGCGGCCGCGGAACGAGAGCCGGGTCAAAGCGTAGGCGGCGAGGACGGCGGCCACCATGGCCAGGATCGTGGTGAGCGCGGCGACCTGGAGGCTGTTTCGGAAGAAGGTCCAGAAGGGGGTGTCGTTCAAAACCTCGGAGTAGTGCTCGGTGGTGACCCGGTCCGGGATCAGACGGACGCTGCGGTAGATGTCGCGGTTCGGTTTCAGCGAGGTGGCGACGATCCAGGCGAACGGGAAGAGGGTCCAGACCGTGAAGATGGTCAGGCCGACGATCATCACGATCTTGCGGATGCCCCGGCGCATCAGCCAGACGACGAAGCGGTGCCGTGGCGCCGGTTGCGTCAGCGAGGTGGAGATGGCGGCCATCGTGTCCTCCGAGAGTCGTCAGTCGTCAGTCGTTAGTCGTTAGTGGAAGGGGCCGCGACCTCGCGATCCGCGATTCAGTTCTGACGACTGACGACTGACGACGAACGACTCCGTTAGGCGCGGGCTTCGGTCGAGAGCATGCGTTTGGTCAGGATGACGATGGCGACGATGAAGACGGGGAAGAAGATGACGGAGACGGCGGCGGCCATGCCGAGTTGGCGGGCGCCGGCGATGCCGATCTCGTAGGCGAGCATGGGGAAGGTCATCGTGGCGTCGGCAGGACCGCCGCGGGTGAGGACGAAGACGAAGTTGATGCTGTTGGCGGTCCAGATGGTGGAGAGGAGAACGGTGATGACGATGGCGGGGCGGAGACCAGGGAGCGTGATGTCGAAGAAGCGACGGAAGACGTTGGCGCCGTCGATGGCGGCGGCTTCGTACTGCTCGGAGGGGATTGCCTGCATGCCGGCGAGGAGCATCATCGTGTAGAAAGGGGTGCCTTGCCAGACGACGACGGCGATCACGGACCAGAGGGCGAGGTTGGGGTTGGCGAGGTATTGGACGAGGGTGTCGCGGCCGAGGTAGTCGACGCGGATCAGGTTGAAGAGCCCGGCGAGGGTGCCGTCGTAGATCCAGCGCCAGGTGATGGCGACGATGATGGTGGGGACGGCCCAGGGCAGGAAGAGGACGGCGCGCATCAGCATCCGGCCTCGGAACTGCTCGTTGAGGAGCAGGGCCATGCAGAGGCCGAGGACGAGTTTGATGGCGACGGAGACGGCGGTGTAGACGACGGAGATGCCGACCGATTTGCGGAAGACGTGGCTGTACTGCTTGCCGGTGAGGAGCTCGCGGTAGTTGTCGAGACCGACCCAGGTGGCGGGGCGACCGACGACCTTGTGCTGGAAACTGAGGATGATCCCGGTGACGAACGGGTAGGCGACGAGACCGACGAGGACGACGGTGAGGGGGAGGACGAAGAGCCAGGCGGTGCGCCAGTCGCGGCCGAGCACGCGCCGGTCCCAGGACCGACGCGGCACAGCGGCGACGCTGCCGAACCGGCGCTCTCGACGGGTGACGACGGCCATGGCTGGTGCCCCTCTCGGTCAGGACCGCGGAATGGCCCGTTCGCGCGCCAGTTTCGGCTGTGCAGGGTCACTATAGGTAGGCGGGACGACATCGTCAACGGGCGGTGGACGGATGGGTGAGGGTCGGGGTTTTCGTAGGGGAGGGCACCCGGAGGATCCCCGGTGCCCCCTACGAAGAACCGGTCCCCCGCGGGCGGGCGAAAATCCTGGCGCCCACCCGGGGCGGCCCGGAGCGGGGATCCAGGAAGGCGAGGAGACGGCGAAGCGAAAAGCATAAGCATATTTGTATCGCGGGCGACAGATCGGGAGGGAGCGGTGTCGGGTAGACACCCGCCATGAATCCAAATCTGAACCTCCGGCGTACACCGATTCGAGAGCATCGCCCCAACACATCCGATGCTCTCTCCCAAGCCCAGTGGAGCGCCGCACACGCTCCACCCCTCCCCTTCCCGCATTGACCCGGCCGCAAGGCCGGGTCAGTGTTTAAGCGAGGTCTCGTCAAGACATCGAACCACATAGGCGGGCGGCCGGTGCCGCCGCCGTTGCGCCCTGAGCACGCGTGCCCACGATCGTCGCTCCCGCCGGGGAGCGGTCGCGGAGTGAGCGTCCCACGGATTCACACGATGATGGAAATGGCCGGCACTTTTGTTCTGACTCGGCGCGGAGATGTCAGTGGTCGCGCGGCGCCCCAGCTCGGTCCCGCTTCGGCGCCGTCGGCGTGAATCGTCGCCGGTTCGTCTGGCGTCCTGCCCCCGCTCGCTGTGCGACCCGGTCCGCCTTCGCGGACGTCCCGAGTCCGGACGAACCGGCGCCGGCAGTGGAAGCGAGCACACGCCCGTCGCCTGCCGCCGGGTCGCCGGCGTCCCGCTGCACCGCCTCCGCCCACGCCAGTAACGCCGGGCCGGTCACCGTCTGGCGCACGGCGCCGGCGTCCTCCTTGACGGTAAGGTGGAGCTGATCGGCGCAAGCGCTCCCGTGCTCGCCGATCAGCATCCGTACGACGGCCGCCATCTCGATCGGGGTCCGCTCGAACGCCACCGCGTTCCCGGTCTCGACATCCCACAGGTCGTACGTCATCGCGTGCCCCCGCTTCCCGGCGGCGCCGGTCGCTGGACCTGGACGACGATGTCCGTCAGGCAGCGTTTCAACTCTTCCTTGTCGCCCCACAGGCTGTAGTGGCCGGGGCCGAACGTCTTTTTCCACCGAATGGCCGCGCCGGGTGGGATGTCGTATCGAACCACGAGCCATCCTCGCAAGCCACCGAGGTCGCGAACCTTTTCGATGGCGGCCTCCAACGAGTCGAAGGCGGAGTACGCATCCCAAACCTCGCGCTGCTCAGAGCAGAGGCCCGCCGACGGCGGGCCGCGCCGGTCTTGGGTCGTGAGGTACTCGCCGTCGCCGGGCGGGTACGTCTTCGCTATGCGGAAGAACGACCGGACCGGTCCGCGTTCGCTCACCCCACCCTCCAGCGGCGGGGCAGGGCACCCCACGAGCGGGGCGCTACCGGTCACACTTTCCCAGAGAGCAGGTCCCCCCGTCAACCCGGTGTGTGCGGTCCCGCCTCGTCTGGTGAGACCTGGTCCGGTCCCGTGGGACGCCGCGCCGCGCACGGGTGGGGCAACGATCGCCGAACCTCCGGCTCCGCCCCTACGCGCTCCTGCTTGCGCCAGTCGGATTGCGGTGCTAGGATGCGGACAATGACTGTCCGTACACCCCGAACAGACGGGCAGAGGCGAGTGCGGGGCGGGAGCGAACGCGCGTGCAGATGCAGGCCAAGCAGTTGTGGCAGGCGGTGCTCGGCGACTTGCAGGTGCGCCTGAGCCGCAACGCCTTCGAGAACTGGGTGCGACCGACGACGATCGTCGGGTTCGAGGACGACGTGGCGACCGTCGCCGCCGCCAACACGTTCGGCGCCTCGACGCTCCAGGCGCGGTATGCCGGCGACATCGAGCGGGTGATGTCGGACATCGTGGGGCGACCGGTGCGGGTCGAGTTCACGGTGCTGCGCCGGGACGAGCGTGCCGTGGGCGATGTCGCGACAGACGAGCCGGTGGGCGACGGGAAGCCACTTCGGCAGGCGGGCGAACGTCCCAACGGGACCGCGCGTCCGATCCCAGGCGGGATTCCTCCGGCGGGTCGAGGACGGCCGGTGCGCCGGGCGGTGGAGGGGCCGCGCCGGGTTGCGCATCCGCCGACGGTCGCGCCGGCACCGAACGCCGCGATTGCCGCGACGCAGCAACTGGAACTGGCGCCGACGCCTTCGCACGGTCTGAACCCTCGCTACGTCTACGAGCATTACGTCGTCGGTTCGTCGAACCGCTTCGCGCACGCGGCATCGCTGGCGGTGGCCGAGCGGCCGGGTGGCCAGTACAACCCCTTCTTCATCCACGGTGGGGTGGGCCTGGGGAAGACGCACCTGCTCCACGCGATCGGGCACCGCGCGCTCGAACTGCGTCCAGACCTGGCCGTTCTTTATGTCACGTCAGAGAAATTCACGAACGAGGTGATCAACGGGATCCGTTCGCAGCGGATGGACGACTTTCGGGCGCGGTATCGCACGATCGACATCCTGATGATCGACGACGTGCAGTTCATTGCCGGGAAGGAGAGTACGCAGGAGGAGTTTTTCCACACGTTCAATGCGCTCTACCAGAGCGGCAAGCAGGTCATCCTCTCCAGCGACCGGCCGCCGAAGGCGATCGCGGCGTTGGAGGATCGAATGCGATCCCGCTTCGAAGGCGGTTTGATCGTCGACGTTCAGGCGCCCGATTACGAGATGCGGACGGCGATTCTGCGGACGAAAGCGGAGGAGTTGGGCGCGAACTTGCCCGACGACGTGATCGAGTACGTCGCGCACAAGGACCAGACCAACATCCGCGAGTTGGAAGGGGCGCTCAACAAGATCATCGCCTATGCCCAGATCACGGGGCGGCCGGCGACGTTGCAGTTGGCGATGGAGGCGATCGCCGATGCGGCGATCGGCCAGCGTCGGGCGAACACGTCGCGCGGCGACGTCGTCGAGGCGGTTGCGGCGCACTATCGCGTCTCGCCGGCGGATCTGCGCGGGCGGGGGCGATCGAAGGAGATCGTCGGTCCCCGCCAGGTGGCGATGCACCTGATGCGGGAGGAAACGAACGCCTCGCTGCTGGAAATCGGTCAGGAATTGGGCGGGCGGGACCACACGACGGTGATGCACGGGATCGACAAGATCGAGCAGCAACTCCAGACCGATACGGCGCTCCGCGCGCAGATGATGGCGATCCGGGAGGCGCTGTACACGGGGCGATGAGACGGACAGACGGACAGACGGACAGCAGAGTCGTCGGTCGTCAAAAGACTCAGTCCACGCTCGACCATCCGTCTGTCCGTCTGTCCGTCTGTCCGTCTCGCTGGTGATCCGTCCAGCATTTTCGCGTCTTCCCCCGATCGGGCCGTTGACAGGTGCTGACCTGGCGGTACACTTTGTGTTCCCAGGGTGCCGTGGCGGCGGGGAGGCTGGCTCCGTCGCCCGAAGGCAAAAGCCCTGGAAACCGAAGACGGTGGCCGGCATCCGGTCGCCCCGCGGTCAGCTCGATCTCACCGAGGTGGCGAAGGGAGAAACGTGCGATGACAGGCCAAACGTCGGCCAGGGGGGCGCGCGCGGGACGTCTCGACGACGGTGCACGGGGACGGTGGCTTTCGATCAACGAAGCGTGCCGCTACCTCGGGGTCGACCAATCGACGCTGAGGCGGTGGAGCGACGCCGGCAAGGTGCCGGTCTTCCGGACACCGGGGGGGCACCGGCGCTACGCCGAGGAGGACCTGCGGGCCCTCGTCGGCGAGGGGCCGCGCCGGCAAGAGCGACCGCGCGTCAGCCGGCAAGAGTTGACCGACCGCACCCTTTCGGCCTACGAAGACGAGTATTTGCGCGGTGCGCGGGAGCGTCGCTGGTTCCAGGCATACGGGCCGACGACGCAGGACGAGCACCGCCGGCTGGGCCGGCGGCTGGTCGATCTCGGCATCCGCTACGCGGCGGCACCGGCGACGGGAGACCGCTATTCGCTCCTGGCGGAGGGGCAGCAGATCGGCGAGCACTACGGACGGCAAGGGGCCTCGTTCGGTCTGACCTCCGGCGAGATGGTCGAGGCGTTTCTCTATTTCCGCTTCCCGGTCGTGCGGGCCGTCCTCAGCATGATCGACGAGGAAGGTCTGGCGGCGAAGCGGGCGTCTCGCGTCTTCGTCGAGATCGGTCACTTCATGGATCAGGTTCTGGTGGCGACGGTGCGCGCCCACGAGGCGAACGCGCCCGCCGCGGCCCTGGCGATGCAGGCGCACACCGGCGTGGTCGAGGCGGCGCTCGGCGGCCACTGAAACGGGTCGCCGGGGCGCCGGCACGGTACCGCTTGAGACTGGGTCCGAAAGTACCGAAACGAGTATCCGAACAGTCCGCACGTTGACTGGTTGGCAAGGGTAACGTAAGGGCGGTGCTCGACCGGCTTCCCCCCTTCCCTCGCCGGTCGAAGGCATCGACCCCCGCGGAGCCCCCTGCTGCAACAGGGGGCTCGGCATTTTCGGGGGTTGGCGATTCCCGGACGGTGGTTTGCGGATTTGTCGACGGCAGGCGCGACCTGTGCCTGGTTGGCAGAGGTGCGGTGCGGTGCCCCCACCCCCGACCCCTCCCCCTGCGTAGGGGGAGGGGAGCGTGGCGACGGACGGCGTTGCCTGTATGGGACACTGTGTCGACGGGACAGGCGCACAGCCGTGCGCACGACGGGATTTGCGATCGTGAGCGCTCTCCCCCCTCCCACGGTCGGGCGAGTGGTCGGGGGTGAGGGCTGCCGTTACCGGGGCTGCTGGGATGGTGCCGGGTCCGAAGTGAGCATCCACTCCGCGCGTTTGAGGAGTTCGCGTTTGGTGCGGACGCGGCGGAGGCGGAGGTGGAAGAGGAGGGGGCCGAGGCCCAGGACGCCGGCGACGACGAGCCAGGGCCAGGTGGTGGCCGCGACGAGGGCGGTGGTCTCGTAGGAGTGGGAGGCCCAGATGATGAGGACGACCGTCGCGAGCTTGGCGAGGTAGATCGTCCAGATCAGCAACCAGACGCTCGGTGGGGTCTCCTCGTCGTCGCCGCCGGTGGGTGGGGGCGGTGCCGGGGAGCGGGGTGGAGGCTGCGACATGGCGTCCTCCTTAGGGAAGACGACGGGACGAGTGGCCGATCCCGGTAAGGTATCCATGCACGAGCGGACGCCGATGGTGCGAGCTTACACCCCGGCGGGAGCGGTCACAAGGCAGCGCATCGGATCGGCGCGCGGCTGGTATCATCGCCGGGTTGGGTAAGACGGCGACCACGGGCGAGGCGAATGGGGACGAAGGAATACCTGCTGCTGGTGATGGTGATCGTGGTGCCGCTGGTGATCGCGACGGTCGTGACGCTGTGGACGTTGGAACAGGCCCGCCTGCGTTCGAAGAAGAACCGCAAATCGCCCCGACCGAAACCCGGTCCCGAAACCCCGCCCGCCGATCCGGTCTGACGTCCGCCCCGTCGACGTGCCGGCTGCCGGCACGGTCCGCTACCCCGAGCGGGCGCCGGGACTTTGGTGCCATTGGGCTACGGGACCCGTTGAGGCAGCTTTCCGCGCCTTCCTAGAATGAACCGACGGAGGCACCTCGCCAGGGACCGGTGTCGTGTGTTCCGGTCCTAGCGGCCATCGCCGCGCCGGAGAGCGTGGTTTGACGGCGTCGCCCGGACCGGACGACGCCGGGCCTTACCTCTCGCATCCGCAAGGGGGTCGGTAGTGGAATTGTCGGAACTCGTCCGCGGCGCCCAAGAGGCGATGGACCGCGGGAATTACCACCTTGCGGCCAGGGCGTGTTCGCATGCGTTGGAGTCGTACCCGGACTGCGTGAGCGCCCACCGCTTGCTCGGCGAGGCGCTGTTGGAGCGGGGCGAGAGCGAACCCGCGATCGACCATTTCGAGCGCGCCCTGGAGTTGGATCCGCTCAGCGTCGTCGCCCGGCTGGGGCTCGGCGTCGCCGCCGAGGAACGCAAGGATCCGGGCCTGGCCTACGCGCACTACCTGCACGCCTGGGAGATCAATCCGGCGCTCGATCAGGTGCGCGGGCAACTGGTGCGGCTGCGCGCCCAACTCGGCAGTCACGACCGGTTGCACCCGACGCGCGCCGGGTTGGCCGGGATCCACGGGCGGAGCGGGCAACTCGGCCGCGCGGCGGCGGAATGGCGGGCGATCCTCGCCGTCGATCCGGAGAGCGTGCGGGCGCGGACGTCGCTGGCCGAGGTGTTGTGGCGAGCGGCCGACGACGCGGGTGCGGCGGCCACCTGCCGGGAGATTCTGCGGACTACCCCGGACAACGCGCGGGCGCTGGCGATGTTGGCCGACATCGAAACTCGGGTCGGCGCCCAGAGTGCCACCGATTGGCTCAAGCGCTACCAGGCGATCGACCCGATGGGTGAGGTCGTCCAGGTGATCGGCGAACTCCGCGAGGGGATCGATCTGTCGTTCCTGACCCCGGAAGCGCCGTCGGTGCCCGACTTCGACTTCGAGGCGGCCGCGGCGGAGGGACCGGCGTCGCCGGCGCCCACGGCGGGTGTTCCGGCGACGCCCTCGCTGGCGGCGTCGCACGTGGCCGCCCCCGATCTCTGGGACAACATCGTCCGCGATCTCCAGCACGATGCGGCAGAAGGGGCCGAAGCCGACGCGGCGAGCATCCAGCCGTTCAGTTGGTCCGACGACGGGTCCGCGATCGACCTCGATCAAACCGTCGAACCGTTCACACTCGGCGGTTTGCAGGATTTGGACGAGTTCGCAGGCGACGCGGCCGAACCGGTGACGGCGGTTGCCGGCTCCCCCACGCCGGAACCCGAGATGCCGGCGATGGCGGGCGAACCGGCGGTCGTGGCGGCGGCGATCGTTGCGGCAACCATCGCACCACCGGCCGGAGCGGACATCGTCGCGGCGACGCCGGAAGCCGAACCGGCGACCGTTGCCGCGGTAGCACCGCGGCCGCGGCCGGAACTGGAGCCGGAGCCGGTCGTCGCGGCGGCCATGGCCGCGACGGTCGCGGTCGCCACCGCACCGAACCCGTTCGTGACGGCCGATGGCCGGGTCGACTTGACGATTGGGTGGGACGAGATCGACCGGGCGTTGCAGGCGGCGACCCCGTCCGAGGGGAACGACGCCGGGTACGAAGACCTGTTCGCCGAGTTGGATGCCGGTGGCCTGGCGCCGTTCGCGGCCGATGGGGCGGCGGTGGACTCCGGTGCCTGGGAACCGTTCTCGCCGGAAGAATTGGGCGCGGTGCCGGCGGCCGCGTCCGATCCCGCGCCGGCAGCGGTCCCGGCGCTTGCGGAGGAGGTCGTCGCCGTCGCCCCGGCCGCGATGCCGTGGGGACTGACCGACGAGCCGAATGCGATACCGGGCGATTGGGTCGACATCGACGAAGACCTGATCGCGGCGATCCCGTCGCCGCAGCCGAGCGGTTACACCGAGTTGCTCAGGCACGTCGACAGCGAAGACAGACCGCCGTCGGTCCAGCCCGAGGAGGTCGCGGTCGATCCGTACGAGAATCCGGATGCGAGCGGCGAACCCCTGGACATCGAAGACCTGTTGACCGTCACGAGCCGGGACGGGACGGCCGAACTCGGCCCGATCGGGTCGAGCGCGGCCCTGCCGCTCAGGGCATCCTCGGATGCCGCGGATCCGTTCGCGCGCGTCGATCCGGTGGCCGAGGCGTTTGCCTGGTCGGAGGAGCCGATCGTGGCGGCGACGGACGACGGCGGCTTGGGCGTCGCGGTCGACGAACTGGCCGAAATCGTCCCCTTCAGTCTCGACGAAGTCGTGGCGGGTGGCGAGGCGGACGGCGTCGCGGCGGACGCGACCGACTTCTCCGATCTCGAAGAGGTGTTTGCCGAGGCGCCGGCGGAGACGGGGTTGGCGTCCGCGGACGTGGAACCGGAGCCGGCCGCGGCAGAGGGCCCCGCGATGGGCTGGGTCGACGCGATTGGCGAGGTTGAGGCACCGCTTCCGGCACCGACCGTGCTGGCGGCCGCGGCGAGCGAGGCAGCGGTCGGCGAGGCGGAGCACGAAAGCCGGTGGCCGGCGTTCGTCGGCCACACCTCCGACCTGATCGATCGCGCGAGCGGCGGTCTGTTCGATCGCTTGCGCGCGGCGAAGCAGGCGCTGATCGCGGAAGGTCGGGTGACGGTTGCCCGGTCGCTGGTGCCGGTGCCGGCGGTCGAGGAGGAGGCAATCCAGGCGCCGACGCGACCGCGGCTGGCGGCCGTCGACGGCGAACCGGTACCGGCGGCACCGGCGGCGTCGAACGGGTTCGATCTGACGGCGATGCGGGTGCGGCTGATCGAGAGCGAGTCGGCTGCGGCGGAGATCGCGTCCACGCTCGAAACGGCGATTGCCCAGGGCGACGGCGATCCCCTGGTGTTGCGGGTGCTCGGCGAGGCGTATCTGCGATTGGGGCGGACCGAGCAGGCGGCCGCGCAATTCCGGCAGGCGATGCTGGCGCGGCGACGGGCACGTTAGCGATGAACGTCGTGGATACGGCAAGAAAGGCGGAAGCGGGCATGTCCGAAGTTGTCGGTGGAGTCGACGACGTGCTGGTGGAGCTCCTCGGTCACGAAGAGATCCTGGGGGCACTTGCGGTCAGTGTCGAAGGGTTGGTCATCGGCTGCGCCGGGATCGAGGGGAGCGATGCGGAACTGGCCGGCGCGCTCGGCGCGGCACTCGTCGGCGCGACGGAGCGAACGATCCGCCGGCTCGGCGCCGGTACGGCCTCCACGGTCAGCATCGCGACGAGCGACGGGATGATCCACGTCCGCAGCGGCGGCGATTTTGCCTTGATCGTCTTCAGCGAGCCGACGGACGGGTCGGCGGTTGGTCAGGTCTGCCAGGGGGCGATTTCCCGCATCGGCGAGTTGTTCCAACCCGTGGCGTAGATCGCCGGTCGAACGGCAAGGTAGACGTTGGACGGAACTACGGGGCGGACGAGGCGCCTCGTCCGCCCCGTGGCGTTTCTCGCGACGGCTGTGCTAAGTTGTTCGTCGTTGGTCGTCAGTCGTCAGCCGATCGCGGCGGGTTCCGGGTTTCAGGGCGGGGCTCCGAGTGAAACGGGACTCCGTTCTGGCGACTGACGACTGACGGCTGACGACTCGGGATGCGGCAGGTGTGCAGCGGGGAGGTGGCGGGTACGTGGCCGAGGTGGAACGGACGCTGGTGATCGTCAAACCGGACGGGGTGCAGCGGGGTTTGGTGGGCGAGATCATCGGCCGGTTGGAGCGGCGCGGGTTGAAGATCGTGGCGCTGGAGTTGATGCAGATCGATCGCTCGCTGGCGGAGCGGCACTACGCCGAACACGAGGGGAAGGGGTTTTACGCGGGACTGGTCGACTACATCACCTCGGGACCGGTGGTATCGATGGTGCTGGAAGGACCGGAGGCGATCGCGGTGACGCGCTCGACGGTTGGGGCGACGCGACCGGCCGACGCGGCGCCGGGAACGATCCGCGGTGATTTCGGCCTGACGGTTGGGCGGAATCTGATCCACGCCTCGGACGGGCCGGCGAGCGCAGAGCGCGAGGTCGGTCTCTTTTTCGGGGGGCGGAACCTGCCGAGTTACGATCGGGACATCGAGCGGTGGGTGTTGGATTCGTAGGGGCGCCCGCCTCATCGACACGACCGCCGCCTTCATGCGCCGGGTACGGCACGCCGTGGCCCCACGGCGTCGCGATGGCGCGGAAATCGACGGCGGGTTTCACGTGAAACGTCGGAGCCGCCGGCGACGAACGGTCGTGAGTTCGGCAGAGCCCCGCGCTAATCGGTATCGGTGATGTAGATGATCATCGGCTGGAAATTCCAGCGTGAGATGAGTTCGGAGATGAGGTTTCGCAACCCCTGATCGGAGATAGCGGGGTCGAGCGGCCGGCGATCGACGCTCGACGCACCGGAGAACTTTTCGCGACTGGCGCTCGAGCGGGCGTCGTTGCGGGGGGAACGATACGCCAGGTCGGCGTATGCCCGAGACCCATCGCTGACGAAGGACAGGCTATAACTCGGATCGAGTTGGAGACCGACGACACCGTGCTCGGGTTGGTCGATGATGCTCGGGTAGCCGGCCGGGACCCGAGTCCGGTACTCCTCGGCGACGAACTGGAACATCGGCAATACACGCGACCGGATGCCCTGGAGAACTTCGACCGACACGCTGGACTCCATCTTACCGCAAGCGCCGCCCGATCGAGCTTCGCCGGTGCGACGCGGCCCACTCACCAATGCCCGGATTATTGACCAGCGTTCGCCCGCTGTCGAGCACGGTGGGTTTCACGTGAAACCCAACCGGATAAGCACCCACCTGTTGCCGACTAGCGACGCCCCGTGCCGTTCGCCGCCGGTTCGCCGCCGAGCGAGAGGCGGTTTTCCTCCGCCAAGAGACTGGCCCTCGGCGTCTGCTGCCCGGCGTACTTGTTGTTCCGCTTCAAACGATACGGCGTCGTCACCGGCGAGCTGAGGGTCTCGAACGAAAACGCGCAGATGCGCATACCGGGGTAGAGCGCGACCGCCATCCGGCCGAGGTTGCTCAACTCCATCGTCGCGGTGCCGACCCAGCCCGGTTCGAAGACCGCCGCGGTCGAATGGACGGTGATGCCGAGGCGCGCGATACTCGACCGCCCCTCCAGCCGACCGAGCAAGTCGTTCGGCAGTTCGAGCGACTCGATGGTGGAGGCGAGCGCGAAGTCGCCGGGTTGCATGATGAACGGTTCGTCTTCCTCGACGACGATCGTCCGCATCGCCTCGCCGATCGACTGCGGCCGGCGGGGATCGATGAAACTGTGCCGGCTGTGCTCGAAGACCATGAAGGTACGACCGAGCCGGAAGTCGACCGATACGGAACCGAGTTGGCTGTCGAGATCGGGCATCGGCTCGATCTTGATGCGCCCCGCTTCGATGGCGGCGCGGATGTCGCGGTCGGAAAGTACCATCGGGCACGACTCCCAGCGGGAACAGCCCCGCACCAACCGGCGGTGGGTTGCCCCGACACCCTGATGTACGTACACTACTCCCACGTTGCCGCCACGTCAAGGATGAGACGGGCCGCGTGGTAGACTCCCCGCCGTTGCGCCGCCGGCCGCGCGCCGGTGTCAGATCGGTCATTGTGTCGGCCACGTCCCCCGCCGTGTGCACCGGCCGAACACGCGAGTGAACGCTGGCCCATGTCCGAATCGGTCGACTACCCGCGATTCGCGCAGCGGAGGCTGTCGCAGCGCCAGCCGAGGAGCGTCCGGGGCCAGATCCCGGCGAACCACCGCGCGCTCCCCAGACCATACCGCGCCGGCAGCGATCGGACCAGTACCGATCGCCAAATTCCGGTCCTTCGCCACGCCGGCGCCCGCGACGCGCCGCACACCGAAGCCCGCCGCCAAGAGTTTCGTGCCTCCACCGCGGAAGCGGCGAACGAGCCGGGGACGGAACCCGCCGAACGCGTGGCGCCGTCGTTCCTGCAACACGAGTTGGCCCACCTCCGGGCGCAGCAAGAGCGACCGCGCGGTCGGAAGCTCCTGCGCCGGCCGCGGACCAGATGGGGGATGGTCGCGCTCACGGTGCCACTGCTCCTACTGATCACGGTCGGGGCGATCGCAGGGCCGGTGGTCTACCGCGGCACCCGTGCCTACCAGAAGGTTTTCGTCGAACCGCCTCCCCGGCAGGCGGTCCCGATCGCCGTCCGCAACGCCGAGGGCACGCCCGTCATCGTCATGGCCACCTCGGTCGACGAGCCGACGGCGACGACGGAGGCGACGACCGCGCCGACCGGCACGAACACCCCCGCACCCACGACGGCCAGGTCCGCGGCGTCACCGGCCGCGGTGACGCCCACGGTCGTGCCGACGCGCACGCGCACCCCGACCGTGACGCCGACGCCGGGGGAGATCCCGAAGTGGGACGGGACGGGACGGCTGACGATGCTCCTGCTCGGCGTCGATCGCCGGGAGCAGGAGCCGTCGCGCTCCGACACGATGATCCTCCTCAACATCGACCCGGTCGCCAAGACGGCCACCATGATCCCGATTCCGCGCGACCTGCGGGTGATCATCCCCGGCTACGGTATCCACAAGGTCAACGCCGCTTACGCGTTCGCCGAGGCGGACGGGGTGAAGGGCGGCGGACCGGCGCTCGTGATCCAGACGATCGAGACCAATTTCGGGGTCCACATCGACTACTTCGCGGAGGTCGACTTCGCCGGTTTCGTCAAGATCGTCGACACGCTGGGTGGCGTGACGCTCGACGTGCCGTACCCGATCAAAGACGATGCCTACCCCGCCGACGGCGACAACTACATGCGGGTCTACTTCTCCGCCGGCTGGCAGCACATGGACGGCGAACGGGCGCTCCAGTACGCCCGCACCCGCCACGACGACGGCGACGGGATGCGGTCGATCCGGCAGGAACAGGTGCTGATGGCGCTGCGGCAGCAGGCCGTCAGTTTCGACCTGCTGTCCAAGGCCGGGGAGTTGCTGGGCGAACTCGGCGATGCCGTACGCACCGATCTCAGTCCCACCCAGGCGTTGCAACTGGGCCGATTGGCGACCGAGATGTCGCCGGACGCGGTCACCTCGATGAGTCTCGACCCCGCGATCACGGAGGACGACAGTCCCGACGGCTACTACCTGGACGCGGATTGGGAAATCGTCGGTCAGATCCTCACCAAGTTCGCGGGGACGGAGATCATCCCGCCGATGTCGGCGTTGTCCCATCCGCGTCTCGACGTTCCGATCCGGGTCGAAAACCGAACGGCGACCGATGGGCTGGGCGATCGCGTCGCGAAGGTCTTGCGCGACTACGGTTTCACCAACGTCGCGGTGGTCGATGCCGGGGCCGAAGCGAACGCAAATTCATCGGTTGCCGCCAATCAGTCGGACCTCTCGACGGCGTTCCTGGTCGCCGGCATGACGGGCATCAAACTCGACGCGGTGACGCTCCGTGCGGGGGCGCAACCGACGCATGCCCCGCGGGCGACGGCGACGGCCACGGCGACGGCGACGGTTCGCAATGGGCAGGCATCGCCGACCACCAAGGGCTCACCGCGCGCGGCGGGTAAGACGGGCACCGCCACCGCCAAGACCAAGACCAAGAAGAAGGCGACGGCGACGCCGACGGTCGGCGCGACGGGCAATCCCGATCGCGACGGCATCGTGATCGTGCTCGGCGCGGACGCGCGCGACCCCGCCGACTTCACCGGGGAGCCGGTCCAGGACGAGGAGCTGCCGGTCGTGAAGAAGAAGACCGCGGTGGCGACCGGTGAAGCGACGCCGTCGCCCGCGCCGAATGCGTAATACGCCCGACGAGCATCGCTCGGACGATTCCGAGTCAGACCGTCTCTCGGGTCGAAGACCCGCGCTCACGCGCCCGGCGAAGAATCGTGGCCTGGTCGGCCGGCATCAGGTAGCCGAGTTGGGCTTCCTGCCAGGGGCGCGATCGCCCCAGCGAGCGGGCCACCTCGCCGTAAGCGAAGGTGGCGCGGGCGACATCCCGATGCCATGGCAGACCGAGCGTCTCGGCAATCGCGGCGCCTTCGAATCGCTCGTCCGGGTGGTCGATCAGGAAGTCCAGCACGGCGCGGGTGCCGGGGTCGTCGAGTGCCCAATAGAATCTCCGGGCGAGGTCGAGATCGGCACTGCCAAACTGCTCCACGGTCTTACCTCCGGGTCCTCGTGTCGGTCACGGGCTGACTGCCGGTGCCGCGCTCAACAGCAGCTGTATCTCCGCCAGCGAGCGGGCTTCGGCCGGAGGCGGCGGCGCGGCCGGCCACGGGATGCCGCTCCGATTCATCCAGATCGCATGGATTCCCGCGGCGCGCGCGCCCGCGATGTCGAACTCCGGAGAATCGCCGACGAAGACGGTCTCCGCGGCCGTGGCGCCACCCCGGCGCAACGCCTCGTGAAAGATCGCCGGATCGGGTTTGGCGATGCCGAACTCGCCGGAGATGAGGGCGAAATCGAGGTGCGGTGCGAGGTCGAGGAGGGCGATCTTGTCGCGTTGCACCTCGGCCGGACCGTTCGTGATCAGTCCGATCCGGCGACCGGGCAAGGCCGCGCGGATCGACCGCAGGATCTCGGCGGCGTCGGCGAAGAGCGCCAGGCCGAGGAACCTGTTCGTGTGGTACCAGGAACGCGCGGCCCGGATCGCCGCCTCGTCGGCGACGCCGTACCCCGCCAGCAACTCGGCGAAGTGGTCGCTGCCGTGGGGGTGGATCGCCACCGACTCGGCGATCAGCCGGTCCCAATCGACCTCCGTGCCGGCGGGCGCGTCGACCAGGGCCAGACCGAAGGCGGTGCGCAGGCGGATGGCACGGGCCCCCGCGTAGTCGCACAAGGTATCGTCGAGGTCGAACAGGACGAGGGACGGTGCCGGTTCGAGCGGGCGAGGCGGGGGTGGGGGTGCGACGGCCGACGGTGTCCGGTCGCTGCCTGTTGCGATCGCCGCTACCGATGGTTCCCGCCCGTTCATGGCCGTAGCCTAGGCGGCGGACGACGCACGGTCAAGGGCAGGACTTTAGGGGGATGCGCATCGGCGAATGGCCTAGGCCGAGCCGGGACAATCGTCTGCGCCCGTGGGTTTCCGACGGCGAAGCGCCACACGTACTATCCTATCGATGCGCCGGTATTCACGCCAGCGCCGGGGCAGCGCGTCGTGCGGGCGAGTTGTTGCAGCAGACGGTGAGACATTGGGGGCAGCATGACCGCACGCGAAGGTCAGGCACCGCGGGACGAGCCGATGCCGCGACCGGTGATGACGGCGACGACCGAGCCCAAGACCGACCTGCCGGAGTTCGACGCGGAGGCGGCGACCGGCGAATCGCGCTGGGGAGCGGCGGCGACGCCGGCCCGCGTGGCCGTCTTGTTGCGCGGACAGGCGAGTCGCATCGTCGCCAACTGGGTGTTGCGCGCGGCGAACCTGCCCGCGTTCCGGGCGACGCCGAACCTGGCGCTCGCAGGCCTGCAGGATGCGATCCCGGCGCTGCTGGAGGCGTCGCTGACGGCGCTCGCCTATTCCGACCCGACGATGGACCCCGAGCCGATCGGGCGGGCGCTCGAGCTGGCGGCCGAACACGGGCAAACGCGTGCCGACGAGGGATTCGGCATCGGCGTCCTGCTGGCCGAATACCAGCACCTGCGGATGGAGGTCTGGAACGCGCTCTGGCGCATCGTCGACGCCGACCCGGCGCTGGCCGATGTGCCGCGCGAACTGCAAGCCCGCTTGAGCAGCACCTTCGACAGTCTGGCCGCGGCGGCGGCCGAAGCCTGGGTCGAGCGACGACTGGACGCCGGCACCGCTTCCCACGGATGAACCGAACCGAAACCGGGGTCGCCGCGCGCGGCGGCCGAGGAGAACGAGGCGTGACCACAGAAGGATCGGTGGCGACGACCGCGGCGACCGTCGTCATCATCGAGGATCAGCAGGCGATCGCCGAGTTGCTCTGCGACGTCCTGTCGGAAGCGGGGTTCGCCCCGACCTGGGCGCCGTCGGCGCAAGAGGCAGCCACCATCGCCCGCGATCTCGATGCCGACGTGGTCCTCCTCGACGTGATGATGCCCGAACGCAGCGGGTGGTCGGTGTTGGAAGAGTTGCGCGCCGACCCGGCGACGCACGAGACGCCGGTGGTGATCATCTCCGCCGTCTACGACCGCCCCGGTCTCCACCCCCTACCGGAGGGCGGCCCGATCCGCTTCGCCGCCAAGCCGTTCGACATCGCCGATCTGGTGGAGACGGTGGCAGCGCTGACGGCGTGACGGAGTCGTCAGTCGTCAGTCGTCAGACCGGTCGGACATCGGGGCGGGGTGTCAGCGGCGCCTGGCGCTTTTTCGCCGTGGGTGCCGGTCGCTGGCCTTCGTGTAGACGATTCCCTCCCCATCGGTCCACTCCGTACGCATGCCGTCCGGCGCCCAGGCGAGGAACTCCTCGTAGGTCATCGGCACCCATTCGCCCCGGACGAGTTTCGGTAACGACGTTTGCTGGACCATCGGCAACTCCTGACGCGGGGACCGGCGAGGCGCGTCTCGCGTGGCAGCGTGATGATACCGCTACGCCACGAGTTCACGGCCTTCCGGCTCCTGGAGATACTCGCCGGTGTCGATGATGTCGCGGAGGTGCTGCGCCACCTGCCAGAGGTCGTGGTAGGAGGTGTAGAGGGCGATCGGGGCGAGGCGGACGACGTCCGGCGGGCGGAAGTCGGGAACGACGCCGCGGCGTTTGAGCGCCTTGGCGATGCGGGGCCCGGCGTCGTGCTCGACGGCGACGTGGCCGCCACGGCGAGCCGGCGCGTGCGGGGTGCCGATGCGGTAGCGATACGGTTCGGCGGTGAGACCGCTGGCGTCGAGGAGGTCGATCAGGTAGGCGGTCTGCGCCAGCGATTTGGCGCGGACGCGGTCGATCCCGGCTTCGGAGAAGAGGCGGAGCGAACCGAGGAGGGGGGCCGTCGCCAGGATGGGCGGGGTGCTGACCTGCCAGGCCCCGGCGTGGCCGGCGCCTTCCCAGGTGTGGAGCATGTCGAACTGGCGCTCCTTGAGGTACCCCCACCAGCCGGCGAGGCCCGGTGTCCTGGCGAAATGCCGCCGGTTGACGTAGAGGGCACCGACGCTGCCGGGACCGGCATTGAGGTATTTGTAGGTGCACCAGAAGGCGAAGTCGACGCCCCACTCGTCGAAGCGGTGCGGGATGGCACCGATCGAGTGGGCGCAGTCGAGGCCGAGCGGGATACCGCGGTCGCGGGCGGCGGCGGTGAGGCGTTCGAGGTCGAGGAGTTGGCCCGAGCGGTAGAGGACGGAGGGGAGGAGCACGAGTGCGACCTGGTCGGTCATCGCGCCGATGAGGTCGGCCTCGTCCAGCGTGCGACCGTCGCGACTCGGGACGAGGACGAGGTCGGCGTCCGGGTCGGCGCCGTGCAGGCGGAGCTGGCTTTGCAGCGCGTAGACGTCCGATGGGAAGTCGAGGGCGCCCGCCACGATCCGACGGCGTCGCCCGCTCGGTTGGTAGAAGGTCGCGACGAGGTTGTGGAGATTGACGGTGGTCGTACCGGTGACGACGACCTCGTCCGCCGCGGCGCCGACGAGCGGCGCCATCAGCGCCCCGAGGTGCTCGCCGATCGTGAACCAATCGGGGTCGGCCCGCAGCCACCCGTCGATCCCAAGGCGCTTCCAGTCGTTGAGCGCCGCCAGGGTGGCCGCTTCGGCGTCGCGCGACAGCAGACCGAGCGAGTTGCCATCGAGGTAGATCACACCCGGCGGCACGTAGAACCGGTCGCGGAAACCGGCGAGGGGATCGGCGGCGTCGAGGGCGCGGGCGTGGGATTCGGCGGTAAGGTCGAGATCGGGGGCGATCATGAGGGTGTCCTTTCTGAGGCGGCCGACTCGGGCGAACGCGCGTGCTTGACGAGCCTGGGGTCGATCGAACGCACCTCCACAAGTACGGACCTTGACCGCTGGCGATGCGGAAAGATGATGAGATTGGCGCCCAGGCGTGTTGCTGAGGGAACCAGCAATCCCTCGGCTTGGCGGCCGAGTGCCGCCAGCGCCAACGCATGACCACGGCCGTAGTCAAAATCGTCGAAGAGGTCGTCGAAGCGCAGCCCCAACGCACCAAGGTCCCGACAATCTACGACGCTGTCGAATTCGACCCAGATCTCCGTGAAACGCATGTCGATGAGGTCGTCTTGGCGCACGATCGACCGTTGGATCTCGCCGAGGGCGGTGGCAAGGTCGCACGCCGTGTAAAGCGCCGGCCAGGTTTGGTTGCTCGGGAACTGATCTGTGGCTCGGTGAAAACGACCCGATCTTCGGAGGGAACCGCTCGGATCGAGCGGCTGATAACGGCGACGGTGTCCGCGCCAGACGGCTTGCTTGAACGGAATAATGTCGGCAGATGCTACCGCGAGTTCGGCATCCCAACGCGGCTCAACGGACTCGGTCATGCGGGATTAGACAAACATCCCGTAATCGATGACGACCAAAGCGCCTTCGACCCAGTCAAACTCGCCCCTCACGATGGCTTCAATCGGCGTCGTCTGCCGCTTGGTGATCGAGCCGATGTAGCGATTGGGCGCGCGTAGCCAGCCCGGAATACCGCCCGGACGAAAGGTCTCGTGCAGGTGCTCGTCGAGAGCCAGAAGCGCATCGAGACGCCGTTGGGTCTCCGCGTTCGGTCGTGATTCGCCGACAACCCATCGCTCGATGTCCTGGGGAGAGGCGGCGAGCGCAGACGCGAGTTCCTCGCTTGAGAGGCCGAGACCTGCCTCTAAGCGATTGATCGTCTCGTCGAGTGTACCAACGCGACTTGCGACCATTCGGACTATTCCCGGGGGTGCCACGAATGAGACCAGCGATAACCGCTTCATGCTACCAGGATCGGCGATGCACCACAAACGGCGTCAGGTGCCGAGTCGGATTCCCTGGCACCGCTCGTGCGAATGAGCCGACCGGTGAGGAAGGGCGACCAACAGGCGCCCGCGACCTTTTGCGAGGCAAGCCCTTCCTTGATACGCTGTCGCTTGACTGAGCGCGGTTGCGCACGGCGGTGCGGAGGATGGCGCATCGAAGGTGACGAGGAGGCAGCGGGCTTGGCAAAGGAGCGACACACCACCGCCTTCGTCGTCGGCATGGTGCTTGGCGGATTGGCAGGCGCCGCCTACGTCCTGTGGACGGCGCCGCGGTCCGGGGCGCAGACACGCGCCTCGATCGCGGACAAGACGGAGGCGGTGTTATTCCGGCTGACCGGGATGGACGAAGCCCGGTCGGACGGCGGCTCCGCGGCCGTGCCGCCGCCCTCGTTCGGGGCGGCACCGCGGCCGGTGAACGACGGGGTCGCCGCCGATGCCGACACCGCGCCGATTCCGGTGCCGGCGCCGGCAGCCGGGACGGCCGAGGATGAGGACGAAGAACAGAAGTTGCCGTCGACGTTCCGTGGTGAAGTCTTGACGGAGCGACCGACCGACGTCGTTCTCGACGGTCCGCGACCGGCGCAGACCGACCGTTGAGCGCGTTGTCGCTTATCCGCGGTGATCGGACAAAGGAGCACGGCTGATGATCGGGCGCACGCGCACGGCGTTGAAATTCTTTACTTACGGTCTCTTGATCGGACTTCTGTTCGCGCCCAGGAGCGGGAAAGAGACGCGGGCGCGCATCCTCTCCTGGGCCTCCGAGAGCGGGAAATCGCTGCTCGGCGGCTAGACGGAGTAACGAGCTTCGAGCTTCGAGCTTCGAGCTTGGGCGGCGCGGTCCGTGGCGTTCGCGATTCGCCACTCGCGCCGTGCCACTCCGGGAGACGGTATGTTTCCGATTGGGGACGAGAATCGGGGGCAGCGACTCAGACCGGTCGTCAATTATGGGTTGATCGCGCTCAACTTCCTCGTTTTCTTTTACGAGTTGGCGCAGTCGGATCCCGAGTTGAACAGGTTCATCTATCGCTGGGGGACGATCCCCACCGAGATCATGGATGGGCAGCGTCTCGTGACGCTCGTCACCTCGCAATTCCTGCACGCGGGATGGTTGCACATCCTCGGCAACATGCTTTTCCTGTGGGTCTTCGGCGACAACGTCGAAGATACGATGGGGCACGTCGGGTACCTGATCTTCTATCTGCTCTGTGGGGTTGCCGCCGCGGTGGCGCAGGTCGCCGTCAACAGCGGGAGCCCGACGCCGCTGGTCGGGGCCAGCGGCGCCATCTCCGGTGTCCTCGCCGCCTATCTCGTGCTTTTCCCACGCGGCAAGATCCGCACGTTCGTTTTGCTCGGTTGGTTCCCGCTGATCTTCCTGCTTCCGGCCTGGGTGATGATCGGCTACTGGATCGTCCTCCAGTTCATCAACGGCTTTCTCTCCCTCGGGGTCAGGACGGAGGAAGGGAGCGGGGTGGCGTATTTTGCCCACGTCGGCGGGTTCCTCGCCGGTCTCGTCCTCGTCAACCTCTTCAAAAACGAGGATGCCCATCAGCGGCAATTGGCCGCCCGCGAAGGCAGGCGGGCGTTCCAGCGGGTCGGGTGGGATCGCGGCTGATCCGCTTCGTCGGGCGCTTACCGACGGGGTGGTCGCCGTACGCGGGAGGTGGCTGCGCAGGGCGGCAATGAGCGCGTCGAGGGCCCTACCCGGGGGCGGCGCGTCGGCGGCACGGACCAGACCGATGGCCAGCGAAACCTCTG
>DATBFX010000116.1:0-2169 GCA_036558305.1 Thermomicrobiales bacterium | reverse complement strand
GATGTTGCGGACCTGGTCGGTGAGGTTCGAGGCCATGAAGTTGACGTTCTCGGTCAGGTCCTTCCAGACGCCGGAGACGCCCTTGACCTGGGCCTGGCCGCCGAGCTTGCCCTCGGTGCCGACCTCGCGGGCGACGCGGGTGACCTCGTCGGCGAAGGAGGAGAGCTGGTCGACCATGGTGTTGATGGTGTCCTTGAGCTCGAGGATCTCGCCGCGGACGTCGACGGTGATCTTCTGGGAGAGGTCGCCGTTCGCGACCGCGGTCGTGACCTGGGCGATGTTGCGCACCTGGTCGGTGAGGTTGCCGGCGAGGGTGTTGACGTTGTCGGTGAGGTCCTTCCAGACGCCGGACACGCCTTCTACGTTCGCCTGGCCGCCGAGCTTGCCCTCGGTGCCGACCTCGCGGGCGACGCGGGTCACCTCCGCCGAGAACGACCGCAGCTGGTCGACCATCGTGTTGATCGTCTCCTTGAGCCGCAAGACCTCGCCGCGGACGTCGACGGTGATCTTCTGCGAGAGGTCGCCGTTCGCGACGGCGGTGGTGACCTCGGCGATGTTGCGGACCTGGTCGGTCAGGTTGCCGGCGAGGGTGTTGACGTTGTCGGTCAGGTCTTTCCAGACGCCCGAGACGCCTTCGACCGACGCCTGGCCGCCGAGCTTGCCGTCGGTGCCGACCTCGCGGGCGACGCGAGTGACCTCGTCGGCGAAGGAGGAGAGCTGGTCGACCATCGTGTTGATCGTCTCCTTGAGCTGGAGGATCTCGCCGCGGACGTCGACGGTGATCTTCTGCGACAGGTCTCCTTTGGCCACGGCGGTCGCGACCTGGGCGATGTTGCGGACCTGGCTCGTGAGGTTGCCGGCAAGGGTGTTGACGTTGTCGGTCAGGTCCTTCCAGACGCCGGAGACGCCGCGCACCTGAGCCTGGCCGCCGAGCTTGCCGTCGGTGCCGACCTCGCGGGCGACGCGGGTGACCTCGTCCGCGAACGAGCGGAGCTGGTCGACCATCGTGTTGATCGTGTCCTTGAGCTGGAGCACCTCGCCGCGGACGTCGACGGTGATCTTCTTCGAGAGATCGCCGTTCGCGACCGCGGTCGTGACCTCTGCGATGTTGCGAACCTGGGCGGTGAGGTTCGACGCCATCGAGTTGACGCTCTCGGTCAGGTCCTTCCAGACGCCGGAGACGCCCTTCACCTTGGCCTGCCCGCCGAGCTTGCCCTCGGTGCCAACCTCGCGGGCGACGCGGGTGACCTCGTCGGCGAAGGAAGAGAGGCGGTCGACCATGGCGTTCACGGTGGCGCGGATGCGGAGGAACTCACCCTTTACGGGCTGCCCCTCGATGCGGAGGGCCATCTTCTGGGAGAGGTCGCCGCGGGCGACCGCGTCGATGACGCGGGCGAACTCGGCGGTGGGGCGGACCAGGCTGTCGATCAGGTCGTTGATCGCCTCGGTGCTCGCCTCCCACGCGCCGGCGCTCTGAGGCAGCGACGCGCGCTCGGTGATGCGGCCGTCGCGGCCGACGAGTTTCGCGACCCGGCTGATCTCGGAGGCCATCCGGTCGTTGGCCTCGACGAATTCGTTGAACGCGATCGCGACCTCGGGATCGATGCCGTCACGGTCGGGATCGAGGCGCACCCTGAAGTCGCCCGACCTGGCGGCGATGAGCGCCTCCAGGAGACGGGCCTGCGGGGGTGCGGGCGTCGTGCTCGCTCCGTGTCGAGGCGCCGCCGCCTTCCGCGAACGTCCTCGACCCGACACGCCAGCGTCCACGATTGCCATCTCGACCCTCCCCGCTCGTTCTCCGCGTCGCCCAGGCGGCCTGCGGATGCACGCCACCGTGGTCCGGCATTACCCCGGAAGTGAAACGGCCAAACCGCTGCTACGCCTTCGGTCTGCGGCCTGCGCCGTCTGCCGCGTCGACCCTGTCGGCATCTCACCCGGCGCCCGCTGTGAGGCGACTACCGCCCCTGGCTGCGGCACACTACGGTTCCCGGGCGGTTAGCTCAGCTGGGAGAGCGCCTGCCTTACAAGCAGGAGGTCGGCGGTTCGATCCCGTCACCGCCCATGGTGAAAAGGCCCGCTAATCCGGGCCTTTTGTTTTCTAGCTGGCAACGCTCATCGCGCTCCCCATGTATTTCCCCATGCCGCCCCATATGGAATAGGAGGGCAAAA
>DATBFX010000115.1:0-6716 GCA_036558305.1 Thermomicrobiales bacterium | reverse complement strand
CAGGTTGGCGAGGACGAAGATGACCGTCGTCAGCAGGATCACGCCCTGCACGACCGGGTAGTCCTTGTCGAAGATGGCGCCGACCAGGATCCGTCCCAGACCGCGGATCGAGAAGACCGTCTCGACCACGACCGCGCCGCTGAGGAGCAGCGCGAGCTGGATCCCCGCGATCGTCACCACCGGGATCAGCGCGTTGCGAAACGCGTGGCGAACGATGACGCCCCGCTCCGAGACGCCCTTGGCGCGTGCCGTGCGGATGTAGTCGCTGTTCAAGACTTCCAACAGACCGGCGCGGACGAACCGCATCAGGATCGCCGCGTAGCCCGCGCCGATCGCCAGGCTCGGCAGCAGCAGGTGCTCGAACCAGGCCCACAACCCGTCCTCGCCGATCGGCGAGTAGCCGATCGCCGGCAACCAGTGCAAGCGGACGGCGAAGACGAGGATCAGGATGATGCCGAACCAGAAACCGGGCATGCTGACGCCGACGAAGGCGACGACGCTGGCGGCGTAGTCGACCGACGAGTTCCGGCGCAGGGCGGAGACGATCCCCGCCGGGACGGCGATCAGCACCGCCAGCAGGAACGAGAGACCCGCCAGACTCATCGTCTTCGGCAACCCGATCTTGATCGCGTCCATCACCGGTTCCGGCGAGGCAATCGAGGTGCCCAGATCCCCGGTCAAGACGTTGCCGGCCCACTTCGCGTACTGGACGTAGAGCGGCTGGTCCAATCCGAGTTTCTTGCGCAGCGCCACCGCCGCCTCCGGCGTGTACTCCGGCCCCAGCATCACGACCACCGGATCGCCCGGTACGGCACGCAGCATGAAAAAGACGAGGGTGGCACACCCCCAGATGATGAACAACGCATGGAGCAAACGGCGAACGATGTATTGGGTCACGGCTCGAAGCCCCCGCCGGGTTGGGCGCTGGAACGGCCCTCTCCTCCAGCCCCTCCCCCGAGCGTGGGGGAGGGGAGCCGCGCACATCGTCGTGGCGTGCTCCCCCTTTCTCCCACGCTTGGGGGAAAGGGGGTTGGGGGGTTAGGGGGCCTTACGCAGCCCTACTTATCCAACCAGACCGACTCCAGGTACCGCATCTCGGGGATCGAGACGTAGCCCTTGACGTAGTTGGCGAAGGCGACGACGTCGGGGGTGTGGTAGAGGAAGGCGTAGGCGACGTCCTGGGCGGTCGTCGCCTGGACCTGCTGGAAGAGTTTGGCGCGGTCTTCCTGGACGGCCGTCGCCCGCGTCTCCTCCAGCATCTTGTCGACGTCCGGGTTGTTGTAACCCTGCGGGTTCCACGGCCCCTTCGAGTAGAAGAAGTTCCAGTGGCCGTCGTCGGGGTCGGCATCGACGACGCTGCCGTTGACGATCCAGTCGAAGTCCTTGGCCAGCCAGCGCTCGTTCCAGGCCGCGCCTTGCAGGAGTTCGATCTGCATGTCGATCCCGATGTCCTTCATCTGGCTCTGGAGGACCTCGGCGATGCGGTTGTTGCCCTGGGCGAACATCAGGGTCGGCTTGGCTCCCTTCAACCCGTTCTGCTCGACCGCCGCCGTCGCGGCGGCTTTGTCGAACGCCTGCGGGTTCTGCACCTTGTCCGGCGGCAGATAGGCGAATCCGAAAGCCGGCGCGATCGCGCCGACGCTCGGTTGGGCGATACCGAAGAGCGCCTTTGTGATCAGGTCGTCGCGGTCGATCCCCTTCGCGACGGCCATCCGCGCCTCGGGGTTGTCCCAGGGCGGGCGGGCGTAATTCATCGTCAGCCCCTCCCAGTTCGTCCCCGAGACCTGGACGACCGTGAGGTCGCTGTTGCCCTTCAGTTGTTCGACGCCGACGGCAGGCGCGATGTCGAGCATGTCGACGTCGCCCGCTTCGATCGCGCTGACCATACTCGACGGTTCGGGGATGATCGTGACGTCGATCTCGTCGAGATGCGGGCGCCCACCGTACCAGGCATCGAACGCCTTCATCTTGAACCCGCTGGAGAGATCGACGCCCTCCGGTACGATCTGGAAGGGGCCGCAGCCGACCGGGGTCAACCCGAACTGGTCGTTCCCCATCTCGTCGATCGCCCGCTTCGGGATCGGCGTCAGGGCGCGCCCCGGTCCGCGGCTGCAGGCGGTCGCCAGGAACGGCGCGTACGGCGCGCTCATCTTGATCACGAAGGTCAATTCATCCTGCGCGGTCGCCTCGGTGACGAGACTGAGTTTGTTGGCGTGGGGGGAGGCGAAGTCGGCATTGGTGGTCCGCTGGTAGGTGTAGACGAGGTCGTTGGCGTTCAAGGGGTCGCCGTTGTGGAAGGTGAGTCCCTGGCGGAGTTTGAAGGTGTACTGGGTGCCGTCCGGCGAGACCTGCCAACTCTCGGCGAGGTCCGGTTTCAATCCGAGTTGTTCGTCGAATTGGACGAGGCTGGAGAAGAGATTGGAAACGAGTTCGCCGGCGACGATGCCGAGATTGACCTGGGGCGGATCGAGGGTCAGGACCTGGCTGATGCCGTACCCGAGCCGCAACGTACCACCCTGCTTCGCTTCCTGCCGCGCGACGCGGAGACGGCGAGTGCCGGGAACGCCCGCCGCGCTGGCCTCGAAGGCGGCGAGGCGACCGGCGAAACCGACGGCGCCGGTGGCGGCGGCCAGTTTCATCATCGTCCGCCGCGACACGCGCGGACCACTCAAGACACTCCAATCGATCCGGGGCATCTGCGCTCCTCCTCTTGGGTTGACGGTCGTTGTCACCACGTGAGCCGAGCGGGTTCGCGTCTGAGCGGTATCGGCGGGCAATCTCCTTTCACGAACGGGGCGGAAGGCGGAAGGCGGAAGGCGGGAAGCGACGAGATCCCTCCGCCTTCCGCCTTCCGCCTTCCGCCTCCACGGTGAGCGCGCCGACGATGTAGGACTCGACCTCTTGGAGGTGATGGAGCATCGCGCTCCGCGCCTCCTCCGGCACGCGCGAGCGGACGGCCGCGAGGATCTCGCGGTGGCGGACGAGGGCGCTGAGGCGGCGCTCCGGTGAGGTGATGAAGTGGCCGCGACCGGCGAGCAGTAAGGAGCCGATCAGTTCGACGACGCGGACGGCGACGGCGTTGTGCGAGGCGTGGGCGAGGGCGATGTGGAAGTCGCGGTCGATGCCGAGCGAGACGTCTTCGCGGTCGAGCGCGGCCTCCTGGCGATCGAGCAAGGCGGCGAGGGCGGCGAGGTCGACGTCGGAGGCCCGGAGCGCGGCCCGCGCCGCGATCTCCGGTTCGACGATGAGCCGGATCTCCCAGAGGTCGCCGACGGTGTCGCCGGAGGTCTGCAACACCAACGCCAGCGGCGAGACGGCGTCCCACGACACGGCGTCGCGGACGTAGGTGCCACCGCCGTGGTGCGACTCGACCAGCCCGGCCAACTCCATCGTCCGCAGGGCCTCGCGCAGCGAAGACCGGCTGACCCGTAACTGCTCGGCCAGCTCCCGCTCCGCCGGCAACCGGTCGCCCGCGCGCAACCTCCCCTCCCGGATCAGTTCGCAGAGTTGGAGCACGATCTGACGCGACAGGCGGGAGCGCCGGACCGGTTCGACGAGGGTTTGGTCGCTCATGCTGCACCCGATGGTTCACTGGTCGGACCACTCGCGACGCCGTCACCTTAGCGCGAGAGGTGCGGCATGTCAATTACGCGGATCGGGGCGTCGCGGATGTGGCGCTTGCCCGGCACCGGACGTACCGGGTGGCGGGCGTCGATCTTGGGACGTCCGAGGCGCGCCGGCCGCGTTCCCGCCCCTTGACAAACCGCGCGCCGTGGATATATTTGATTGATTGTTATGGGAAATCCGCGCGTTCATGGTAGTTCAGGAGGCGTGCCACGATGCCCCGTTGGGTCCACCTCTTCCGCGACGGCTCCGCCGGCGACCGCGACCGCCTCGGCGGCAAGGGCGCCAACCTCGCCGAGATGACCACCCTCGGTTTGCCGGTCCCCCCCGGTTTCACCATCGGCACCCGCGCCTGCCGCGCCTACCTCGCCAACGGTGGCCGCGTTCCCTCGGACGTTTGGGCCGAGGTGCACGACGCGATCGCCGACGTCGAACGCCAGACCGGCCGCCGCTTCGGCGATCCGGCGCGGCCGCTTCTGGTCTCGGTCCGCTCCGGTGCCAAAGACTCGATGCCCGGCATGATGGACACGGTCCTCAACATCGGTCTGACCGACGCCACCCGCCCCGGTCTCGCCGCCCTCTACGACGAGCGCCTGGCGCTCGACTGCGCCCGCCGCCTCCAGCAGATGTTCGGCACCGTCGTCCTCGGTCTGCCGGCGCGGGAGTACGAGGCGATCCTCGCCGCGTTCACGGGCGCGGACGCGCACCCCGCTCGCCTCGACCTCGCCACCCGGCGCCAACTCCTCGCCGCCTTCGAGGCGATCCCCGCCCACCATCACCTCGCCGTCCCCGACGATCCCGTCGCCCAGCTCCAGCAGGCGATCGCGGCCGTCTTCGCCTCCTGGAACACACCGCGCGCCGTCGCCTACCGCCGTTCGCAGGGGATCGCCGACGATCTCGGCACGGCGGTCACCGTCCAGGCGATGGTCTTCGGCAACGTCGGCCCCGACAGCGCCACCGGCGTCGCCTTCACCCGCGATCCCAACACCGGCGAACGCGGCGTCTTCGGCGAAGTCCTCATCGACGCCCAGGGGGAGGACGTGGTGGCCGGGCTGCGCACCCCGCAACCGATCGCCGCGATGGCGAACGAACCGCGGCTGCGGCCCGCCTACGAGGAACTCCTGGCCATCGCCGACCTCCTCGAACGCCACTTCCGCGACATGCAGGACCTGGAGTTCACCGTCGAGCGCGGCGAACTCTGGCTGCTGCAAACGCGCACCGGTAAACGCACCGCCCGCGCCGCGATCCGGATCGCGATCGACCAGGTCCACGAAGGGCTGATCGATCGGGCGACCGCGGTCACGCGCATCGAACCGGCCCAAATCGAACGCCAACTCCACCCGCACCTCGACGAATCGCAAACCCTGACCGCGATCGCGACCGGGCTCCCGGCCAGCCCCGGCGCGGCGAGCGGCCGGGTCGTCTTCGATCCCCACGAAGCACGGACGCGCGGGGCACAAGGCGAGGCGGTGATCCTCGTCCGGCGGGAAACCTCCGCCGACGACTTTCCGGGGATGGAGCGGGCGCGGGGCATCCTGACGGCACGCGGCGGGATGACGTCCCACGCCGCCGTCGTCGCCCGCGGCATCGGCAAACCGGCCGTCACCGGCTGCGCCACGCTCGAGATCGACGAGACGGTCGGAACGCTCATCGCCGGTGGGACCGTCGTCCGCGTGAACGACGAGATCACGATCGACGGGTCGACGGGCCGCGTCATTCTCGGCCGCGTCCCGACCGTCGCCGCCGGTCTCGGCGAGGAATCGGCGCTCCTCCTGGCCTGGGCCGATCGCGGCCGCCGCCTCGGCGTCCGCGCCAACGCCGACACCCCGGCGGACGCGGCAAAGGCGCGCGAGTTCGGCGCGGAGGGCATCGGGCTCTGCCGGACCGAGCACATGTTCTTCGGCGACGGTCGGATCGACGTCGTCCGCGACATGATCCTGGCCGAGACGGCCGCCGAGCGCGACCGGGCGCTGGTCGCGCTGGAAGCGCTCCAGGTCGAGGATTTCGTCGGCATCTTCCGCGCCATGGACGGGTACCCGGTCACGATCCGCACCCTCGACCCGCCCCTCCACGAATTCCTCCCCCGCGGCGAGGAGGAGGTCGCCCGCTTCGCCGCGCGGCACGGTCTGACGATCGCCGCGGTCGAAGCGCGGATCGATGCCCACCGCGAGGCCAACCCGATGCTCGGGCACCGTGGGGTCCGTCTCGGCATCACCCACCCGGAGATCACGGCGATGCAGGCGCGGGCCATCTTCGCCGCCGCCATCGCCTGCGCGGCCGAGGGCATCGCCGTCGCCCCCGAGGTGATGATCCCGTTCGTCTCCGACGCGGAGGAACTCCGCCGGCAGCGCGAAGTCGTCGTCGGGGAAGCCGAGCGCCTGTTCGCGGCGAGCGACCGGCGCGTACCCCTCAAAATCGGGACGATGGTCGAGGTTCCCCGCGCCGCGCTGCTGGCCGACCGCGTCGCCGCGCACGCCGACTTCATCTCCTTCGGCACCAACGATCTGACCCAGACCACCTTCGGACTCAGCCGCGACGACGCCGGCCGCTTCCTTCCCGACTACGTCGCCCAGGGGATCCTTCCTGCCGATCCGTTCCAAGCGCTCGACCGCTCCGGCGTCGGTCGCCTGATCGAGATCGCGACCACCCTGGGCCGCCAGACCCGGCCCGATCTCAAGGTCGGGCTCTGCGGCGAACACGGCGGCGAACCGTCCACCGTCGCCTTCTGCGAGGCCCTCGGTCTCGATTACGTCAGTTGCTCGCCGTACCGGGTACCGGTGGCGCGGTTGGCGGCGGCGAAGGCGGCGCTGGAGTTGTCCGTGGGGGTCGATACGCGCCGAACAGATCGGGTGAAGACGGTCGCGATCGAACCGGCGTACGCGCACGCGGCAAACGAGATCGCGATCGGATTCCTGGATTAGCGGACGACACGTAGGGGCGATGCCTGCATCGCCCCATGCGCATCAAGCTAAGGGGGGACGGGGTGACAACGGGGACCCGATCTGGCAAGGTGGACGTGCTTGATCCGTTCGCCCGCCCGAGGAGGTCCCCGCGTGTCCAGTCTCGCACGGGTCGCCCAGGCGATCCAAACG
>DATBFX010000114.1:0-34042 GCA_036558305.1 Thermomicrobiales bacterium | reverse complement strand
TCACTTGCCACTTGCCACTTGCCACTTGCCACTCGTCACTCGTCGCTTCCGAGCAACGCGCGCATCCGGCGCAACCCGAGGCGCATTCGGCTTTTGATCGTGCCGAGCGGGGTACCGGTCTGCTCCGCGATCTCCTGGTGGGTCAATCCCATAAAATAGGCGAGCACGATCGCCTGCCGCTGCTCGTCGGGCAAGTGCTGGAGCGCGGTTTGCACCCGCTCCGCGTCGATCGATTGCGCCACGACCGCGAACGCATCGTCGTCCTCGGTTTCCAGCAACGCATCGACCTCGTCTAGTGCCACGTCGGTCCAGGTCCGCCGTTGTCGACCGCGCCGCCGGTCAACGGCAAGGTTGTGGACGATCGACATCAACCAGGACCGGGCGCTGCCCCGCCCGAGATCGAAACCGGCCGCGCGCCGCCAGACGTTCAAGAACGACTCCTGAACGACGTCTTCGGCCGCGCCGCGCTCGCCCAGCATCCGGTAGGCCAACCCGAACGCGAGCCGGCCGTAGCGGTCGTAGAACGCCGCCAAAGCGTCGTCGTCACGGGCCTGGATCGCCGCCAGCAGGGCGTCGTCGTCCCAGGTGAGCGCGCGCGCATCGGTTCGTCGCCGCTGTTGCATCTGCTCCACGCCCGCGACGTCCTGATGGTGGTACGTCGAAACTGCTTGCCGGGATCAATCGCCCCTTCGCCGCGCCGCCGTTGCCGGCCAATTATGACCCAACTCGGTGCGCGGGTCCGATCCATACCGGCCGGAAAGGCAAGCGGCTGCCGCCGGTCGCCTGCCTGCGATTCGACTCCGCTGCGTGCGAGAATGACCGCCGAGAAACGCGGACGGGCCCTGGACCGTGGATCGGGAGGCTCGTAGATCGATGGAGCAGACGAACACGAACGGGACCTTACGCATCGGGTTGGCGGCGGTGCGCAACCCGCCAACCGTCGAGGAGCGACTCCAAAAGCTCGATCGATTCCTGGCAGATGCCGCCGCCCAGGACGTCGCCATCGTCTGCTTCCCAGAGACCTACATCCCCGGTCTGCGCGGCCAGGACTTCGACGTCCCACGCCCCGACCAACGCCGGCAAGAAGGTGCGCTCGCCGAGATCAGCGCGTCGGCCAAGCGGCACGGCGTGGCGATCGTCGTCGGCATGGAGTGGGCAACGACCGCCGGTCTGCACAACGCCGCCTTCGTCGTCGCGCGCGACGGCTCGATCCTCGGTTACCAGGCGAAGAACCAGATCCCGCTGGAAGAGGAGCCGTACTACGTGGCCGAGGGAGGGCGGCGGCTGTTCGAGGTCGACGGCGTCCCCTTCGGGATCACGATCTGCCACGAAGGCTGGCGCTATCCCGAGGCCACCCGCTGGCCCGCGGCTCGCGGGGCGAAAGTCGTCTTCCACCCGCAACTGACCGGCAGCGACCGCGCCGGTCCGACGATCGCGCGCTGGGGCGACCCGGCTTCGCCCTACTACGAGAAGGCGATGATCGCCCGCGCGGTCGAAAACACCGTCTACTTCGCCAGCGTCAACTACGCGCTGCGCTACCAGGAGTCGGCAACCAGCCTGATCGATCCGGAGGGCGAGCTACTGGCCCACGTCCCCTACGGGCGGGAGCAGTTGTTGGTGTGCGACCTCGACCTGGCGCGGGCGACGGGATTCTGCGCACGGCGGTACAACCCGGCGTTTTTCCCGCCGTCTTGAGCGGGCGCAAGATCCGAGAGGTGGGGCGCCCGAAGGGCATCGAGACGCCCGCCCCAGCGGTACACGGTCGTCGGCATCTGGCGGCTGACCCGTTCGCCAACGTCCGTGAAGGGGCTCCAGACCTCAGCCTACCCTCTTATTGGATGCGCCTGTCATAGCCGACCCATTCCCGCTCGCGCAGGACGAACTTCTGGACCTTGCCGGTTGAGGTCTTGGGAAGGTCGCCGAACGCCACGGCGGCCGGGCACTTGAAGTGGGCCAGGTGCTCGCGGCAGAAGGCGATCAACTCGGCTTCGGTCGCCTCCATGCCCGGCTTGAGAGTGACGAAGGCCTTGGGGCGCTCGCCCCAGCGATCGTCGGGGACGGCGACCACCGCGCACTCCAGGACGGCGGGGTGGCGGACGACGGCCTGCTCGACCTCGATGGTGGAGATGTTCTCGCCGCCGCTGATGACGATGTCCTTTTTGCGATCCCGCAGTTCGATGGCGCCGTCCGGGTGCATCACCGCCAGGTCGCCGGAGTGGAACCAGCCGCCGCGGAAGGCCTCGGCGGTCGCCGCCGGATCGGCGTAGTAGCCCTTCATCACGACGTTGCCGCGCATCACCACCTCGCCCATCGTCCGCCCGTCGCGGGGGACGTCCCGCATCGCCTCGTCGACCACCCGCACCGGATCGGCAACCACCCGGGCGTGCCCTTGGCGGGCCAACAGCCGCGCCTGCTCGGCCGTGGGAAGCGCCGCCCACTCCTGGTGCCAATCGCAGACGGTGAACGGCGCGTAGGTCTCGGTCAGGCCGTACATGTGGATCGGCCGGACGTTCAGATCCCGCAGGCGGGCGAGCAGTGTCGGCGAGGGGGGCGAACCGCCCATGATCGCGGCGACCGGATGCGGGAACCGGTGGGCCCTGGGGTGGGTGGCCAGCATCAGTTGGACGGTCGGCGCGCCGTTGTAGTGGGTGACGCCGTAGGCGTCGAACAGGTCCCAAACCAGGTCGGGGTCGACTTTGCGCAGGCAGACGTGGGTGCCGGCGACGGCCATCAGCGCCCAGGGGAACCCCCAGCCGTTGCAGTGGAACAGCGGCTGCGAGAACACGAAGACGCTTTCGGCGGTCAGCCCGGCCTCGACGACGTTGCCGAGGGCGGTCAGATAGGAGCCGCGGTGGGTATAGACGACGCCCTTGGGACGGCCGGTGGTGCCCGAGGTGTAGTTGATCGCGATCGGCTCCTCCTCGTCGTCCGGCCACCGCCAGCCCTCCTCCGCGGCGCCGGTCGCGAGGAACCGCTCGTAGGGATCGTCGCCGGCGCCGGTGTCGTCGACGCGGACCACACAGACGCCCGCCAGATCGAGCGGCGCGACGAGCGACGCGAACTCGGCGTCGACGAACAGGAAGCGAGCCCCGGAATGGGCGAGGATGTAGCCGACGTCGTCGCTGCTGAGGCGGGTGTTGACCGTCACGAGAACTCCCCCGGCAGCGGGGACGGCGACGTGCGCCTCGAGCATGGCGGGGGTGTTCGGGCAGAGGAAAGCGACCCGATCGCCCGGCCGCAGTCCCGCGCCGCGCAGGGCGGCGGCGAAGCGGCCGACCCGTGCCGCGAACTCGCGATAGCTGTACGACGTCCCCCGGTTGCCGTGGACGACGGCCGTCTTGTCGGGGAAGACGGCCGCGCTGCGCCGGAGGAAGCCGATGGGGGTGAGTTCCGTGCGGGAGACCTTCGGGGTCTCGATCGGCGCCGTGGCGGCGCGGGCAGCGGGCGCTTCGGCGACGGCGGCGCCGTGGCCGTTGTGGTGGCGGTCCATCGCGGTCTCTCCTTCGGCTCACCGGACAACAGGGTCCGGAAATCGGCGGTCCTCTCCCCGGCACCGGCGGCCGGGGTGGTGCCATCGTGCTCCGTCGCGACGACCGGCGCATCCGCCAAACCGCGCGATCGGCCGTCGATGCTCCGCCGCCGGTCTCCGTGTTTTGCGCAACGGCGCGGGGAGCCCCAAACTCAGGTGAGTCCCCGGCGGATGGCGACGGCGGTGGCTTCGGCTCGCGTTTCGACCCCGAGCTTCCGGAAGATATTGGTGACGTGGGTCTGCACGGTCCGCCGGCTGATGAACAGGGCGTCGGCAATGTCGTGGTCGCGCCTCCCGGCCGCGATCAACCGCAACACCTCGAGTTCGCGGTCCGTCAACCCGCAGGGCTCGGCACACGACCCGGGCCGACCGGCGGGGGAGGCCGCTGCCGCGACCGCATCGATCGCCATCGCCTCGTCCACCACGGCCGCCAGCGGCATGGCCCGGCCCGCCCGCCAGGCCGCCGCGAAGGCGGCCTCGCCGAGTTCGGCACGGGTCCGCGCGACGGCGCGGTCGGAGCGGTTGTGGCGCCGCGGGGCGGCGGCACTGACCTCCTCGCGCAGTACCTCGGCGGCGCCGAAGAGTCGGGCGGCCCGCTCGAACCGGCCGGTGGCGGCCGCGACGCTGGCCAGGCCGTTGAGGCAACCCACGATGCCCCGCTTGTCCCCGTAGTCCCGTCGCGATCGCAGGCTCTCGGCGAACAGTGCCTCAGCCCGCGGATAGTCCTCGCGCACGCGGGCCACCTTGGCGAGGTTGGTCAAGGCGAACCCGGCGCCGTAGGAGTTGCCGCGGGCGCGAAACTCGGCCAGCGCCTCCTCGAAGTACGCCGCGGCCCGGTCGGTCTCGCCTTGCTCGTAGGCCACCAACCCCAGCGCGTTGAGGGCGAAGGGCGGCCAGACGGGATCGCCCAAGGCCCGGTAGCCCCGCAGGGCCTCTTCGTGGCACGCCTGTGCCTCGGCGAAGCGGCCCTGGTCCTCCAGCACCAGGCCGAACGAGGTCAACGCTTGGGCAAGCCACCGTGGGTCGCCGGCCCGCCGTGCCAGCGCCAGCCCCTCTTCGTGCAGCGCGAGCGCGCGCTCGGTGTCGCCCTGTTCGGACGACATCCACGCCACGACCACCGTGGCCTTCGACCGCACCACCTCGGGTGTCGGGCCGCTCGCCAGCGCCCGCTCGGCCCAGGTACGGCTCTCGGCGAAGTAGCCGCGGCTGTACCAGAAGCGGGAGGCCGCGGCCACGAGGCGCTGCGCCGTCTCGGCCTCGCCCCGGTCGAGCGCCCAGGTCAGGACCGCCCGCAGATTGTCGTGCTCGGCCTCAAGCAGGTTCTGCCACCGCCGCTGGGCGGGACCGAATAGTTCGGGGAAAGCCGGCTCGATCAACTCGACGAGCCAGTCCGCCATCCGGCGCCGCGTCGCCTCGGCCTCGCCGTGGGCATCGAGTTGCTCCAGGCCGAACTCGCGGACCGTCTCCAGCATCTGATAGCGTGGTGCCTCGTCCGACCCTTCCTCCGTCCGTAGCAGACTCTTGTCGACCAGCGCCGCCAGCCCCTCGAAGATGTCGATCCCCGGTTCGCCCGCCGCGGCCCCGACGACTTCCGCCGCTTCCAACGTGCTGCCACCGACGAAGACCGCCGAACGCCGGAAGAGGGCCCGCTCCCCGGGGGTCAGCAGGTCGTAGCTCCAGGCGATCGCGTTGCGCATCGTGCGCAGGCGGTCCGGTTGATCACGCGGACCGCCGGTGAGAACGGGCAGGCGCTGTTCCAGCCGCAACAGGAGCGCGGCGAGGGGCAAGTGCGGAGTACGCGCCGCGGCCAGTTCGATCGCGAGCGGCAGCCCATCGAGCCGCCGACAGATTGCCGCGATTGCCGCGGCATTCGCATCGGTGAGTGCCATGTCTGGTTTCTTGGCGCGCCCGCGGACCAGGAAGAGGCGAACCGCCTCCGACGCAATCGCCTCATCGGCCGACACCTGGGCGCCAGACGGTGGTAGCGAAAGCGGCGGCACGGGGAAATCGTGCTCGGCGGAAAGTCGCAAGATCGCTCGGCTCGTGACGAGGACCTTCAGGTGCGGACAGACGGCAAGCATCTCCGCGACGCGGGAGGCCGCATCGAGCACGTGCTCGAAGTTATCGAGGACGAGCAACAGCCGGCGTTTCCTCAGAAAGCTAATCAACCGCTCCTCCACCTGGACACCGCCGACGTCCGGTAGTCCGAGCGCTTGGGCGATCGAGGCGACGACGAGGTCTGGGGCACGAATCGGAGCGAGGGGAACGAAGCGGACGCCGTCGGCGAAGACGTCCGCGAGATCGGCCGATGCCCGCAGGGCCAACCGCGTCTTGCCGACACCGCCGGGGCCGGTCAGCGTCAGCAACCGCACGCCCTCGTCGACCAGGGTGGCGACAATCGCGGCGAGTTCCCGCTCCCGGCCGACGAGCGGCGTCGGCGGGGCCGGCAGCCCGTCACTGCAGTCTTGATGCGGAGCGATCGCCATCGAGTCGCGCTCCCACCTGCCTTCATCGAACCGTCTGCATCGGCAACGCTACACCCGTCCGCCGCAACGGGCAAGACCGCGATCCATCGCTCCGAACCAGAGCCTGCCGCTTCAGAACCCGGGCACCAGGTTGGAAAAGCTCGAGAGGGTGGCGCTCCGTCATCGTGCCAAGAAGCACGGTGCTCCATTGCGGGCCGCGTCAAGGCTAGACCACTCCCCCAAGGAGCGGGATGACCAGCTCTTCCCAATGGGCCGCGACGGCGTCGCGGTACGGGGCGGCGGCGACGATCCGGATCAGGCGGCGGTGCTCTTCGTAACGCTTGAAGTCCTCGTCGCCGAGACCGACGACGTCCCGCCACGGCATGAGCGGAACGAAACCGACCGGCGGGTCGTCGAAGTGGACCCAGACGTCGGTGCGCCACTTCTCGGGTTTCGGGATGTCGATCAGGATCGCCTCGGGCGGAACTGGCTGGCCGAGTATCGCCGCCAGCCCATCGGCCATCTGGATCTCGCCGGCGCGGCGGGCATCCGGGTCGTAGAAGAGGTTGCCGAGCCGGGCATAGAGCTCGAAGGCGCGGGCGCTGACCTCGACGGCCCGTTTGTGGACGCGCCGCTCGTGCAAGGCTGCCGTCAAGCGACGCGTCGGCGCCGGCATCTGCTCCCGGCAGAGGAGGGCGAGGAGGGAGGCGTCGTCGTGGTCGGTCAGTTCCTCGGGCGTGATGGCGCCGGCGAGGAGTGCTTCCTGGACGGCGCGCAGCAGCATCGCCATGCAGGCGCGGTTGGTATGGTGCCAGTAGACGTTGTCGAACATCTCCTGACGGGCGTTGATCAGCGAGTGGAGCGGGCTGACACCCTTGGCACCGACGACGATACGTGGCGAGGCGTCAGACGTCAGGCGATAGGCGTTAGGGATTACGGGAGTGGGTTGGGGACCGAGTAGACCTGCCCGTCTGTCCGTCTGTCCGTCTGTCCGTCTGTCCGTCTCCAAAACGAGCGTGTCCTGAATCCTGAGCGAGTCGATCAGACGGGCGGTGTCGACGCCGCCGTAGGGGACGTTGCAGGCGCGGGCGTCGCGGGGAAGGTAGTCGAGCTTGTCGACGTCGAGGGGGCCGGAGAGGAGACCGCGGAGGATGCGGTCGGCGGGCATAAGGTCGCGATCGTCGGGGGCGACGATGGCGGCGACGCGGACGGGATCGACCGCCCAGTCCCGGCGCAGGATGGGAGCGATCTCGTCGCCTTCGATCAGACGGCGACCGACCTGCTCGTGGGAGAGGATCGGCGGACCGAGCTCTTCGATCGCGTGCGAAAAGGGGTAATGACCGACGTCGTGGAGGAGGGCGGCAGCGGCGAGGGTGCGGGCGTCCTCGTCGGTGATCCAGGCACCGCCGACGGTCGCGCGGAGGTGGGCCAGGGCCAATCGGGCCAGGTGGAGGACGCCGAGCGAATGCTCGAAGCGGGCGTGTTTGGCACCCGGCCAGATGCGGGAGACGAGCCCGAGCTGCTGGATGCGCTCGAGGCGGAGGAAGGCGCGAGTGCCGATCAGCGCGAGTTCGGGCGCGGCCAGCGCGATGCGGTCGTAGAGCACATCCCGCACGGTCGTCACCACCGGAAACCCGGTTCCCGGCACGTAACGACCACTGCCTTCTGACCACGGTTCCATCGACAATCTCCCGCGCGCTGGTTGCACGTAGCCCGCGCCAAAGGATACGGGACGAGGGCCATCGGGAGCGCGTCGGCCGCGTGTTTGCGATCCGCGCGGTCGGCGGATGGGTGCGTCGTGTAGCACGGGAGGGCACGGGGCCCTTCCCTACACGAGGTGCACCGCACTTCGGCACTTCGGCGGGCCGACGAGGCGGCGAATCGTCGGCTAAGCTGTCGCGGTTTGCATTTGGGACAGAACACTGCCGGAGCCGTGGGTGGCGATCGACGAACGGACGGACGTGCAGCGAGAGACGGAGGTCGGCAGCATCGGGGCCGTGGTCGCGGTCGTCCCGATCGACGAACCCGAGATTCTCGCCGGCGAGCGGCGGCTCGCGCGGGCGTTGCCGTTCGCGGTCGCGCTGCCGGCGGTGGTCCTGACCTACTGGACCATCGACGGCCTCTCGCCGGCGCTGCCCGCCATCCAGGACGATCTCGCCCTGTCGGCGGCGGGGACCGGTCTCGTCTTTTCGCTCCTCTTCCTCGGGCGGCTGCTAGCCAACATCCCCGCGGCGGTCCTGGTCGATCGGATCGGCGCGGCGACGACGGCAACGGCCGGCGGTGTGCTGCTGGCGACCGGCTCGCTGGCCGCCGCGCTAGCGACCGGCGGCGCGCTCCTCTTTCCGGCGCGCGTGGTGCAGGGAATCGGCATCTCGCTGTTGGTGACGGCGGCGCTGCGGTCGGTTGTGCGCGCGAAACCGGGTCAGGGCGCGGCGATGACCTACTTCGGTGTCGCGGCGACCATCGGTGGCATCTTCGGTCTACAGAGTGGCGGCTATCTGACCGAGGCGTACGGTTGGCGTGCCGTTTTCGGACTCAGCGTCGTGCTCGGGGCGATTCTTACCGTGACGACCTTTGCCGCACGGGGGGTAGGGGCGGTGGCGGCGGTCGACGCCGGGCAGCCGGTCGATGTGGATACCGGTGCCGGTGGAGACCGGAGCAACCTGGGGCCAGTCGTCCCGGCGCTCCTCTTCAATTTCCTCGTCTTCGTCAACTACAGCATCTGGGTGGCGTTGCCGCTCTACACCGAGCGTCGCTTCGATGCCTCGGCCGAGGCGAACGCGACACTCTTGCTCGTGATCACGGTGATGCACCTGGTCGCCGCGTTCCCCGCCGGGCGGGCGATCCGGCGCTGGGGTGGGCGACCGGTTCTGATCGGCGGATTGCTCGTGGCGATCGCCGGGACGCTCTTGGTTTTGCCAGCACCGGCGATGCGCTGGCTGTTCGTGCCGCTGGCGCTGTACGGAGCGGGGATGGTGGCGGCGGCGAATGCCGGCAGCGATCTCGTGCTGCAGCGGGGCGGACTGAGCGGGCGCGCGGTCGGGATGGTCCGGCTCAGCAGCGACCTCGGTCTGGTACTCGGCCCCTACGCAACCGGGGCGCTCTCCGATGCGTTCGGATATCGGACACCGTTCGTGGCCCTGCCGATGGTGACGGCGCTGGCGGTGATCCTGGCAGTGCGCGAGCGCACTCCCGCGAACAGACCTCCATCCGGTTCGTGACGGCGGAGAGAGGGGCGGACCCATTGGCGGAACCAACCGACAGACGCCTCCGCCGCTGGGTCGCCTCCCTGGCCGCCGTCGCGGTGTTGGTCACCGGCGCGGTCGTCGGCGTTCTCTTGATCCACGATCCGGGAGAAACGGTGCCGACCCCGGTGACGCGTGCCGACGCGGTCGCCGATCTCCTCGCCTGGATTCCGGCGACCGATCAGACGCGGCACGCCTTCGCGGTCTGGTCGGAGGATCCGGGCGGGGCGGCTGGGACACCGGTCGTGAACGCCGGGATCGATCCCCTCATCGATCGGTTGGGTCTGTCCCCCGTCCCGTCGACCCTCGGGCGGTCTGCCCCATGGCGGGCTCGCTTCGGATACGGGGCACGCGACGTGCAACGCTGGGTCACCGCCGGCGGCGACGCGCCGATCGCGGTCCTCGGGGGCGACTTCGACCGTGCCGCGATCGAGACCGCGCTGACGGACGCCGGCTATCGCAAATCCACCTACCACGGCGTGCCGGTCTACGTGCTGCACGACGTAGCGACCCCTTCCCCGACGGTGGACGGCGACGCGATCGGTGCCGCGAACGCCGTCGCCCTCTATGCGGGTCGGGTGATCACCTCGGCCTCGCCCGCGGCGGTGCGCGGTGCGATCGATGCCGCCCAGGGGCGCGTGCCGTCGCTCGCGGACGATCCGGAGATCGCGGTGATGCTGCAAACCCTCGCTCCCATCAGCGGCCTCGTCGCCGTCGATGCCGCCGATCAGGCGATCGATTGCGGGATCGGCGGGAGTTGGAGCCACCGCACCCTGCCGCAACCGAGCGGTCGCTACGTCGTCGTGGGCTACGGTCGGCTCGGCGCGGGCGGGGAGCGTCGCACGCTCGTGGCGGCGAATCTGGCCGATGCGGTCGCCGCCGGCGCCGCGCTCGACAAATACGCGGCCGGCTGGAACGGCGGGATCGTCATGACCACCGGAGCGGGGGCGGAGATCGCCGCCTACGGCCGTCTGACCGCCGTTGGGCAGACGGACAACCTGCTGATCGCCGAATTGGTGGACGGGCGCGAGGACGGTTGGGTGCGAGCCGCCATCCGCTTCGCCCGCCCCGTCTGCGAACTGGCGTCGACGGCGTTGCCGGCCGAGCCGCCGCAATCCTCGCCGGCCGCACAGACGTAAGCCTGGGTTGGGAGCGGCGCTGCTCCGAGAGTAGAGGAATAACGATGACCGACAGTTCGACCATCCGTGATGCATCCGGGCCGACCCCGGAGCCACCGCCGATCGTGATCGAGGTCCCGGGGCCGAACGGCAACCCGGTATTGACCCGATTTTGGGCGGCGGTGCGAAGGATACCGCGCTACGTCTTCTTGGGAACGAACCTGGTACGGGACGATCGCGTGCCGTTGCGGGTCAAAGCGACGCTCGCGGTCGGCGGCGTCTACGTCGTCTCGCCGGTCGACCTGGTGCCGGGCATCATCCCGGTCGCCGGGCAACTCGACGATCTGGTCGTGCTGCTGCTGGCGTTGCGGGCGGCGCTTAATGCCTGTCCGCCCGAGGTTGCCGCCGAGCACCTGCGCCGGGCCGGGGTCGGCGAGGACGACTTCGACAACGATCTCCGCGCCGTGCGCGATACCGCCGTTTGGCTGGCGCAAGAGGGGATTCGCGCAACCGGCCGGATCGCCGCCCGCGGTGGTCGCCGCCTGCGCGCCTTGCTGACCAATCGCTGATCCTTCCTCAAGATCGACTATACTGTGGGTTGTGGGGAGCGGCAGGGGAGCCGCAATCCCCACACCCGACTCGATGCACCCGGATGGCCGGTCCGGACGTCTCTGTGCGGCGACCGGCGCGGCGACGGGTGGTAGCGATCGCGCGGAAGATCAGGTGCCGCGCGGTGCTCATGGGGTCGGGTGCGTCGGTACAAAGGAAGGTGTTCGTCATGAGCCGCGAGCGACGCCGGCTCTTCCAGGAGGAAGAGCCGATGGCGGAGCCGGGGCGTTACGGGTGTCCGATGCTGGCGCGCGCACGACGTTTCTCTCCCATCCAGGTGAACGGGCCGCAATGGCGCTGCTCGTTGGGCTGGGCACTTCGCGGGGAACTGGATGTGGCGTGTTGCCTGGCGACGGAATCGGCGACCGACTGCTGGAAAGTCCACCCGGAGCGGAAGCCGATCGTCGAACTGTCGCCGCCGCCGCCGAGGGAGCACAAAGCCAGTGCCGATTGACAACTGAGGCGCCCCGAGTCAGCCAAGTCTGACTAACCCAACCGGTTGTGACGCCGCCGCGGACCATCGTCCGCGGCGGCGGTCGTTTAACGCCTCTACCGGTCCTCGTCGTCAGTCGTCAGTCGCAAGAACGTCGTCTCGTCCGTCTCGTCCGTCTCGTCCGTCTGTCCGTTGGCCCTGAGGGCACCCCGTCTGTCCGTCCCTCCTGACGACTGACGACTGACGACTGACGACGAGGACCGTTACCTTTTCCCCTCACGGGTGTATACGATACCGAACGTCGCCGTCATCAACCTCGGAGCCGCGCGATGCCGGTCTTGTCCCGGAACCGCCCACCCCACGCGACGACCCCTGGGCCGACCCCGTCGACCGATCAGGCGGCGTTCGCACGGCTCTACGGCGAGTTCTTCGACCCGATCTACTGGTATTGCCGCCACCGCCTGGGCGACGTCCAGGCCGCCGAGGACGCGGCCAGTCTCGTCTTCGCCAACGCGTTGGCGGCGGGACCGCGCTACGACGATCCCTCCCTCCGCTCCTGGCTCTTCGGGATCGCCCACAACGTCCTGGCGAACGCGCTGCGCGGCCGGCGGTCGTGGACGCCGCTCGATACCGCGTTCGAGGTCGCCGACCGCGGCCCGCTGCCGGAGGAGGTGGTGATGGGGGAGGACGAGCGGGAGACCCTCCTGCGGGCGCTCGCCCTCCTGCCCGCCGACCAGCGCCGCGTCGTGGAGTTGCGGATGGCCGGCCTGACCGGTTCCGAGATCGCCCGCCTGCTGGAGCGCAGTCCCGCGGCCGTCAAGATGCTCCAACAGCGCGCCTTCACCCAACTCCGTGCGGTCCTGGCGGCGGAGCGGGGCGGCGAGGAGGCGGACCACCATGGATGAGCGCACCCAGGCCGAGGCGCTCGACCGCTACCTCGACGCGCTCGCCACCGGCACGCCCGCCGACGAGGGCACGCTCGATCGCGACCTCGCGCAGGTCGCGCGCCGCTACCGCGCGCTGGGTCGGCAGGCGGCGCCAACGGCCGCCCGCGACCGGGTTTGGCACCGCCTCACGGTCGACCTGGGTCGGGACTCCCGCGTCTCGCCGCTCGTCCGCGCGGCGCCAGCACCTTCGTCGAACGGAACCGCGCCTCGGGTAGTCGCCTCGCCGCCGGCCCGAACGCCGGAGATGCGGCGCGGGCGGGCCTGGCTGGAACTCGCGGCGGCGGTCCTCGCGATCGCCCTCCTCGCCGGCAGCGCCTTCGGCGGTCCCGCGGCCATCCCCTCGCTGCGGCGTCTCTGGCACCCGTCGCCGGCCGCGTCCGGCGACGTCCCGCTCTTCCGCGGCGGGCCGGCACGGACCGGCGCCCAACCCGGCCCCGGACCGCGGACGGCACCGGTGGAGCGGTGGCGCGTCGCGACCGGCCCTTATTGGCCGACCGCGGCGTCGGTGGTCGGGGGCACCGTCTACTTCGGCGACCTCGGCGGGACGCTGCGCGCGGTCGATGCCGCGACCGGGGTCGTGCGGTGGTCGTTCACGGCCGGCGGACCGATCCGCGCCGCGCCGGCGGTGGCCGCCGGCGTCGTCTACGTCGGCGATCTGACCGGTCTGCTCCACGCGGTCGACGCGGCGACGGGGCAGGAGCGCTGGCAGGTCGACCTGGCCGGCCCGCTCGTCTCCTCCTCACCGGCGGTCGTGGACGGCCGGGTCTTGGTGGTTACCGAGACGGGCGGATCGTCCCCCGCCGTGGTGGACGGGACCGTCTACGTCGGCGGCGACGCCACGGCGAGCGGCACGGTCATGACGCTCTACGCGGTCGACGCCGCAACGGGCGCGATCCAGTGGCGCCACGAGAACAACCAGAACGGACTCTACGCGATCGACGCCGCGACCGGTCGCGTTCGCTGGTCTGCGCCGACCGGCGACGCCGTCCGCTCCACCGTGCCGGTCGACGCCGGCGTTGCCTACGTCGGCAGCCGCGACGGCACCCTCTACGCCGTCGACGCGGCGACCGGCGCCGAACGCTGGCGCTTCGCCACCGGCAAGGCGATCACCGCGTCCCCGGCGGTGGCAGACCAGACCGTCTTCGTCGGCAGCACCGACGGCACCCTCTACGCCCTCGACGCGGCGACCGGCGCCGAACGCTGGCATGTCGGGACGGGGAGCGTGCGCGAGTCGGCCCCGACGGTGGCCGACGGGATCGTCTACGTCGTCGCCGGCGGTGTGTTTCGCGCGCTCGACACCCAGACCGGGGAGGAGCGCTGGGACGTTTCGATCCCGCCCAACTACGACGTGTCACCGGTCGTCGTCGGCGGGGTGATCTACGTCGCCTGGCCCATTGCCGGCGGCGCGGGCTTGGTGGCGTGGGCCGATCCCGGCGAGAGTTGAGCCGTCGTGTCGCGAGTGAGTCGTTTGGCATTCGGCTATCGCGCGTCAACGAAGAAAGGGAACGCAATGAGGATCGTCCAGATGCGTTGGCTCCTTGTCTTCGGGCTCCTGCTCACGGCGCTTAGCGGGTCGGTGTCGGTTAATGCCGCGCCGACGGCGGAGGTGCGCGTGTTCCACGGTGATGCGGCGCACACGGGCGAGTTGCCCGGACCGGCACCGGCGGTCCCCGTCGGTACGCTCTGGCACACCGATCCGCTCACACCCGGTAACCGCTCCGGGTCGTCGCTGGTCCTCGCCGACGGGATGCTCTTCGTCAGCAGCGTCAACATGCGCGACAACCCGGTGGGCGCCGTCCACGCGTTGGACGCGGCGACCGGGGTCGAACGCTGGCACTTCGACGCCGGCAGCAAGGTCGTTGCGTATTCTCTGGCCGTCGTCGACGGTCTGGTCTACGCGGTGTTGGGGAACGGCGCCATCGCGTCGCTTGAAGCGCTCGACGAGGCCACCGGCGCCGAACGTTGGAATGCCGACATCGACCCCGGAGCGTCGGACGGTCCGACGGTCCTCGACGGCGTCGTCTATCTCAGCACCGGCGGCGCCGTCTACGCCTTCGATGCGGCGACCGGCGCCGAACGCTGGCACCGCGATGGCGATCAAGACCTGCCGGGAAGTACGCGGTTTGCCGGAGCCATCGCGGTCGCGGACGGAGTGGTCTTTGCCCCGACCGGTCCCCTCGACACCGCAGTAGGCGGCGTCGTCGCGCTCGATGCCGCCACGGGCCAGGAGCATTGGCGGTACGACGCCGGCGAGAGCTTGAATTCGGTCGCCGTAGTCGGCGGCACCGTCTATCTCGGCGGCGGCCACGCCGGCCGCGCGGTCTTTCCGCCCTCGGGACTCGGCGTGCTGGTCTCCCTCGACGCCGCCACGGGCGCCGTCCGTTGGCAACTCGCCACCGAGAACCATATCCGCGCCACGCCGGCGATCAGCGATGGCACCGTCTACGTCGGCGACATGGGGGGCGATTTCCACGCCGTCGACGCCGCGACCGGCAAGGAGCGGTGGAGCAACTGGATCACCGACGATACCTTGATGTCGTCGCCGGCGATCGTCGACGGGATCATCTACGTCTCCCGCGGCCTGATCTTCACCGACCAGACGCCGTACGGCGCCGGCGCCGTCTTCGCCCTCGACGCCGCCACCGGCAAGGAACTCTGGCACGTCGACGCGGGGACCTACGGGATCACAACGTCGCCGATCGTCGCCGGCGGCGTCATTTACGCGGCGGCCGACGACGGCAGCGTCTACGCCCTCGGGCACGTGGCGGACGCGGCGATGCCGGCGCCGGAACCCGCGGACGACCCGGACGCGACGTTCGGTTGGCAGTCGACGGGCGGTCCCTCGCCGCTCGAACTGCCGATTGATGCGACCATCGCCCCCGATGGCACCATCTGGGTCGTCGACAGTCCCAATAACCGCTTCCAGATCCTCCGGCCCGACGGGACCCACCTGGAAACCTGGGACGGCGACGGCCAATTCGTCTTTACGCACGCCGGTGGGGGCAGTTGGGGGGGCTTGGCGTTCGGTCCCGACGGTGCGATCTACGTCGCCGATACGGGACGCCAGCGCGTCGAGAAGTTCGACGCCGGCCGGAACCTCGTTGCCACGATCGGCAGCTACGGTGTCAAAGACGGCCAGTTCGCCGATCCGGTCGCGGTCGCCGTCGACGGTCAGGGCAACGCCTACGTCGTCGATAATCTCCGCGGCAACGTCCAGAAGTTCGGGCCGGACGGGAAGTTCCGCCTCGCGTTCGGCGGTCCCGACGCGGGAGACGGCAAGCTGAGTTATCCCGGCATGCTCACCCTTGCCGCGGATGGCAACCTGTGGGTCGCCGATGGCGGGAACAATCGCGTCGCCGAATTCGACCCGAACGGCACATTCCTCAAGGCGTTCGACGGCGTCGGCGCCGGTGACGGAGCGTTCTACGTGCCCTTCGACGTCGACTTTGACGGCGCCGGCAACCTCTACGTCGTCGATGCCGGGCACAACCGGGTGGTCGTCCTCGATCCGTCCGGGCACTTCCTCGCGAAGTGGGGTCACCTCGGTTCCGGCGAGAACCGCATCAACAGCTCCGGTGGAATAGCGGTCGCCAAGGACGGCACCGTCTACATCGCCGATTACGGCAACAACCGGGTCGAATCGTTCCGGTTCGGACAACTCGGATGAGATCGTCGTCCACTCCAGGGTGACGGCACTAGTTCGAACCGGACAAGCCGATTCCGCGATCGAATAGGTATGTGACCGGCGGCGCAGCCCTCCATCGCGAGGTACGGCGTGGCCGTGCCTGCCCGCTGGCTGCCCCATCAAAGACGCGGAGGGGATGCATGCTCGTCAGACGTCCGCCGAGCCGATCGTTGGTCTGGACCGCCGCACTCGTGCTCGCCCTCGCCACCGGTGCGGCGCTCGACCAGACGATGGCAATCGTCGCGCCTTCGCCCAGCGACGCCGGTGCAAGTGGGGAGACCGAGACCGCCGTCCGCGCCTTCTACGCCGCGGCCAACGCGGTGATCAGCACCGGTGACACCTCCGCGCTCGACCGGGTGCTCGCGCCCGCGTTTGTCGACCATGGCGCGCCCACCGGCGCCACGCCCGACCGCGCCGCGCTCGGACAATCACTCCTCGCCGTCCACGCCCTCGCTCCGACCGCGCGCCTCGAGGTGTCCCAGGTGTTCGTCGCGAGCGATCGGGCATTGGTGAGGGTCGCGGTCGATGTGACGGAGAGGACAGCATTCATGGGGGTAGCGGTCGGTGGCGGGATCCCGCTTTGGGGGAGCTTCGACGTCTTTCGCGTCGCCGGCGGACGCGTCGCCGAGCGATGGGACAGCCCAGAGGCCCCGGTCTCGCTCCTTACCTTCGCCCGGTTGCCGCTGGAGACGGACACGGCGCGCGTGCTTGGTCTGAAGTTAGAACGCGTCGACTTTGCGCCGGGAGAGCAGGCCACGAGGTCGACTGGGGAGACCCGCGTGCTCGAGGTCGAAGCCGGCATCTTGATGGTCGCGGTCGACCCCGCGTCGGCTGCACCGGTGCACCTGCTACGACGCGGGACCGCCGACAACCCGCTGGTCGCGGTGACGAAGGGAACCCGCGAATCATTGACGCGCGGTGATCTGGTTGTCCTCCCCGCCACCGCGACCTACGGCCTCGCCAACGTCGGGTCGGTGCCCGCGACAGCAATCGTCTCGGTCATCCTCTTCATGGACGATCCGCATCGGGTAGGACCGGCGGGCGGTCCCGGCAATCCACCCACAACCTCGCTCGTCGCGGCTGCCCTGACACCGGGCGGCCCCTGGCCGACGAATTTGTCGGTCCGGTCGCTCCTCGCCGGCACGCCCGAGCCTCCCCCAATCCGTGACGCGGGCGTCGGCGTTGGCCGGGTTGTCTTGGCGCCGGCCGCGTGGTTGCCGGACCTGACACCGCCGGAGTTGATGTTGCTGGTTGTCGAGTCCGGTTCGGTCGACCTCGCGGCGGGCGGGGGCGTGGTTCGGGTCGGTCACGGGGCGACCGCCGAGAGCGGCGACGTGACCTCGGCGGTGCTGCAGGAGGGGGACGGCGCACTGGTATCGGTCGGGCGAACCGTCGGGCTCCACAATCCCGGGACCTTGCCCGCTTCGGTGCTCGTCGTCTCGCTCACCCCTAACGGGTAGCCGCCGTCCACACAAACCTCACACGGTCGGGACGCGCTTGTCGGCCACGAGCGATCTCGCCGGAGTGACCCCACGCTCTCGTCCCGATTGAGCGGCGGACGCGACTTCGAGCCCCGCCGTGGCATCGGCGTCCCGGCGCCAGAGACCCGCGCGAACACAGGCGCCGCGGACCACCCGGCGGACCGCGGAGAAGACCGGCCGGCGGGCATCCTCGGTGATCCGGGCCTCTTCGGCCAAATACCCGCGTTCGGCTTGCGCCGACAAACGCTCGCGCTGCGCAAGGACCGCCATCTCATTGATCTGATAGTGCATCACTCGTGTACCTCTCATTACCGGCGCAATCGATCGTTCATGCCTCGATCAGTCTGTCGGAGCGCGGCAGGCGTCTCAACGGAGCAATCCCCTACTTTGGCGCGGCCGGCTACCCATCTTGGCAGAACTCCCCTCGATCGGTAGTCGAGCGAACAACCTCGCATCGCAGCTCGATGACGAGCCCGATCAGGGCCACGGAGACGGGGTAGATCGCTCGCCCGGACAAGAATGGGCCCGTGGGCATCGGGTCCATCAAGAGTGTTCCGGAGAGTCATGGCATGCTATCCTGAGTCCCCGCCGTGCCGAGGCGTCACCTGCCGACCCCCTCGGCGTGTGGCGATCTTCGCCAAAACACCGACCACGGAGTGGGGCGCGTGTCGACGCTGAGCACCAGACAAACGATCGGCCTGGTGGTCATCTTCGCGTTGACCAGCATCTGCTTCATCGCCCTCGACAACCGCAACGCCCTCGACCCCTTGAAAACCGCGCTGCACGACCTCGTCGTCCCCGTCACCGACGAGTTCAACCGGATCGGCAACGGCGGCAACTCCGATCTGGCGAAGCAGTTGGAACAGGTCAAGCGCGAACGCGATGCCGCCCTCGCCGAGAATGCCCAACTGAAGGCCGAGCAGAAAGACATCGACCAACTCAAGCAGATCGTGGGGTACGAGCAGAGCCACCCGGAGCGGAAACTCGTCACGGCCAGGGTGCTCGGCGTCGATCCGATGAACCTCCAGAAATTCGTCACCATCGACAAGGGGGCGCTCGACGGCATCAAGGAGGGGATGGCCGTGGTCGATCCCAACTACTTCGTCGGTCTCGTCATCGGCCCCGTCGGCGAGCACTCCGCGAAGGTCTTGCTGGCGATCGACTCCTCGGCCGCGGTCGGTGCCCAGTTGCTCGACAGCGGCGCCGACGGCATCGTCTACGGCCGCTGGCAAAACCAGGGCCGCATGGAAATGGGCTACGTCGACCGCTCGATCAAGGCGAAGGCCGGCGAGACGGTCGTCACCTCGACCAACCCCGAAACGCGGACCGCGGGCGTCCCCGGCAACCTGATCATCGGCAAGGTCGAGGACGCGCCGGAAACGTTCAACCAGAGCGACACCCAGACGATCAAGGTCTTACCGGCCTGCGATTTCGACCACCTCACCCTCGTCGCGGTGATCGTGGACGATGGCGAATCCGGTTCCTGAGTCGGTGACCGGCACCCGCCGGTTCCCCGACGTCCGCCTCGGTGCCGCGATCGCGGCGGCGAAGCTGACCTCCGCCGGTATCCGGCGCGCCGGACGGGGCGGCGGCACCGCGGCACCGGGACTCGTCGCCGACCGCATCGACCCTGCCCTGCTGACCAAACTGGCCGGTCGCCTCCCCCGGGGCGTCGTCGTCGTCGCCGGCACGAACGGCAAAACGACGACCTCCCGCATGCTCGCCGACGTCCTGGAAGCCGACGGCGTCCGGGTGGTCCACAACCGCTCCGGCTCAAACCTCGTCCGTGGGGTAGCCGCTGCCTTTGCCGACCACGCCTCGGTGACCGGCCGCCCCCGAGGCGACGCCGCGGTCGTCGAGAGCGACGAGGCAGCATTCCCGGCGGTGGTCGATCTCCTCCGGCCGCGGGTGATCCTCCTCACCAACCTCTTCCGCGACCAACTCGATCGCTACGGCGAACTCAACACCATCGCCACCCGCTGGCAGGCCGCGCTGGCGCGCTTGCCCGCCACGACCACCCTCGTCGTCAACGTCGACGATCCGGCACTGGCAGCGATAACCGGCGATCTCCCGGCGCGGCGAATCTCCTTCGGACTCGACGAGACCCGCTACCGGCTCGACGCCCTGCCCCATGCCGCCGACGCGGCGGCCTGCCGCCGCTGCGGTGCCGATCTGGTCTACGACGCCCTCTACGTCTCCCACCTCGGCGCCTGGCGCTGCCCGCAATGCGGCAATACCCGCCCCCAACTCGATGCGGCCGGTACGGAGGTCGAGCTGAAAGGTGTGGGCGCGCTGCGCGTGACCCTGGCGGGCCGGGAAGCCCGACCACTGACACTCGACGTCGGCGTGCCGGGCCTCTACAACGTCTACAACGCCGTCGCCGCCGCGACGACCGCCCGCGCGTTGGGGGTTGCCGACGCGACGATCGCGCGGGCGCTCGGCTCGTTCCGCGCCGCCTTCGGCCGGATCGAGCGGGTGACGCTGCGTGGACGCACCCTCGTCCTGGCGCTGGTCAAGAACCCCGTCGGTTTCAACGAGGTTTTGCGGATGCTGACGACGGCGACGGGCGGTCTGGCGGTGCCGACGCTGATCGCGATCAACGACCTCGACGCCGACGGGCGCGACGTCTCCTGGCTCTGGGACGTCGATTTCGAACTCCTGGCCGAAGGCGCGGCCCCCCTCAGCACCACCGGTCTCCGCGGCGCCGACATGGCTAACCGTCTGAAGTACGCCGGTGTGCCGGCTTCGCGAATCACCTCCCTCGGGTCCGATTTGCGGCGGGCGCTCGATGCATTCGTCGCCAGCGTGCCGGAGGGCGAGACGGGATACGTTTTGCCAACGTACACGGCGATGCTGGAACTGCGGCGCGTGCTGGCGGGACTTGGCGCGGTGGAGACGTTCTGGAAGCAATGAAGCATCTGTCGTAGGGGCGGGTCTCCGTGCCCGCCCTCCTCAAGAACGCAGCGTGGCGTTGAGCCGCAGGGCGGGCACGGAGACCCGCCCCTACGGAATGGGTGACAAGGGGGCGGACTCGTGCACCTCACGATCGGTTGGCTCTACCCAACGAAGATGAACATCTACGGCGATCGCGGCAACGTGATCGCTCTGGCACAGCGGGCACGGTGGCGAGGAATCCCGGCCGAGGTGAAAGAAATCGGCATCGGCGACGCGATCCCGATCGACGTCGACGTCTTCTTCTTCGGCGGTGGACAGGACCAGGAGCAGATCGCCGTTTCCGAAGACCTCAAGGGCGCGAAGGGTGAGGCGCTGAAGGCGGCGGTCGAAGCAGGCGCGGCGATCCTCTCGGTCTGCGGCGGCTACCAATTGCTCGGGCACGAGTACCGGCCCCACGCCGGCGAGCCCTTGCCGGGGATCGGCTTGTTCGACCTGACGACCGTCGCCGGCCCGGAGCGCTTCATCGGCAACGTCGTCGTCGAGAGTCGCTGGGGCGAGCTCGTCGGGTTCGAGAACCACAGCGGCTTGACGTACCTCGGCCCGGGCACCGAACCGATGGGGCGCGTCCGCATCGGTCGCGGCAACAACGGCCGCGACGGCACCGAAGGCGCGGTCTCCAAGCACGCCGTCGGCTGCTACCTCCACGGCTCCCTCCTGCCGAAAAATCCGCGCCTCGCCGACTGGCTGATCGCCACCGGCCTCGGTCGCGACCGCGGCCCCGTCGAACTGCCGCCCCTCCTGGACGACCTCGAGGTCGTCGCCCATGCCTCCGCCGTCCAACGCGCGGTCAAGACCCGCTGAGGGAGCGTGGTACACTCGACGATCGGACACGAGAGAGTCGTCAGTCGTCAGTCGTCAGTCGTGAGAACGCGATCACGGTTGCGAAATGCTACTGCAACCTACCACTCCGTTTTGACGACTAACGACCAACGACTAACGACTAACGACTCAACGCCATGGCCCGGATTTTCTTCGCTTGCCTCCTCGTCTTCGCGGCGCTCGTTCAGGCGACGGTTTTGCCGTCGATGAACGTGCTCGCCGTCCTGCCCGACGTCACGCTGGTGCTCCTCCTCGTCTGGAGCGCGTTGCGCGGGATTCCGGAGGGGGTGATCTGGGCGTTCGGGCTCGGGTTGTTGCTCGACGTGATCGCCCTCGATCCGTTCGGCGCCAACGCGCTCGCCTTGATCGGCGTTGCCGTCCTCGGCGGGTTGGCCCGGCGGCGCTTTTTCCACAGCAACCTGATCGTGCCGATCGTCGTCGCGGTGGCGGCGACCTTCGTCCACGCCCTCGTCCTCCTGCTGGTGCGGGGCGTGGAGGCGGGCGGGTTACCGCTCGCCGCGGTGATGCGGGTCGTCTTCTTGCAAGCCCTGCTGAACTCGATCTTCGTCCCGCCGCTCTACCTGGTGGCCGGGATGATGGATCGTCGGATGGTGCCGAGTCATGCTTAAGCGACGCAAACGGATCCCCTACGATCCGCCGGGTCAGCGCAAGCACAAGGGCAGGCGGCCGACCTGGCGCCGCTCCGATCAGATCTTCCTGACCCGCCGCATGTTCCTGATGAAGGGGACGATCCTGGCCGGGTTCGCGGCGCTGATCGGTCGCCTCGGCTACATGCAGATCATCAAGGGCAGCGAATACACCGCCATCACCAAGGACACCACCGAGAAGTGGTTCCAGACCAAGGCGACGCGCGGGTTGATCTTCGACCGGCAGGGGCGGTCGCTGGCCGAAAACCGCCGCGTCTGGGAGATCCGCGTCGTGCCGGACCAACTGCCGAAGAAGGGGACGCCGGAGTACGAGAGCGTCCGCAACCGCTTGATCACCGCCCTCCGCCTGCCAGAAGTGCTGATGGTCGATCCGGAGGGGGTGCCGGCCGGTTCCGAGGACACGGTCTACCGCCGTCTGGCCCGGTTGATGGGCTACAGCGACCAGGTCGACCAACCGGTCGTCGGCTTGATCGACCGCCTGCCGAAACGGCTGGGACCGCCGCCGAAGAGCAAGATGGAGCAGTTCGTCGAGAGCATCAAGCGCGAGGCGAGCTACAACTACTACGTCGTCGTCGACAACTTCGACCCCGACAAGGCGGCGATGATCCGCTCGGTCGCCCAGGAGTTACCGGGCGTCAGCGTCGTCAACCAGTTCGATTACCTCGTCGCCAACACCTCGGCGCGAGACTCTCCGGTCGTGCTCAAGCGCGGGATCTCGCGCGAGATCGCACTCACGCTAGAGGCGAACCGGAACAAGCTGCCGGGCGTCGAACTCGACGACTCCGCGCTCGTCCGCGCCTATCCGGGCGGCGAGGCGATGTCGCACATCCTCGGCTACGTCGGCAAAATCGACGAGGCGGAGCTCACGGACCCGGCCAACCTGACGCCGGGCGGCAACGCGATCTACGAGCCGGACGACATCATCGGCAAAAACGGGATCGAGTTGACCCAGGAAGAACTCCTGCGGGGGAGCAAGGGCGGCAAGTACGCCCAGATCGACGGCATGGGGTTCGAGCGGGAAGTCATCAAAGAAAACCCGTCGGTCCCCGGTCGCAACATCAAGTTGACGATCGACCTCGAACTCCAGGCGCTGGCGACGCAGGCGCTGGCGGACGGCCTGAAGTTCTCCAACGAAGACCGGGGCGCGGCGGACGCGGCTGCGGGGAACGAGCCCCGCGAGTACGACGCCGGCTCGGGTGCGGTCGTCGTCCTCGATCCCCGCAACGGCGAGGTGCTGGCCCTCGTCAGCTACCCCACCTACGACAACCAACTCTTCGTCGACGGGATCTCCTTCCGCAAATTCGACGAGTACAACAACGATCCCCACAAACCGCTGATCAACCACGCCTACGCCAACCAGTTCCCGCCCGGTTCGACGATCAAGCTCTTCACCGCGATGGCCGCACTGCACGAAAAGGTGATCGACGAGAACACCACCTTCACCTGCACCGGCGGCATCTACGTGCCGTTCACCTGGGACATCACGCGCGGCGTGCCGTATCTCTGCTGGCAACATGCCGGCGACCAGGGACACGGGCAACTTGACCTCTTGAGCGGGATCGAACAGTCGTGCGACGTCTACTTCTACAACGTCGGCACGCCAAAGAAGCAACTCGACGGCAGCGACGACTTCCTGAGCTACCGCGACTACTACTTTTCGGGCCGCCAAGGCGACGAACACTTTTTTAAGGGGCTCGGTATCGACAAGATCCACAGCAATCTCTCCAAGCGGTTCTGGTTCGGTCAGGCGACCGGGATCGAGTTGCCGTTCGAGGCAAAGGGCATCGTGCCGGACCCCGAGTACAAGCAAAAAACGTTCAACGACGGCTGGTCGGCCGGCGACACCATCAACACCTCGATCGGCCAGGGCTTCCTGGAGGCGAGTCCGCTCCAACTCTCCCTGAACACCGCGGTGATCGCGAACGGCGGCACGGTCTACCAACCGCGCTTGCTGCACGAGATCGTCGACGACAACCAGAAAGCCCTCCAACCGTTCCAGACGAAACGGCGGCGCCGAATCAAAATCCTGAGTCACCACCTCGATCTGGTACGCCAGGGGATGTGGCGCGTCGTCAACAACGATTCCGGGACGGCGAACCATTCCACCGACCGGGACACGGGCGAAGTCGTTTCCAAGTGGCCAAAGACGAATCCCGACGGCGAGGAGCCGATTGTCCTCGCCGGCAAGACCGGCACCGCGGAGATCGGCGCCAAGCTCGACAGCGGTCTCTACAACCACTCCCACGCCTGGTTTACCTGTTACGCCCCGTTCGACAAACCCGAAGTCGTGGTGACGGTCTTCCTCAACGACGGCGGCGAGGGTTCGACCTACGCCGTGCCGATCGCCGACCGCGTCATGCGCGCCTATTTCGAGCTGACCGGCAAGCGGAAGCGCGGACTGGTGTTGCGCGAGGACAAGAACCCGATCGGCGAGAAATTCCCGGCCCCCGATCCCAGCGTGTTCCAGACCGACCCGGCAACACCCGCGGCCGGACGGGCCACTCCGACCACAACGGACGGACCCGCCGTCGGGGACGGCAGCGCCAATGATTAGCCCCTTCCCCCGCGCATGAGCCACCTCGGCACCCTCCCGCTTTTCGATCTCCACCACGTCGGCATCGTCGTCGCCGACATCGACGCGGCCGTCGAGCAGTACGCGGCGCTCGGTTTCGCCGACGGCGAGCGGTTCGAGATGACCGAGCAGGGGGTCATCGCCGTGACCTTCCGGGCCGGTCCCGGCCACGTCGAGTTGATCCAGCCGACCGACCCCGACGGTGCCATCGCCCGCTTCATGCACAAACGCGGCGAGGGCATGCACCACGTCGCCTACCGCGTCCCCGACCTCCAGGGCTCCCTCGACCGCCTCGCCACCGTCGGCGTCCGATTGATCGATTCGGTCCCCCGACGGGGCGCGCACGGGTGGCGCATTGCGTTTGTCCATCCGGAGTCGTGCAACGGGGTGCTGACGGAGTTGGTCGAGACCGACGAGCTGGTAGCCGGTAGCCGGTAGGAGACCGACTGACGTCGCTCGGTGGCAGGTGGCGTCCGTGCCGTCGTTCGCGAGACACTACCGGCTACTGGCTACCGGCTACCGGCTACCGACTAAAGGCTTCGTCATGACCGACACCCGTCCCCGTACCAACAGAGACTGCATCGTCACCGACTCGGGGATCGAGATCGAACCGGTCTATCGCGCGCCCGCGGTGCCGATCGACTTGCCCGATCCGGGCGAGTACCCCTACGTCCGCGGCATCTACCCGACCATGTACCGGGGGCGCCGCTGGACGATGCGGCAGTACGCGGGGTTCACCTCGGCCGAGGAGAGCAACCGGCGGTACAAGCTGCTGCTGGCGCGCGGGCAGACCGGGTTGAGCGTCGCCTTCGACCTGCCAACCCAACTCGGGCTCGATTCGGACGATCCGCGGGCGTTCGGCGAGGTGGGGCGGGTCGGCGTGCCGATCAGCACCCTCGACGACATGCGCCGGCTCTTCGACGGCATCGATCAGACGGCCGTGACGACCTCGATGACGATCAACGCCCCGGCGTCGCTCTTGCTGCTGATGTACCAGATCGTCGCCGAGGAGCGGGGCGCCGATCCGGCGAAATTGGGGGGCACGATCCAGAACGACATCCTCAAGGAGTACGCCGCGCGCGGCACCTTCATCTTCCCACCGCGTCCTTCCATGCGTCTGGTCGTCGACACCTTCGGCTACTGCCAGCAGGCGTTGCCGTCGTGGAACACCATCTCCATCTCGGGCTACCACATCCGCGAGGCCGGTTCCTCCGCCGCCCAGGAGATCGCCTTTACGCTGGCGAACGGGATCGCCTACGTCGAGGCGGCGATCGCGGCGGGTCTCGACGTCGATGCCTTCGCCCCGCGATTGAGTTTCTTTTTCGCCGCCCATTCCCGCTTTTTCGAGGAAGTCGCGAAATACCGCGCCGCACGGCGGATGTGGGCGACGGTCATGCGCGATCGCTTCGGCGCCCGCGATCCCAAATCGTGGATGCTGCGCTTCCACACCCAGACCGGCGGCGTTACCCTGACCGCTCAGCAACCGCTCAACAACGTCGTCCGCGTCGCCTACCAGGCGCTGGCGGCCGTGCTCGGCGGCACGCAGAGCTTGCACGCCAACGGCTACGACGAAGCGCTGGCGCTGCCGACCGAGCAGGCCGCGACCCTGGCACTCCGCACCCAGCAACTGATCGCCGAAGAGACTGGCGCCGCCGACACCGCCGACCCCCTCGCCGGGTCCTACTTCGTCGAGCGTCTCACCGAAGAGTTGGAGGCGAAGGCGCGGGAGTGGCTAGCGCGGATCGACGACCAGGGCGGCGCCGTGACCGCCATCGAGCGCGGCTACGTGCAGAACGCGATCGCCGAGAACGCCTACGAGCGAGAGCTGGCGCGGGAACGGGGCGATGAGATCGTCGTCGGCGTCAACAAGTACGCCGAGGACGAGACGGTCCGCGTCCCGATCCAACGGATCGACCAGGAAGCGGTGGCCCGGCAGACGGCGCGAGTAACCGAGTACAAGGCGCGCCAGGATGGGGACGCGGTCACTGCCGTCCTGCGGACGGTGGAGACGGCGGCGCGAGGCGCCGAAAACATGCTCCCGGTGATGAAAGACGCGTTCTCGGCAGGCGCGACGTTGGGACAGATCGCCGGTGCGTTGCGGCACGTGTTTGGGGAGCACCGGCCGTAGTTCGTCGGGGCGGACCGGGTGCCCTCTGGGCGCTGTCCGCCCCTACGAACGCTTCTTCCGCAACGGCTTCGTGTATTCCGCCACTGCATCATGCGCCGCCTGGGTGGGAACCGGGAGGTAGCCCTCGTCGCGACAGCAAGCCAACACGATTTCCAGCGCCGTCTCCACGCTGAGCTTGTGGCCGGGAGAGACGAACAGCGGGGCGTGGCCGGGGCGGGTGCGGACGGCGGCACCGACGACCTCGCCGCGGTCGACCAGGGGGGTATGGGCGCCGTAATCGTCGGCCGGTTCTTCGAAGTGGCCGACGAGCACCGATTTGGCGCAACCGATGGTCGGATGGTCGAGAACGACGCCGAGGTGGGAGGCGATCCCGAAGCGGCGCGGGTGGGCATAGCCGTGACCGTCGACGAGGATGACGTCCGGTTCCGGCGCCAGGCGGAGCAGGGCGTCGAGCATCACCGGTCCCTCGCGGAAGGTCAGGAATCCTGGGACGTAAGGAAACTCGGTGGGTCGTTCGGCGAAAACCGCCTCTCCCCGTTCGAGCGTCGGAAAAGAGAACGGAACCGCGGCGGCGTAGCCGGTGAATCCCGCCTCGCCTTTGACGTAGCCGTTATCGACCCCCGCGACGGTCCGAAGATTTGGAAGGGAAACGGCGTCTTTCAGGCTCACCAGCGGCGCGAGTTCGCGCTGGATCGCGCGCGCTTCCGGAATCGTGACGTTCCAGTCGTGGGGATGGACGAGGTTCACCGGCTGCCTTCGTACTTCGTCGCGTCATCGCCGTGCGGGAAACCACCGACGGCTGCGTTCCAAGCATTGTCCGTGCCGTCGTACCGACACGGACAATAACCTGCTGAGGTGGACCGGGAGGGTGCCAGTTCGGCAATGTTCGCGGCCGAGTCGATGACGACGGAGATGCCCGTCGTTGGTTGCGCAGGCATCGCCTACTTGAAGAATTCGGCCACCGGGACGCGGAAACCGGGCAGCACGTCGCCGCCGTCGAGATCGTCGCCGACGCGGTAGACGCGGACCCGGCCGTCGGGCGTATGGGCCGAGATCGTCTCGTCGTCGGTGTCGGCGACCAGCACGAGGGGGACACCCGCAGCCAGGTAGACCTCAACCTTACGCGCGATCTCGGCCCGGGTATTAGACGGCGACTTGACCTCGACGGCGACGTCCGGGGGAATGCGAATCCAATCGTTTCTGCCCCGATACGGCAGAAGCCTCTCAGTGCGGATGAATGCGACGTCGGGCGCGAGCAAGGAATCGGGGTCCTCTTCGAGCACAAAGCCGCCCTCGCCGACGATGATCTCACCCGGCAGTGTGGAATCGGCGTATCGCCCGAAGAATCTGGCAAACCGGCCGGCGACGAGCGCATGCATGAGCTTGGTCGGCATCGTCTCGTACAGCACCCCCCGGATAAGCTCGTACGGCGCGTCCTCGCCCAACGCCTCGTAGTCTTCGAGCGTCACCAGTTTGGTCGCTGTCGCCGACATAGGGAACTCTCCTCGCGGGACCGGTTACTGCGCTTCGAGGATAGCACGTTCGTGTCTCAGAGCTTCCGCTAGAATCCGCTCGATGACTTTCACCAGGCGATGTGCGGGAAGGGACCGATGCCGACGACTTCGAGCGAGCAGACGATGGCAACCAAGGCCGATCGCCTCGCCACGCTACAACAGGAAATCGCCGCGCAACACGAGGCAGCGGCGGCGAAGCAGGCGAAGCGGGGTAAACGCGGTGCACGCGAGCGCGTGCTCGCGCTCCTCGACGAGGGGTCGTTTGAAGAACTCGACCCGTTCGTGCGGCACCGGGCGACGCAATTCGGGATGGAGAACAGCCGCCCCTATGGCGATGGGGTCGTGACCGGGTTCGGGACGATCGACGGGCGGCGGGTCGCGATCTTTTCCCAGGACTTCACCGTCTTCGGCGGGTCGCTCGGCGAGGCGTTCGCCGAAAAGATGGTCAAGTTGATGGACCTGGCCGAGCGCTACGGCTGCCCGATCATCGGGATCAACGATTCGGCCGGGGCGCGCATCCAGGAGGGCGTCGAAGGGCTGGCGGGGTACGGCGAGGTGTTTTTCCGCAACGTCCGGGCGTCCGGGGTGGTGCCCCAGATCTCGATCATCGCCGGGCCGTGCGCGGGCGGCGCCGTCTACTCGCCGGCCATGACCGACTTCGTCTTCATGGTCGACGGCACGAGCCAGATGTTCATCACCGGGCCCGACGTGATCAAGACCGTCACCGGCGAGGAGGTGACGCACGAGCAACTCGGCGGCGCCGGCGCCCACACCCGGATCAGCGGCGTCGCCCACTTCGCCGCCATCGACGAGGACGACCTCGTCGGCCAGGTGCGAACCCTGCTCTCCTACATCCCGTCGAACAACTTGGACGACCCGCCCCGGTTCGATCCGACCGATGCGCCGGACCGCGAGGCACCGGAACTCGACGCGCTCGTCCCCGAGCAGAGCACCAAACCGTACGACATGCACGACGTCCTCGCCCCCATTCTCGACGACGGCGACTTCTTCGAGGTCCAGGCCGGACACGCCCAAAACATCATCTGCGGGTTCGGCCGACTCGACGGGTTCGCCATCGGCGTCGTCGCCAACCAACCGAGCGTGCTGGCCGGCACCCTCGACATCGACGCCAGCGTCAAGGCGGCCCGCTTCGTCCGGTTCTGTGACGCCTTCAACATCCCCCTCGTCGTCTTCGAGGACGTCCCGGGGTTTCTCCCCGGACTCGACCAGGAGCACCGCGGGATCATCCGCCACGGCAGCAAGCTGCTCTACGCCTTCGCCGAGGCAACGGTGCCGAAGGTCACCGTGATCACCCGCAAAGCCTACGGCGGCGCCTACGTCGTGATGAATTCCAAGCACATCGGCGCCGACTTCAACGTCGCCTGGCCGACGGCCGAGATCGCGGTGATGGGACCCGACGCCGCCGTCAACCTGATCTTCCGCCGCGATCTCGCGGACGCGCCGGATCCCGCCGCGCGCCGGAAGGAACTCGTCGCCGAGTACGAGGACCTCTTCGCCAGCCCGTACCAGGCCGCCTCGCGCGGTTACGTCGACGACGTCATCGAGCCACGACGAACGCGCCCCTGGCTCATCCGCACCCTCGCCCTGGCTCGTTCGAAGCGCGCGGCGGTCCCGGCGCGCAAACACGGAAACATCCCGCTGTGACCGGGTCCGCCGACCGGTCGCGCTCCGCCTCGACCGCCGACCTCATCCTCCAGATCACCCCCGAACCGACCGACGACGAGCGCGATGCGCTCCTCGCCGCCCTGACGATCCTGCTGACCGAACCGGTCGCGGCGATTTCCGCCGTGCGAGCTCAAGTCACGCCATCCCGCTGGGCGCGGGCCGGGCGGGAAGCGGCGATCGAGGCGCACCGGTTTCGGCGAGGGTGGCGTCTTTCCTGACGTCGTGAGGAGTGGCTCATGAGTGAGGGCACGAACTTCGGATTGGGACGATCGGGGGATCGGGTGCGGGCACGCGAGCTCGGCATCCGCATCGGCCCGTACGACACCGGCCGTTGGAACGCCATCACCGACGTCGCCGGCGTCCGCGTCGGCCACACGACCCTGATCGCGGGCGACGGACCGCTCGTCATCGGTCAGGGCCCGGTCCGGACCGGCGTCACCGTGATCGTCCCGCACGAGGGCAACGTCGGTGCCGATCCGGTCTACGCCGGATACCACCAGTTGAACGGCAACGGCGAGATGACCGGCGTCGCCTGGATCGAGGAGGCGGGGCTGCTGACGACACCGATCGCGATCACCAACACCCACAGCGTCGGCGTCGTCCACGACGCCCTGATCGCCTACGGCGTCGCCCACGGGTCGCTGGACCCGGACCTGTCGTGGAGTCTGCCCGTCGTCGCCGAGACGTACGACGGCTGGCTCAACGACATCAACGGTTTCCACGTCAAACCCGAGCACGTCTTTCAGGCGCTCGAAACGGCCTCGTCCGGTCCGGTCGCCGAGGGTTGCGTCGGCGGCGGCACCGGCATGAACTGCCACGAGTTCAAGGGCGGCGTCGGCACCTCGTCGCGGGTGCTGCCGCCCGACCGCGGCGGCTGGACCGTCGGCGTCCTGGTCCAGGCCAACTACGGCCGGCGCCGGCTGCTCCACGTCGACGGTGTGCCGGTGGGCGAGGAGATTTCGCCCACGGAGGTACCGACACCGTGGCCGAACCCGCGCGGCGACGGCTCGATCATCATCGTCGTCGCGACCGATGCCCCGCTCCTACCGCACCAGTGCAAACGCCTCGCCCAACGCGCGACGGTCGGCCTGGCCCGCGTCGGCGGCAACGGCGACAACGGCAGCGGCGATCTCTTCCTCGCCTTTTCGACGGGCAACCGAGGCTTGGAACCGAAGGACACCATCGCCCCGATCCCCGTCCGCGCCTACCCCAACAGCGCGATCAGCGACCTCTTTGCCGCCGTCGCCGACGCCACCCAGGAAGCGATCGTCAACGCCCTCTGCATGGCCACCACCACCGTCGGCGTCAACGGCCGCACCTCCCACGCGATCCCACTCGATCGCCTCCAAGAGGTCATGCGGAAGTACCACCGGTTGGCGGATCAGACATAGCGTACGGCCTCACCGCGACATTTCGTGGAACGGAAATTCCCGCGCCTTGCTGCGGCGCAGCAATTCGTCCCGCGCCGCCAGGATCTCGGCATGCAGCGCCGGATCGGTGGAGAGAAGTCCGGCCGCGTCGAGCTCGTCCTCGTCGCGGACGATCACCGCCCCCTCCGGGAGGGCGACCACGTCCAGGTAGAGATCGTGCCAGTAGAGCGTGAACGGGTCGGTCGTGGTGTCGAGTCGACTCGGATGGGTAACGTTCGCATACCAACCGCGGAGGGTGCCATCCGGTGCGAAGACCGAGAACAGGTTGAATGGGTGACGCGGCGAGAAGAATTCGTGCAGCGTATCGCCCGGCACGAAGCGCAACCCGTCGAGGTTGTGCTCGCGGGAGACCCAGGTCGCGCGGAGGGCGAGCCAGGGCGGCGGGGCGCCCGCGTCGATCACGACACCGGGGTAACCGGCGACCTCCTCGCCACCGGGCGCCAGCTTGACGATCCGGAGCGTCGTGCCGAGCGGAATCACCGGCCAGGGGGTAGGGGACAGGGGCCGGGTACCCTCTGGGTGGCGGTCAGGGGTCAGGTACAACGCTCTCTCCTGTCCCCTATCCCCCGGCCCCCGACCCCGTCCCTTGGATCAGCGTCAGCACCTCTTTGGTGGCCCCCTCCAATCGCTCCGGCGTCTCCGCCTCGATGTTGACCCGCAACAGGGGTTCGGTATTCGACGGCCGTACGTTGAACCACCAATCGGCAAATCCCACGGTGACGCCGTCGAGGCGATCGATCGTCGCCCCCTTGGCCCGGTAGGTCGACTCGATCCGTGCGAGCGCGCCGGTCTTATCCTCGACCTTGAGGTTGATCTCGCCGGAGCGGACGCGGGTGTCGAGCGGTCGCAGGATCTCCGAGAGCGATTGGCCCGACTCGGAGACGAGTCGGAGCACGGTGAGGAGGGCGATCATCCCGGAGTCGGCGTACCAGTTGTCGCGGAAGTAGAAGTGACCGGAGTGCTCGCCGCCGAACACCGCGTCTTCCTCGCGCATGATCCGCTTGATCAGCGAGTGCCCGACCGGCGTCCGCACCGGCCGGCCGCCGTGTGCCTCGACGATCTCCGGCACCGAACGGGAGCAGATCAGGTTGTAGCAGATCGCGGCGCCGGGGTGTTGCTCGAGCATCGCGATCGCCACCATCGCCGTCACCATGTCGCCGCCGATCCGCTGCCCGCGCTCGTCGATCACGAACACCCGGTCGGCATCGCCGTCGAACGCGGCGCCGAGATCGCAGGCGTGCTGCATCACCGCCTGCTGGAGCTCCTTAACGTTCTCCGGTTTGCTGGGATCGGCCTGGTGGTTTGGAAAGGTCCCGTCGAGTTCGAAGTAGAGGGGAACGACTTCGCAGGGCAGCCGGCCGAAGACGCGCGGGACGAGTTCGCCGGCCATCCCGTTCCCCGCGTCGATCGCGATCTTGAGGGGGCGAATCGTCGCCGGGTCGATCAAGGACAGCACGTGCTCCGCGTAGTCGCCGAGCACGTCGCGTTCGACGACGTCGCCGCGCCGACCGCCGGCCGGCACCGGGAAGTCGCCCGCGACCACCAGATCGCGGATTTGGCCGATCCCTTCCTCCAGCGAGAGGGCGCGGGCCTCCTCCCGGCAAATCTTGAATCCGTTGTACTCCGGCGGATTGTGGGAGGCGGTGATCATCACCCCCGCCCGGTAGCCGAATTTGCCGACTGCAAAGTAGAGGGCATCGGTCGAGACCAACCCGAGGTCGACGACGTCCGCGCCCTGGTCGCGGATGCCGTCGATCAGCCCCCCCGCGAGCGCCGGACCGGAGACGCGCATGTCGCGACCGACCGCAACCGTCTCGACGCCGAGGTGGACGACTAGGGCGCGGCCGATTTTGTAGGCGTTCTCCGGCGTCACCTCGTCCGGCACCACGCCCCGCACGTCGTAGGCTTTGAAAATCGCGACGACGCGGTCGGTGTCCGTCGCATCCGCCATCGGGTCAACCTCCAATCGGCGGGCGATCGCTTCGCCCGGCACCCCTTCTGCATACTCCCGATCGGATGGTGACACGGCCGCGTGACGCCCGCAAGGGCCATTTCGCACGCGCCGTCGCCTTCCAACCATCGGCCCGTCCGTGCATCGCGGGTGCCACCACGAGACCGTCTATGCTACGATGCACGCGTACGGACGGTTTGCGGACAATCTTGGGGGAAGGAGCAGAGGCGACGCGCGGCGCGCCGGCACGTTGACGGTCGTTCCTTCGCATCGAGGATCATTCCGGCCATGCAACCGAACCGATGGTCGCTCCCCAATCTGCTCAGTCTCACCCGACTGCTCCTGGTCCCCCCGCTCTGGGCGTTCGCCTTTCTGAGTCTGCCGAAGATAGTCGGTTTCGGCCTCATCCTCGCCGCGATCACCGACGTCCTCGACGGTCAACTGGCGCGGCGACTCGGCCTGACCTCGACCTTTGGCAGCAAACTCGACTCGATCGCCGACGTGCTGGTGAGTTTCTCCGCGGTCGGCTGGCTGCTCCTGCTCCGCCCCGAAGTCGTCCGCGCCCATCCCTATTTCATCGCCGTCCTGATGGCGACGGCGGTCTTCTCCCTCGTCCTCGGCTGGGTCAAGTTCGGCCGGCTGGCCGACTTCCACCTCAACTCCGGCCGCGCCGCCGGTATCGTCGGCTACCTCTTCCTGATCGACCTCTTCCTGATCGCCCGCTACACCCAACCCCTCTTCTACGCCCTGATGGTCCTCGCCTGGATCGTCGCCATCGAGGCATTGTTGCTCCTCTTCACGCGAGAC
>DATBFX010000113.1:0-18316 GCA_036558305.1 Thermomicrobiales bacterium | reverse complement strand
ATCGCCCAGAACACCTCCAGCCCGATCGCCCTCACCGCACTCCCATGCCCGAGAAAGACTTCGATCGGCACCATGATGAACGTCCGAAAGGGGAGGAGGTTGGCGATGGTTTGCAACCAGGGCGGGAAGAACGTGATCGGCACGAGCAGACCCGAAAGGAAACTCGTCGCGAACAGGGCCATGGTGCGGACACCGGTGACGTCGACCATCCAAAACGCCGAAGCGTTGAGGATGAAGCGAAAGGCGAAACTGACGACGACGGCGAGGGCGATGCTGACGGCGAACACCAGCCACCGCCCGAACGACGGCATCGGCACCAGGTCGTACAGGAGCGCCCCGATCGTCAAGGTGGGGACGAACCGCATCAACACCTGGCTGCCCGCCCGCCCGAGATCGCGGCTGAGCCAGAACCCGTAGAAGTCGATCGGTTTCATCAAGTCGACGACGACGTCGCCGCTCTGGATCGAGGCCGCCAACTCCCACCATCCCCAGATCGCGATCACCGTCAGCAGGGATTGGCCGATCCAGATGTACGTCCAGGCTTCGCTCAGATCGAATCCGGCCACCGACTCACCGGTCCCCCGCGACCGATAGAGCGCGCCATAGACGGAGGCGATCAGCACCCCGAAGACCGCATTCGTAAAGATCCCCGCCACCGTCGCCTGCCGGTAGGCCAGGTGCCGCTGGAACGACCGCCGGGCGAGTTCGAGGTAGACGCGCATCCGGTGACGCTCCTTGCTATCAAGGCGTACCTTTGCGCCCATCGCCGCCGGCCAAACCCGTATCATTCCCCCGACGTCGTGGTGTGACAGGAGGGAACAATTCTTGATCGCTCAAGCCGAACAACTCACCCGCGCCGACATCCCGGTCGCGGAGACCTGGGACCTCTCGACGCTTTACGCGAACGACGACCGCTGGGAAGCCGACACGGCCGAGGTCCGTGCCCTGCTCGCCACCGCCATCGCCCACCGCGGTGCGCTCGGCGAATCGGCCGCACGACTCCGCCGCGCCCTCGACGACGTGATGGCGCTCCGCCAGACGCTGGAACGCCTCGCCGTCTACGCCTTCCTCAGAAGAGACGAGGATACCGCGAACGCCGGGGCGTTGGCACGGTACGAGCGGGCAACCGCCCTCTCAATCGAGGCCGGGGAAGCGCTCGCCTTCTTCCAACCCGAGGTGATGGCGATCGATCCGCAACGCCTGGATGCCTTCCTCGCCGATCCCGCTCTTGCCCCATACCTGCATCTCCTCGACGACATGATCCGGCACCGACCGCACACCCGGTCGGTTGAGGTCGAGGAACTCCTCGCGCAGAACGCCGACGTCGCCCGCACCTCGCGCGATGCCTTCAACGCCCTCGACAACGTCGACCTCGATTTCGGCGTCGTCCAGGACGACGAGGGGATGCCGATCGCGTTGACCAAAGGCCGCTATCAGGTCCTGATCGAAAGCAAAAAGCGCGAGATTCGCCGCGCCGCCTACGAGGCGCTCGTCGGCCAGTACCACGCCCACCAACACACGCTGGCCCAACTCCACGCCGGCTCGGTCCGCAAAGACGCTTTCTACGCCGGTGCCCACCACCACCCCTCGGCCCGCGCCGCCGCCCTCTTCGCCGACAACGTCCCCGAATCGGTCTACGACAGCCTCATCGCCGCCGTCCGCGAGGCGCGACCGGCGATCGCGCGGTACCTCGATCTCCGCCGCCGTCTCCTCGGTCTCGACGACCTCGCCACCTACGACCTCTACGTCCCCCTGGCGCCGCAACCGGAGCGCCGCTACACCATCGCCGAGGCACGCACCCTCGTCCTCGACGCGCTCCACCCGCTCGGCCCCGCCTATGTTCGGGATCTTGCCGCCGGGTTCGACACCCGCTGGGTCGATTGGCACGAGACGAAGGGCAAACGCTCCGGCGCCTACTCCTCGGGTGTCTACGGCAAACCGCCCGTGATCCTGATGAACTGGAACGGGACGGAGGACCACGTCTTCACCCTCGCCCACGAAGCCGGTCATGCCATGCACAGTCTCTACGCCGATGCCGCGCAACCGTTCCACGACGCCGGCTACTCCCTCTTCACCGCCGAGATCGCCTCCACCGTCAACGAGGTCCTCCTCACCTGGCACCTCCTGCGCGAGACGCCTGCCGACGACGGCGCGACCCGGTTCGCCATCCTCAACCGCTTCGCCGATACGATCCACGCCACCTTGCTCCGCCAAACCATGTTCGCCGAATTCGAGTACCGCACCCACTCCGCCGCCGAAGCGGGCCAACCCCTGACCCTCGAAACCCTCAACGACATCTACGGCGAGCTCGCCGATGCGTACCTGCCCGGCGTCCTCAACGACGAGTACGCCCGGCTCGGCTGGAGCCGCGTTCCCCACTTCTACCGCGCCTTCTACGTCTTCCAGTACGCCACCGGCATCTCCGCCGCCGTCGCCCTCGCCCGCGCCGTCCGCGACGAAGGCGCCCCGGTCGCCGACCGCTACCTGACCATGCTCCGCGCCGGCGGTTCCGACTACTCCCTCCCCCTCCTCCAACGCGCCGGCGTCGACCTCACCACCCCCGAACCCGTCCGCGCCGCCCTCCGCGAGTTCGACGACACCGTCGGCGAAATGACACGGCTTGTGGACGCCGGCGTCTTTGCATAGAGCGCTCCCCTCCCCCTACGTAGGGGGAGGGGCCGGGGGTGGGGGCCGTTGCTATAATTGCCGACGAGGTGAACATGATGGCGACGACGGCTGACATCGAACTGCCCCCGGTCCAGGAACTGACGGTTGAGGAGACGCGCGACTTTTTCGACCGAATGGCGCGCGAACTCCTCGGCATCGGCGCCGACGAATTCCGGCGGCGCTGGAACGCCGGCGAATACGACGCGATCGCCGACGATGGCGACCACTCGGACATTATGTATCTGGCCCTCCTTGGCAACCTTTGGTAGGACACCGGCAGCGGCTCGAGCAGCGGCACTTGCTCCGTTGCAGAGGGCGATCTCCTGCGTTTCAAGGACGGTGATCGTGCGAAGTCGTTCCGGAAGCGAGGATGTCGGCGTCTGGACACTCAGTGATCGATTCGTTTCGTTGCAGGGCCGATCCCATCTTGCCTTTTCGTTTCTTCACTCCTACCAATTGGGTCGAGAGGCGGGAGACAACCGCGACTGGTATGCACGTTCTCGCAACTACTTCTACCAAGTGCATAATCAGAACCGGTCGGAACTCATAGCGTTCCACTGGCATCCCGGCAGGGTAGGTCAACCCGAGTTTCCCCATCTACACATCGACGGCGCTCAGGGTCCAGTCACAATCGTGAGGACGAATCATGTTCCCACGGGGCGCGTCTCTTTGGAATCGGTGGTGCGCTTCCTCGTCGCCGAACTCGACGTACGACCGCTCCGCGACGACTGGGATAGCGTCCTCGACGAGGGCGAACGCACCTTCACTGCCCGGCGCACCTGGTGATCAGGTGAGGACGACACATGGATAACCACGCCACTCCGCGAATCCGCGGTTTCGGCACCTCGATCTTCTCCGAGATGAGCCGCCTCGCCGTCCAGCACGGTGCGGTCAACCTCGGCCAGGGGTTCCCCGATTTCCCCGGTCCCGATTTCGTCAAGGACGCCGCCAAGACCGCGATCGACGCCGATCTGAATCAGTATGCGGTCGGCCACGGCGCGCCGCGGCTCCGCCGCGCCGTGGCCGCCACCTGGGCCCGCCAAACCGGACGGGAGGTCGACCCCGACCAGGAGATCACCGTCACCAGCGGCGCCACCGAGGCGATCTTCGATGCCATCCAGGCCCTCCTCGGTCCCGGCGACGAATTGATCTCCTTCGAGCCCTTCTACGATTCCTACCCGACCAGCGCCACGCTCGCCGGCGGCCGGCTCGTCCCCGTCACCCTCCGTCCCCCCGACTGGTCCTTCGTCCCCGATGAACTACGCGCCGCCTTCACGCCGCGTACCCGCGCCCTCATCCTCAACACCCCCCACAACCCCACCGGCAAAGTCTTTGCGCGGGAGGAGCTCGAACTCGTCGCCGCCCTCTGCCGGGAGCGCGACATCGTCGTCATCACCGACGAGGTCTACGATCGGATCACCTTCGACGACGCGCGACACATCTCGCTTGCCACCCTCCCCGGCATGTGGGAGCGGACCCTGACGATCAACTCGACCGGCAAGACCTTCAGCATGACCGGTTGGAAGATCGGCTACGCGATCGGTCCCGCCCCGCTCAACGCCGCCCTCCGCGCCGTCCACCAGTTCGTCACCTTCGCCACCGCCACCCCCTTCCAAGAGGCGATGGCGATCGCCTTCGAAACCGCCGGCGACCGCGGTTACTACGATCGACTCCGCGCCGAATACACCCACCGCCGCGACGTCCTGCGCGACGCCCTTCACGCCGCCGGTCTGCACACCCTGCCGATCGGCGGCAGCTACTTCCTGATGGCCGACCTCGCCGAACTCGGTTTTCCTGACGATGCGGCGTTTTGCCGCTTCCTGATCGCCGAGGTCGGCGTCGCGGCTATCCCCCCCTCCGCCTTCTACCTCGACCCGGCCCGCGCCCCGCTCCTCGCCCGTTTCTGCTTCGCCAAGAAAGACGAGACGCTCCGCGCTGCCGCGGAACGTCTCGTCTCCCTGTCGTCCAAGATCGCGGACTCCGCGAACCCCGTCGCCGGCTACCGCGCCTGAGCGCCCGGCGCCCGACCGTGATCCGCCCACTCCGCACCGGCGAGCGATCCCGCGGCCAGACCGAGGGCGCCACCGGTGAGGGCCCCGATCAGGGTGATCAGGCCGCGGCTGCCGACGTCGTCGAGCGACGGTCCCACCAGCCAGCCGACCACCAGACCGACGATTAATCCGACCACCGTCCCCAACGCGGCGCCGCGTTGCTGCGCCTCGGCGTGGTTCCGATCGGCATCGCTCCCGTCCAACCACGCTTCGAGATCGATTGCGTAGATGCTGCCGAGCACGGCGCCGTAGATCAGGTGCAAGATCAGATTTCCGATCACCGGCAGCGGTCCGGCGTGGATGTCCTTGCCGAAGATGCCGCCGTCCATGATCGGGAAAAAGGCGATGATCGACAGCAACCAAGGGCCGAGCGAGAAGATCATCCCCTTCCGCCAGCCCGACCCGTTCAGTCGCGGTTCCGCGTCGTACCCGTAGACGACGGCCCAGACGAGACCCATAAACAGGTTGGCGCCGATCGCGAGGACGATCGCGTCCTGCGTCGTGTCGATCACGGGGTTGTGGGTCAACGCCCAGAACCACTGCTCGATCGTCGACCCCTTCTGATCGCCGATCGCCCGCGCCAGACCGAACGCCCCGGCCATCGCGAGCGACATCGCGATCGTCGCGAGGAATCCGCTGACGATACTGTCGCCGAGCCAGTCGGCCCGGCGGTGAACGCTCGGACTACCGAACAACTCCCGCTGCGTCTGCTGCTGGACGGCCATGTGACTGCCCCTTCCTGCTCGCGACGGAACGCACCGTGGCCGCCGGGCGCTCAAGCGGCGACCGATACCAACCATACGCATGTGGCACGCCAGCGGTTTCTTTCGCGATGTTGCACGTACCACTTGTGATATCGATCACAAGCAAAGGCAGATTCTTGCGGGATCATCTGAAGGAGATTTGCGAAAGTTTGGAGTTTTCTCAAAGGTCGAACCGATGCGGCTCCTGGTCGGCCACCCGCGCATACCGCGGCCACTCTTCGACCCGCTCGAATCCCGTCTCCTCGTACAACCGGAGCGCCCGCTCGTTCTCGCTCTCGACCGCGAGGAAGACCTCCTCGACCCCAATGCCTTGGAGTCGGTGGACGCCCCAGCGAAGCAATGCCCGACCGAGTCCCTGTCGCCGCCACTCCGGCAAGACCCCGACGACCGCGACCTCGCCGGTCGTGCGCCCCTCGTCCTCCTGGAGATCGACCCGGCAGAAGGCAACCAACCGATCCGGTTCGTCCGCCGGCGCAAGCAGGCAGATGTTCTCCGGATTGAAGTCGGGGAGCGAGTGGACGTAGCGGACTCGCTCGACCGAGACCGACAACGGCGTCGGGTGATCGACAAACGCGGTGTTGACGAGGTCCACGAACGCGGCGACGTCGTCGTGCCGATACCGATGACGCACGACAGCCGGCGGAAATGCCGGAACTACCACGGCGGCATCGTCGCGCAGCCGCATATTCCACGTGCTGTGATGATAGGTGAACCCCAGGGTGTGGAAGAAGGCGAGCGCACCGTCATTCTCGTGGGGCAACGCGAGGTAGAGCGGCCCTGCGCCGCGCTCTCGATTGCCATGCTCGGCCGCTTCGACCAGGCGACGGCCCACACCCCGCCGCCGAAAGGCGCGCCCGACGACCATCATGTTTCGGCGCGGCGTAATCAGACCCGCCACCCGTCCAGCAAGGACGGCCACGAGGGTATCCGGCGGATTGGCGGGCAGGCGCGAATGCCAGTGCTCGACGTCGTGCCGCGTCGAGCCCTTCAGTTCGCCGTCGTCAAACGCTGCCAACAAAATCGCCCAGAGCGCATCCGCGTCCTCCGGGCGATAATCGCGAATCTCAAGTTCGGCGAGCTGGTCGGGCTTGTCGCTATCCGGCAACAACCTTGATCGTCTCCAACCGGGCGTCGCTGGCGCCGGAGATGTACATCCCGTGGGCCCCGCCGAAGGCAAGATACTCCACCTTTTCGGCCGAGATCACGTCGCCCGGCGCCAGCACCGGAATCCCCGGCGGATACGGAATCACCAATTCGGCGGAGACCTCGCCGATCGCCTCCCGCAACGGAATCGCCCGCGACGGCGCATAGAAGGCGTCCCGCGGTGACATGGCCTGTACCCCCGGCGCGATTGCCACCCCGGACGAGCGCATCACCGCACCATTCCCGTTGCCGTTCAGGTGGACTCTTCTCTCGGCCGAGAGCGTTTCGAAGGCGTGTATGAGGCGATTGATACTCTCCTGGGTGTCGCCGACCGTGATCAGGCACATGATTCCGGTGAGGTCGCTCAACTCCGGCACGATTCGGAAGCGCCTTCGCAGCGCCTCCTCCACGTCGAACCCGGTCATCCGCAAGCCGTGCACGTCGATCAGCAATTTGGTCAGATCGTACGTTTCGACCCCGAGTCGCTCGCCGTCGAGCACGTCGACACCGGGAATCCGCTGCAGGCGCCGCCGCGCTTCGCCGGCCAGCGCGATCGTCGTTTCCAGCAGTTCCCGCCCGCGTAGCACCATCTGCCGCCGGCAGGCGTCGATCGAGGCCAGGATGTAGGCGGCCGGACTCGTCGTCTGCGTCATACCGACGGCGTTCTCGACCCGCCGCGCATCGACCAACGATCCCTGGACGTTGAGGATCGCCGACTGCGTGATCGCGCCCAGCACCTTGTGCGTGCTCGCCACCGCCCCGTCGATCCCGCTCGCCATCGCCGAGGCCGGCAAGGCAGGGTGGAAGTGGAAGTGCGGTCCCCATGCCTCGTCGACGTAGACCGGCACTCCGCGCCCATGCGCGACCGCCGAAATCGCCCGCAAATCGGACGACACCCCGCAATACGACGGACTGACCAGCGCCACCAGCTTCGCGTTCGGGTGCGCGTCGAGCGTCGCCGCCACGTCGGCCGCGGCGATCCCCAAGCCGACGTCGAGGTCCGGGTGCAATCGCGGCGCGACGTAGACCGGTTTCGCGCCGGTATGAATCAACGCCACCAGCAACGACTTGTGGATGTCGCGCGCAACAACGACCTCGTCGCCCGGCCGCAGCGTGGCCAGCAAATACGCGTGGTTGCCGGTGGATGACCCATTCACCAGATAGAAGGTGCGGTCCGCGCCCCAGGCGTCGGCCCCCAGGTCCTCGGCTTGCCGCAGCGTCCCCCACGTGAAATGGAGATCGTCCGCCCCGCCGCTGACCGGGATGTCGGAGAGAAACGCGTCGTCCCCGTAGAGTTCCCGCAACTGCGGGTCCATCCCCAGACCCTGCTTGTGACCGGGTGTGGAGAACGGCGCGATCTGGGACTCACGATAGCGCACGATCCCCTCGACCATCGGCACCCGGGTGTGGTTAAGGTGGGGACGCTGGTAGGTCGTCACGAACGACCCGAGGTCCACCGCCGAACCGCCCTTGCTCGCCGGCACCGCCGCCGCGGGAATCGTCTCCACGTCGTTACTCCACCCGGCCCTACAGGGTCGTCAGCAACGCCGCGTCGCGCCCAGCGACCAAACTCGTGGGCGAACCACGGACGGACCCATTCTCACGCCGCGCGGCTCAACGAGGAATCAGACAACTGCACAAATCTCAAGCGGCGATTAGTGCAAAACGCACAATTCCCACCGCCGACCTCCCGACGAGACGGACGCGGTGTTCTCAATGACCTCGGCGGTCGCGTCGCGTCCCTCATGCAGAATGCGAGCGATGACCACGACACCGTCTTCGATTCGGGAGAAGGCGATATACGGAGGGATTCGACGCGCTCAAACATCGGGACCAAGATCGGGACGTCGCGGTGCGGATCGCGGATTTTCAGCCAAGAGTTGCAGCGACCGTTCGAGCTTGGCTTCGAATCTCCTCATCTGGATCTCACCCCAGGTGAGTTGGCTAAAGAGCAAGATCTCCTCGTAGTCGAGTCGTGCCCGGTCCGACAGTCGATACGCCACATTACGGGGTGACATCGGCACTTGGCTTCTCACCCGCTTCCGCGCGCCGGATCGCGTTCTGGATCATTTCCTCCCGAAGTTCGGGCGTCATCGTGACAGTGTTTCCGGTTTCGATGTCCTGAATTCCCTGCACGACCGCATCGCGCAACCACGCGTGGCGTTCACGTTCGTCCATTCGCTTCAACGCATCGGCCACGACCTCGCTTGCGTCCCGGTAGGCGCCAGACTCGACTTTGCGTCTGACGAGCGCCTCGAGTTCAGGGCTAAGCAAAACGTTCATGGGCTGCCTCCTCGCGCAACGAGCGTACCAGAAATCCTCGGCGATGATTGCCGGTTACCCCCGCTCCAGATACCGCTCCCGCTCCCAATCCGTCACCACGTTGTCGTACGCCTCCTGCTCCACCCGCGCCGCGTTCAGATAGTGTGCTCCACGACCACGTCCCGGAACGCCTCCCGCGCCGCCGCGCTCCCCTCGTGGCTCGCCGTGCCCGGCACTCACTCGATTTCCAGGTCGCCCGTGAGGTTTCTGCTCGTGTGAATGATGCGAAGCACTCGGATGACGCCGGGCATGACGCGGTACAGAATGATGTGGTGCTCCACGGTGATACCCCGAAGACCCGGGCGCAGGTCGTCGCGCGAACGCCCCCGATAGGGGTGGATCGTAAGGTCGTGCATCGCGTCCATGAGTTTGGTGCCGTAAACATGCCGTTGCCGTTCGCCCCAACGCCCCTCCGTGTACTGCAGGATATCTCGGAGATCATCGTCCGCGAGCGGTGCGATCTGTAGCCTACGGCTTGACGTCATCGTTGACCGGCTTTCCGTTCCGCGCATTCTCCTTTGCTTCCGCAGTCAGCCGATCCAGCAGGTCGGGCGTCCACTCAATCCCTTGTCCCCGGTCGATCTGTTCGTCGGCAAGGTCGAGCGATGCGCGGAGTCTCCTCAGCCGGTCCCGCTTCTCCAACAACGAGAGCGCTTCTTGGACGACTGCCGCCTCGTCGCGGAAATCCCCGGATTCGACTTTCTGCCGAACCAGCGCCTCGAGCTCTGGATTCAGCGTGACATTCATCTTCGTGTCCTCCCTTCGCGGCGAGCGTAGCAGATTTTGGCGAACGGGCTTCATCCGTTACCCCCGCTCCAGATACCGCTCCCGCTCCCAGTCCGTGACCACGTTGTCGTACGCCTCCTGCTCCACCCGCGCCGCGTTCAGATAGTGCTCCACGACCACCTCCCCGAACGCCTCCCGCGCCACCGCGCTCCCCTCGAACGCCTCGATCGCCTCGTAGAGCGCCCGCGGCACCCGCGGCACCCCCTTCGCCACGTAGCCGTTTCCCTTGAATTCCGCCGGCGGCTCGATCTTGTGGTCGATGCCGTGCAACCCCGCCGCCAGCACCGCCGCGAACGACAGGTAGGGATTGGCATCCCCGCCCGGAAACCGGTTCTCGATCCGCAATGCACTCCCCGACCCGACGATGCGAAACCCGACCGTCCGGTTGTCCCGCGACCAGACGATGCTGACCGGCGCCCAACTCAGCGACGCATACCGCTTGTACGCATTGACATTGGTTGCGACAAGTAGCGACAACCCCCGCGCGCAGGCGATCAATCCACCAAGGAACCACCGCATCGTCTCCGACATCTCCTTCGACGATGCCTCCACCGGAAAGAGACTCCGCTCTCCCGGCTCGTCCCAGAGACTGACGTGGATGTGCCCGCTGGAACCGGTCCAGGTGTGGTCCGGTTTCGCCATGAACGTCACCGCCAACCCGTCCTGGTAGGCGATCTCCTTCGCCCCGTGCTTGAACAGTGCCGCCCGGTCTGCCGCCTCCAACGCATCGGCGTAGTGGATGTTCACCTCGTGCTGCCCCGGCGCCGCCTCCCCCTTCGAGAACTCGATCGGCACCCCCGCCGCGGTCATTAAGTTGCGGAACTTGCGGTAGAGCGGTTCCGCCTTCGTCGCCTGCAACAGGTGGTAATCCTCGTTGTACCAGCCGAACCGTTGCAGGTTCGCGAACCCCTTGGCCTTCGCCCCCTCGTAGGTGTCCGCCAACACGTAGAACTCCAACTCCGTCGCCATCTTCGGTCGCAATCCGCGTTCGGCGCACCGCTCCACCTGCCGCCGCAAGATCGACCGCGGCGCCACCGGCACCAGCTCCCCCGTCTCCTCCACCACCGCGTCCGCCAGGACCAACGCCGTCTTTTCCAACCACGGAATCAACCGCAACGTCGACCAATCCGCCCGCGCCAGGTAATCCCCATACCCCGTCTCCCAATTCATCAAGCCGAACCCCTCCGGTGTATTCATCTCCATATCCGTCCCCAGCAAATAGGTGCAAAAATGCGTCCCATGCTCCAAACAGTGCTCGACAAAAAACGACCCGGTCACCCTCTTCCCCACCAACCGCCCCTGCATGTCGCAGACGGCGGAGATGACGGTGTCGATCTGGCCCGTCTCAATTCCCATGCGCAATTGGTCAACGGTGATGATGCCGGTTTGTTGTCCGCCCACGCCTCCACGCCCTTTCTAAGGGGGGTAGATCCGCACACGGTCGCGCGTCACGACCAAGAGCCGATCGAGCCGATCGCCATAGTTCGTCAAGACGTGGTCCAGACGGGCGATTCTCGTCGCGAGGTCAGCCGAATTGCCAAGACGGAGGAGGATGACACCGGCATGGGGCCGCTTTAGCCGAACGACGAGTTCGCCGAAGTCGCGATCGTCGGCCAGAAGGATGCGACCTTCTTCGAAAGCAATGTCAAGCACATCCCGATCGGGCAGCCCGGCCGGAAAATCGCGGCCAACTCGTTTCGCATCATGTCCGAGCGCGAGGAGGTAAGCGATCAGGCGTGCGTCGGCACTCTGGTCCAGCAAGAACCGGAGGACCTTCATGCAGACGTCGCGGCCAAGGACGCAAGCGTCTTCCGTGCGGCACGTGAACTACGCTGAGCAACCGCGGTGTGCGCGTATGCGAGCACCGCCTTGACGTCTTCGATCGTCAACTCCGGATACACCGCGAAGAGTTCGTTCACGTCCGGATTCGCGGCCAGTTGGGCGACGACGCGCTCGACCGGAATCCGGGTTCCCTTCACCACCGGTTTGCCGACCATGATTGCCGGATCCTGCGTGATCCGATCGCAACCTGACTCGCTCTGCTTCGCCATCGTCGCACCCCCAAACCTATTGGTCAGGGGAGTATAGCCGCGTGCGCAGGAGCAAGACGCCCCCGCCTTCTTCCCAACCGCTCGGGCCGTGTTGTTTCTTGAGCGGCCGTCTGCGTTACAACCGATAGAACCGCCGCGCGTTCTCGTTCCAGAGTTTCCGCCTGGCCGCGTCCGACCAGTCGATGGTCAACTCGTCGATCGTATCGACCCACCGCCGGTACGTCGTCGCCTGCGTGGATACGGGCCAGTCGCTGCCGAACACGACCCGGTCCTCGCCGAAGACGTCGAGCGCGTGCAGGACGTACGGTTTGATGTCCTCGATCGTCCACCGGTCGTGGTGCGCCTCCGTCGTCGCGCCGCTGATCTTGCAGACCACGTTCGGCAACGACGCCAGTTCCCGCATCTGGCCCATCCACGGTTCCCGTACGCCGCCACGGATGTTCGGTTTGCCGATGTGGTCGAGGATGAAACTCGTCTCGGAGCAGCGTCTTACCAACTCCACCGTCTGCCCAAGTTGGACGTAGTAGCAACACATGTCGCAGGACAACCCGTATTCCGCGAGCATCTGGGCCCCCCGAACGAACCCCGGTTGCAGGCAGAAATCGGGGTCCGGCACATCCTGCGTCAACCGCCGAACCCCTTTGATCCGCGGCCCGATCGCCACCAACTCTTCGAGATACCACCGCGCCTGCTCCCCGAACTCCAGCGGCGCAAACGCGACGATCCCAAGAATCCTCGGTTCCCGCTCCGCCAACCGCGCGAGCTCTCGTGCTTCCGGCAACGCGTAGACCGGCGCGATGTCGATCTCCAGATAGACCAGCCCTTCGACTTCGACCCCGGCGGTATCCGCGTCGTATTCCGCCATCCCCGCCTTCCGCCGCAGGACCGGCGCGTTGTCCATCCACGGCACCCGCTGCCGTTCGGGATCCCAGAGGTGCACGTGCGAATCGACGATCGGGAAATCGGGCATGTCGTGCTCCTTGTGCAGCCGGTAGCCGGTAGGAGAGACGGAACCGGCCGGATCATAGCAAATGCGACGATCGAGACCGCGCCCCACGATCGCCCTGGTTGCGATACAGTAGGGCGTTTCAAGCAGGCACATCCTACCGGCTACCGGCTACCGGCTACCGGCTTCACCAAGGAGCCCACACGTGCGACTCGCCAACAAAGTCATCCTCGTCACCGGTGCGGCCAGCGGCATGGGCCGCGTCGCCACCAGGATCTTCGCCGAGCAAGGCGCCAGGGTCGTCGCCACCGACATCAAAGCCGAGGCGTTGGAGGAGACCGTCGCCGAGGCCGGCACCGCCCACCGTGACGCCATCCTCCCCATCGTCGGCAACACCCTCGAGAGCGCCGACGTCAAGCGCTGGATCGACCAGGGTGTCGAACACTTCGGCAAGGTCAACGTCCTCTACAACAACGCCGGCATCATGCCCGACGAGGACACCTCCGTCGTCGCCACCAGCGAGGAGACCTGGGAGCGCGTCCTCGACGTCAACCTCAAAGGCATCTACCTCTGTTGCAAACACGGCGTCCCCGCCCTCCAGGCGGCCGGCGGCGGATCGATCATCAACATCGCCTCCTTCGTCGCCCTCCTCGGCTGCACCGTTCCCCAGGACGCCTACACCGCCAGCAAAGGCGGCGTTCTCTCACTGACCAAATCGCTCGCCGTCCAATACGGCCGGCAGGGCATCCGCGCCAACGCCATTTGCCCCGGACCCGTCCTCACCCCCCTCCTCGAGACCATCTTCCCGAACCAGGAGGAAAAGAACAAGCGCCTCAACCGCATCCCCCTCGGCCGCTTCGGCCGCGCCGAAGACGTCGTCTGGGCGGGAGTATTCCTCGCCTCCGACGAGTCCTCCTGGATGACCGGCACGACGTTCGTGGTAGATGGCGGAATTACGGTGAACTATTTCTGAGCTTCGAGCTTCGAGCTTCGAGCTTGTCGTGCCGCGCTTCCGCCCCGAAGCGACGCCGGCAGTTCCAACAGATCCGGTGGCGCGGCCCCGGCGTACGCGCTCGAAGCTCGAAGCTCGAAGCTCGAAGCTCGCTACTCCGTCCTCAGCACCCGTGCCGCGATCGGGCACTCGTAGCATCGACGCGGCGCGCAGAGGGCGCCGTCGAGATGGAGCAGTCCTTGCTGTCCGCGGGCCCCCAGGTTCGCCAGGCGTGAGGAGCCCGCCACCTGGCGCAGCGCCCGTCGCGTGACTTCGTTCGACTCGGCAGGAGGCAGCCGTTCCCAGGCCGCCGCAGCGCGATCCGCCAATCCACTATCTCCGGTGTGCTCGGCCAGCGCAAGCGCGAACGGGATGAGAGCATTCACCACCAGGCCGATAGCACGGTCCTCGCCGATCCCCGCTTCACCGTCCCAGGTCGCCAACTCGCGCAGCGCCACCACGGGATCGCTCCCTTGTCGCAGCGGTGCGAGCAAGGCCGACACCAGTCCGCCCCGCGCGCTCGCAACCAGCGCCGCAGCGGCCGAAAGTCTGAGCGCCGGATGGTTTGCCGGTCGCACGCGGGCGCGGGTCCACGCCGTCGCCGGCAAACACTCGTCGTGCCATGCGATTCCCGTTTCGAACCAGAACCGCTCGGCTTCGACCGACTCGGCCGGTCCGATCCGCGCGAACAACGCCTCCGCCGGCGACAACGGCAGGAACCCGGCAACGCCGAACAGCAACCCCCGCGCCAGATGCAGCCGCTGCCCCGGCGAGACCGTCCCGAGCGCGGTTTCCAGATCCGCCAAAGGCAGGCGAGACGCGACCGCCCGCATTGGCTCCCGATTCGCCGAAAACCCGAGCCCGTCCAGGAGTTCCTGATAGAGCACTTCGCCCGGCGGCAGTTCCGTCAATCGCGCCTCGATCCGCGCCGACTTGGCCGCCAACCGGACATCCCCCAACCGCCACAGGATCGCCCTGATCTCCGCCGGATGATCCCGCGCCAACTCCTCCGCGCAAACCTCGCCCCCCATCCTGGCCCAATCGGTCGCCGTCACCGGAACCGCCCGCAACGCATCGACGTCGATACCGAGTTCGACCACCGGCACCAGTGCGCCGTCCGATCGCCGCGTCTCACTCCCGTCGTGTCGCAACACGGCGTGCAGGACCACGTCGTCGTACCGGGGATCGAGATGATGCCCGTGATCCCGCCAGGCCCCGGTCGACAGATGGATCTCGATGCTGCCGGTCAGCAGGTCGCGGCCGTCGAGCAAGATCATCGCATCGCGGAAATCCGGCCCGAAGCCGTGGGTCCAGGCCCCCCTGTGGACGATCGTCAGCGAACGTCCATCGGTCGTCCGCAACGGTTCACCAAAACGCTGGTCGTTCCAGGCACTGCTGAGGGACAGCTCCGAAATTCGTTCGGGACCCGCCTCGGCGATCATCGCCCGCACCCCATACCGGCAAAGACCGTTGATCGGGCGATTGTCGCCGCTTTTCATACTTTCTGCGAGCGCCTCCGCGGGGCATATCGTCATTCCGAGCGAGGTCGAGGAATCTCGCTCCGCCAGAGGCACCACACCAAAGAACGAACGACGCCTCCGCTGCGCTCCGGGAGATTCCTCGACAGGCTCGGAATGACGGGGGGGATGGACGTCGCGCCTCAGCCAGATAGACGCGAACGCTCTACGACGCAATGACCTCTTCCAACCGCACGGAGCGGTTCTCCGCCGCCGACCGGTAGCACGCGTGCACCAGCCGCAGCGTCGTCAAATTATCCGCCGCGTCCGTCACCGGCACCCCATCGCTTTGGATCGCCTCCATCAGCGACCCCATCGTTCCGATAAACGCATCTGGCATCCACAGGGTCGTCAACGGGATGTCGTGCCAGACGTCCGCCGGATCGTCCGCCTGCCGGCAGCGGACCGTGTCCAGTCCGCCCGCCGGATACTCGGCGAGCAGCCCGATCGTGCCTTCGACGATCCCGCCGGTGCCGATCACACGGAAGATCGCGTGGGACCCACCCGTCTCGTTGTGGTGGTTGACCGCAATCAGCGCCTGCAGCCCGGACGGGTAGTCGAGGACCGTCAGCGTCTTCGTTTCCGCCACTTCGGTCTGACCGGGGTACCTGGCGTGCCGCGCCGTCACCCACTCCGGATCGCCGACGAGCGAGCGGACCGTGTCCAGGTAGTGGATGCTGTGGTAAAGCACGTCCAACCGCGGCGACCGCTGCAACCACGGCCACATCGACCACGGCGTCGTCACCGAAACCTGGATCTGGACGTCGGTCGGCTGTCCCACGTACCCAGCCGCGATCAATTGCCGGGCGGCCGCGATCCCCCCGGTCCACCGCATCTGCTGGTTGACCGCGACCTTCCGCCCCGCCCGCCGTCCCGCCTCGATGATCGCGACACCGTCCGCCACCTCGACCGCCAGCGGTTTTTGCAGCAGCAGGTGCTTTCCCGCCGCCAGCGCCGCTTCCGCAATCGCCCGCTGATGCCACGGCTGGACCGCCACGTCGACGATCTCGACCGCCTCGTCCGCGAGCAGTTCGCCGAGCGACGCGTAGACACGCCCGAGCCCATGCCGCTCAGCCGTCTCCTTCGCCGCCTCCGCGTTGACGTCGTAACAGCCGAGAACGCGCAACCCGTGCGCCGCGTAGGCCGGCAAGTGCGCGTAGTTGACGATTCCACCGCACCCGACGATCGCGATCCCGTAGTCGGACTTTGCCGGCAGTCGCGGCCGATCGTCGATCGGCGGGGGAGCGGCCACCGGACGGCGTTAGCTCGCCCGGCCGGCCAACGCCGGGGCGTCGACCTGACGCGCGATCTCGGCCCGCATCTGGTTGCGTCGGTACTCGTCGATCGCCGCCTGGGCCGTGCCGAGGGCGAGTGTGGCGCATCTGACGCGGCTCTTGACCACGTCCGGTCCCATCTCCTCGACCATCGTCTCCGTCCCGAGTTCCTTGACCTGGTCGAGCGTCATCCCCTCGATCATCTCCGCGATGATCGAGCCGCCGGCCTGGCTGATCGTGCACCCCTCGCCCTCGAAACTGGCCTGCTCGATCCGCTCGCCGTCGCCCACCTTGAGGTACATCGTGATCAGGTCGCCGCACCCCGGATTGCCACCCCCGAGCTGGATGTCGGCACCCTCCATCCGCCCCTTGTTCCGCGGATGCTCGAAGTGGTCCATGATGATTTCGATGTAGTCCTGCCGATCCATCTCTCTGCGCTCCGGGTTCGAGGTTCGGGGTTCGAGGTTCGGGGCGTTCTCTTCGAACCCCGAACCTCGAACCCCGAACCGCACTAAACGTTCTTCTCGATCGGCACGTTGACCATGCTGCCCCACTCGGTCCAACTGCCGTCGTAGTTGCGGACGTTCGGGTAGCCGAGCAGGTAGGTCAAGACGAACCAGGTGTGGCTGGAGCGCTCGCCGATCCGGCAGTAGGCGATCGTCGGTCTGTTGGAGGTGATCCCCTCGCCTTCGTAGAGCGACTTCAACTCGTCCGCCGATTTGAACGTGCCGTCGGCGTTGGCCGCCCGCCCCCACGGGATGTTCTTGGCGCCCTTGACGTGACCGGCCCGCTGCGCGCCCTCTTGCGGGTAGCCGATCATGTGGATGACTTCGCCCGTGTACTCCTGGGGCGAACGCACGTCGACCAACCCGCCCTTGCCGGTGTTGACGAACTCCAGGACGTCGTCGCGGAAGGCGCGCACCTTCGGATCGGGGTCCTTTGCCGTGTAGGACGTCGGTTGGTAGCTCGGCACGTCGCGGGTATAGGGGCGACTCTCCGCTTCCCACTTGGCGCGTCCGCCGTTCATGATCCTGGCATCCGCGTGCTCGAAGTACTTGAAAAGCCAGAACGTGTAGCAGGCGTACCAGTTGTTCTTGTCGCCGTAGAAGACGACCGTCGTGTCGTTGCCGATCCCCGCCTTGCTCATCAGGTCCTCGAACCCGGCCTTGTCGACGAAGTCGCGCGCCACCGGATTCTGCAGGTCGGTGTGCCAGTCGAGCTTGACCGCACCGGGGATGTGCCCGACGTCGTAGAGTAAGATGTCCTCGTCCGACTCGACGATGCGGACCTTCGGGTCGTTCAGGTGTTCGGCCACCCAGTCGGTCGAAACCAGCACCTCGGGATGCACGTAGTCCGCCATCGACTCACACTCGCTTTCTTCCCTGCTCGCCGATCGGCACCCGCACGCCGCGAGTGCTCCTCGATCGGCACCCGTCACGAACCGGCTGCTGCGCGCCACCGCTGCCCCACCGGCAACCGCGGCCTCGGAAGTATCGGACAAGCCGAAATCCCGCGCCGCCACCGGTCATGCCAGCGTCGCTCGCACACCCGGAAGTATACCGCCTCCGGTCAAATTGCATAGTTCTTGACCAACTTAGCAGGAATAGCCGTGCGAACGGTGATGTTAGCACCGCTGCCCGACGCACCCCGTCCTAACCCCGAAGGGGTTTCGTGGCGTGAGCCCAGGGTTTCAACGCCTGGTGCTAGTTAGCGATTGAAGGGGAAGGTCTCGGTCGGGTAGGGTGGGGGTGCTTCGGTACCCGCCTTGCGACAGGAGCCCCGCCCATGCTCGACTGGGAGACCT